>NZ_CAIUXT010000121.1 GCF_903903185.1 uncultured Rhodoblastus sp.
GTCTCTGTCGACCCTCCAAAGGTCGGCTTACCGAAGAGGCTTGTCTTTCTTGCCGGGCGTGCGGATCGGGACCCCCCTTTCCAATCGAAGGCCGCTTCAAACCTTGGATGGCTCGCGCCTTCCGGGTTGAACGCGTCCACGGCGCAGCACCCGATCGCTCGGATGCGCAGATTTTCTGCGCGGCTGAACGATCCCGGATGGCGTTTTCCTGCCGCACGTCGCGTCTCCAACGCGCGAATGCGGCCGGCTGACGCCACTCCTCCGAAGCCCATTGTCATGGCGCGCCACGGCGCGCCCTTCGTCAGGGATGCCGCGATGACCAACCGTATTCTCGAATTCCTGCGCAACCGGCGTGAGGACGGTCCCTGCATGGTGCTGGACCTCGACGTCGTGCGCGCCAATTACGCGTCTTTCGCCCGGGCTCTGCCCGATACGCGCGTGTTTTATGCCGTCAAGGCCAATCCGGCGCCGGAAGTCCTGGCGCTGCTCGCCCGGCTCGGCTCCTGTTTCGACTGCGCTTCTGTGGTCGAGATCGAACAGGCGCTCGCCGCAGGCGCCTCGCCCGACCGCATTTCCTTCGGCAACACCATCAAGAAGGAACGCGACATTCTGCGCGCCTTCGAACTCGGCGTGCGCCTCTATGCCGTCGATTGCGAAGCCGAGGTCGAAAAGGTCGCGCGCGCCGCGCCCGGCGCCAAAGTATTCTGCCGGATGTTGTGCGACGGCGCCGGCGCCGAATGGCCGTTGTCGCGCAAGTTCGGCTGCGCGCCGGCCATGGCGCCTCGCGTGCTCGAACTGGCCCATCGGCTGGGGCTCGAGGCGCATGGCCTGTCCTTTCACGTCGGCTCGCAGCAGCGCAATCCACGCATGTGGAATCTGGCGCTCAAATCGGCGGCGGGCGTGTTCAAGGAACTGGCCGAGCGCGGCATTTCGTTGCAGATGGTCAATCTCGGCGGCGGATTCCCGACGCAATATCTCAAGCGCGTCTCGGCGGTGCGAACCTATGGCGACGCGATCTTCCGGGCCTTGCGGCGCCATTTCGGCAACCGCATTCCCGAAACCATCGTCGAACCGGGCCGCGGCATGGTCGGCAATGCCGGCGTGATCGAGGCGGAAGTCGTGCTGATTTCGAAAAAATCCGACGATGACCAGGTGAAATGGGTCTATCTCGACATCGGCAAGTTCAACGGACTGGCCGAGACCATGGACGAGATGATTCGTTATCCGATCCGCACGGATTTCGATTCGGACCCGCGCGAGCCTTGCGTCCTCGCCGGCCCGACCTGCGACTCCGTTGATGTGCTCTATGAAAAGGAGCCGTACTGGCTGCCCGTCAGTCTCGAAATCGGCGCGAAAGTGCTGATCGAGGGGACCGGCGCCTATACGACGACCTATTCCGCCGTTGGGTTTAACGGGTTCCCGCCCTTGAAGTCCTACGTGATCTGAGTCGCGCGTCCTAAAGCTTCGTTCCGACGCCAAGCGCCGCCCCGCAACGGGCGGCGGCCTCCTCAACCCGCCCGTTGGCTCAAGCCGGCGGCGGATTCTTCCGGTCCCGTGGAGGTCCGCATGATTCAATTCCCCCAGACCGACCCCTGCTTCGGCGCAACCGTCCTGCGTCAGGAGACACCGCAGAATTTTTCCCAGCGCGAGGCTTTGCTCGACCTGTCGTTCGGTCCGCAGCGCCGGCGCAAAACCTGCGAACGGCTGCGCGAAAACCGCCTGCCGGCGCCGGGTCTCGCTTTCGCGGCCGAGGAAAATGGCGCGCTGGTCGCGACCCTGCGTTTCTGGTCGGTCGCCGCCGGCGATCGCCCTGACGCCCTGCTGCTCGGCCCGATCGCCGTGGACCCCGCCTTGCGCTCGCGCGGACTCGGCGGCCGGATGATCCTCCACGGGCTGCATCGGGCGCGCGAACTCGGCCACAGCGCCGTGCTACTGGTCGGCGACGCGGCTTATTACCAGCGTTTCGGCTTTTCGCGCGACGGCGCCCTGAACCTCGACCTGCCGGGCCCGGTCGATCTGGCGCGTTTTCTGGCGCTGGAACTGTCGCCCGGCGCGCTTGACGGGGCGCGGGGACTTTTGCGCGCGACCGGGCGCTGCGCCCCGGAGGCGCAGCGCCTGCGGGCCGCATAAACGCTTTGTCGTCAAGCTGTCACAGAGCCCGTCACAATGAGGAGGCGAATCCGGGGCGGCGCGGCTTGACCCCGGCGTTTCGCTTTGCGACTAGAACCGTGAAAACTGCGTTTATTCCAGATCAGGATGACAACATGACAGATTGGCCCGTCCATGGCCGCATTTCCGGCCCGATCGTGGTGATCGGCTTTGGCTCGATCGGCAAGGGCGTGCTGCCGCTGATCGAACGCCATTTCGAATTCGACCGCCAGCGTCTGGTGGTGATCGACCCGACCGACGTCGACAAGGCGCTCGCCGAAGATCGCGGCTATCAATTCATCAAGACGGGCATCACCCGCGACAATTACCGCGCCTTGCTGACGCCTTTGCTGACGCGCGGCGGCGGACAGGGCTTTTGCGTCAACCTGTCGGTGGACACGTCGTCGCTGGCGATTCTCGAACTGTGCCGCGAGATCGGCGCGCTCTACATCGACACGGTGGTCGAGCCCTGGGCCGGGTTTTACTTCGACACTCATCTGGGACCCGAGGCGCGCTCCAACTATGCCTTGCGCGAGACCGTGCTGGCGTCGCGCCGCAAGTCGCCGGGCGGAACCACGGCGATTTCCTGCTGCGGCGCCAATCCGGGCATGGTGTCCTGGTTCGTCAAACAGGCGCTGGTCAATCTCGCCGCCGATCTCGGCGACGCGGCGCCGGAGCCGAACACCCGCGAGGAATGGGGCGCGCTGGCGCAGCGTCTCGGCATCAAGGGCATTCATATCGCCGAACGCGACACCCAGCGGGCGAAGGACCCCAAGCCGCGCGGCACCTTCGTCAACACCTGGTCGGTCGAAGGCTTTGTTTCCGAAGGCGTGCAGCCGGCGGAACTCGGCTGGGGCACGCACGAAAACTGGCTGCCGGACAATGGCCGCACCCATCATCACGGCTGCGGCGCGGCGGTCTATCTGTTGCAGCCGGGCGCCAACACCCGTGTGCGCAGCTGGGCGCCGACTCCGGGCGCACAATATGGCTTTCTCGTCACCCATAACGAATCGATCTCGATCGCCGACTACCTGACCGTGCGCAACGACCAGGGCGAGCCCATCTACCGCCCGACCTGCCATTACGCCTATCACCCCTCCGACGACGCGGTGCTGTCGCTGCATGAAATGTTCGGCGCCTCCGGCCAGGTGCAGAAGAAGCACCACATTCTCACCGAGCACGAGATCGTCGACGGCATTGACGAATTGGGCGTATTGCTGTTCGGCCACGCCAAAAACGCCTATTGGTACGGGTCGCAATTGTCGGTCGAGGAGACCAGAAAGCTCGCTCCTTACCAGAACGCCACGGGCCTGCAGGTGACCTCCGCCGTGCTCGCCGGAATGGTCTACGCGCTGGAAAACCCCGAGGCGGGCATTCTGGAGGCCGACGAACTCGACTACAAGCGCTGCCTCGAAATCCAGACGCCCTATCTCGGCCCGGTGGTCGGCGTCTATACCGACTGGACGCCATTAAAAAACCGCCCCGGCTTCTTCCCGGAAGACATCGACGAGAGCGATCCCTGGCAGTTCCGGAACATTCTGGTGCGGTAAGGCGGGCGTCGGTTCCACCGACTCACGCAGACAACAACGCCCCCTGCCTGCGGAGCCTTGCTTTGAGCGGGCGTCCCGAAGGGCAAGTCCGCGCCAAACTCCCTCTCCCCGTTTTACGGGGAGAGGGCTGCGGTGAGGGGGCGCACGCGACCGCCATCCGCACTATTTCTTGCCCCGTCCCAGATCGGGACGCGCGTTCCCTGCCCCTTGGTAACGCCCCGTCAAGCCTAACGAGCGATAAATATTCCGCTCCGCGCACAAGTGCGGCGGCCGGGATTGCCTTGTTGGTCGGGACGGGAAACGCGTATGTTGAAGGCGCGGCGTAAGGCGCATCTCACTTTGGCGCGTTATGCGTTGCGGCGTCTCGCCTGGGCGAGCGAAGCCGCAGCGCCCTGGTGTGTCGCCGCCGCGCTGCTGGTGTCCTTCACCGCCGAGGCCGGGCAGGAAGTCCCTTCCGGAGCCTCGATGGCGCCGCTGTCGGTCGCCGCCGCCGTCATGCCGCAACAACTCGCGCCGCCGGTGCGCTCATTGGCGACGCCGTTTGGCGAAAATTTCGGTCGCGGCCTGTTGCGCGAGGCGCGTCTCGCGATCGGGGCGCCCGAACAATTCGACGGCGAGCCCGACGAGATCGAGCCGCGCGCCGACCTCAAGAAAAACGCCAAAAACTTTCCGCAGATCGACCGCAGTCACAAGGGCGATCCGATCGTCGGCCTGCGCCCGACACTCGACGGGAGATGGCGCCAGAAGGGCGGACTGGCGAAAATTCAGGCCGAATTTCTGGCCTTCGGCCAGGATGAAAACGGCGTCGTCTCCAGTTTTGCGCCCGGCGCCGATCTGGTCGCGGGTTTCGAAGCCTGGCCAGTTGGCGAAAGCCCGGCAGCCCAGCCGAGCCGGGCCGCGATTTCACCCAATCAGGGCGGCGGCGCCTTGACCATGCGCCCGGCCGCTCTGGCCGAGCGCCTCGCGCAGGGCGCGACGCCCGCCACGCCGCGCGCCGCGGCGCTCGGCTCCTCGACGCCCGTCGCCGGCGATCAGATTCCTGTCGAGGCTTTCGCTTCGCTCATCGCGCCGCCGCCCGCCCGGCCCGCGGCGACAGGAGACAGGGGCCGCTATCTGGCGCTGATTGCGCCACAGCAATTGGAGGCGGAGAAACAGTGCCTTGCCCAGGCGATCTATTTCGAGGCGCGCAGCGAACCGGAACAAGGACAGGCCGCCGTCGCGCAAGTTATCCTCAACCGCATGACCTCCGGCCTGTATCCTACGACCATTTGCGGCGTGGTGTACCAGAACCGCCGCCATTATCGCGGCTGCCAGTTCTCCTTCGCTTGCGAGGGCAAGTCATTGCGGGTGCGCGAAGGCGACTCCTGGGCGCAGGCGACGCGCATCGCCGACGACGTGCTCGGCGGCAAAACCTGGCTGGCCGATGTCGGCGACTCCACCCATTATCACGCCGATTACGTGAAGCCGCGCTGGGCGCGGGCGCTCAAGAAAATGGATGTGATCGGCAAACACGTCTTCTATCGCCTGAAACCCGGCCAGAGCTGATTTCAGGCGACAGCAACCAAAGCGTCCCGTCACATCACGACGACGCGGGCGCCCTTGGAGACGCGGCCGTAAAGATCGATCACGTCGGCGTTATGCATCCGGATGCAGCCCGAGGACGCGGCATGGCCGATCGAACTGGGCTCGTTGGTGCCGTGGATGCGAAACAAGGTGTCGGTGTTGCCCTGAAACAGATAGAGCGCGCGGGCGCCGAGCGGATTGGACAGGCTGCCGTCCATATGTTCCGGCAATTCGGGACGGCGCTCGATCATTTCGGGCGGCGGCGTCCAGCCGGGCCAGTAGGACTTGCGGCCGACGCTGGCGACGCCCTTCCAGGCGAAACCGGACTTGCCGACGGCGATGCCATATTCGACCGCCTGGCCGCCGCCGAGCGAAAGGTACAATTTGCGCAATTTGGTGTTGATGGTCAGCGTTCCCGACGGTTCGCCAGTCGGATCGGGAACGAGCCGCTGGGTGGCCTGTTTGTAATTGACCGCGCCGTCGAGATCGACCGGCGTCGAATAATTCGGATCGGCGTCGGCGGGAATGGACGCGTAATTTGCGCCCCCGCCCCGGCGAACGACGCCGCCGTCGGACGGGTGAAGCGAAGTCCGGGTGGTGAGATTGAAATCGTCGTCGTCGTCCTGATGGACAGGTTTGGCGCGCAACGGCTTTTGCGGGGCCATCAGCGCCTGGGTTTCGGCCTGCGGCTGGACCATGCTTTGCCCCTGCGGCGAGGTTCTCGTCGCGGTCTGCGGCCTAGGCTTGACGTTCTTGTCCTTTTGCGGCGCGGGCTGCTCCCAGGGCCAGAACTGCGCGCTGGCCTGCGGCGCGGCGCCGATCAGCAGCAGGCCGGCCAGCAGGGCCGGACGGAATTTTCTCAAAGACGCCGGGGACGGCGCCGAAAAACACGAGGACATGGCGATACGGGCCTTTTTTGCTCTAGTCGTTCTGAAAATAACCCGCAAAAAAGCGGCATTACGTCTTTTTGCGAACAACCCATCCATTTGTAAAGTGCGAACGTGCAACAGGTCCGATCAAGTTTTCAGGACCGCGCAGGCGCCCCCGCCCTGTTCGATCTTCCGGCACAGGGCGTCCGCCGCCGCGCGACTTGGCGCCGGCACCCGCACATGCCAGAATCGCGCAAACCCCCGGCCCGGCGCCCTCTTGCCGATCACCATCGGCTCGACATCGCCGATGAGGCCGGCGAATTGCCGCCGCGTCCGGCCATAGGCGGCGAGCGCCGCGCCTTTTCTGAAGGCGCCGGCGAGCTGCACGCCCCAGGGCGCGGTCAGGGTCGAGCCGGCGAACTGCAGCGGCTCGTGTTTGGCGATTCTTGCCGCTGTCTCCAGGCAATTCGCGCCCTTGTTCAATTCGGCCTCGCGCGCTGCGGCGCCGGCCCCGTCGCGCCAGTCCTCCACCGGCCGGCGGGTGACGATTTCGACATAATTCTGGGTTTCGAAAGGCAGGCCGCCGGTTCCGGCCAGCCAGTTGGCGACCCGCGTCGGCCCGCCATTATAGGCCGCCGCCGCGAGGCCGAGATTCCCGAAGCGCTGACGCAATTCGGCGAGAAATTCCGCCGCCTTGGGGATGGCCTGTTCGGGATCGAAAGGATTCTCCAGGCCGCGCTCGCTCGCCGTTCCCGGCATGAACTGGGCGATGCCCTGCGCTCCGGCGCCGCTCACCGCGCGGGGCCGAAAGGAGCTTTCCTGCCAGATCAGCCGGGTCAGGAAACCCGCCGGCAGGCCATGACCCGCCGCCGCCGCGTCGATCATCCGGCAAACGTCCTCGCGCAGGTTGCCGGCTTCTTGCGCGCGCGCCGCCGCGCAAAGCAGCAGGCCGGCGACGGCCAGCGCCAACACCGAAAAACACTGCGTACACCTGAATCGCAAGAGACGCCTGCCTATTCGTCATTCTCGGCGTTGAGGTTTTCGGGCGGGACAATGGTCGCGCCGACCGGCCGGCTTTCGACATCGGTCAAGAGGCGCGCGATCAACTGCGCAATTTCGCGTGCTTCAGGCTCGGCGAACAACCGCCATTGTGCGCGAAGCGCCGGATCGTTCTCGAAATCGACCGTGGCCACGACCCGACGGGCGCCGTCCTCGATGGCGAAACTATCCTCTTCGCGGCGAAGCGCCAGCGGCAGCGTGATCGGCAGCGTTTTCTGCGCGGTCTCCGGCTCGTCGCGCCGGACCCATTTGCGCCCGAATGTCGGACGGCCGAATTTATCGCGATGAGCCATGGTGTCGATCCTCGCGCCAGGGCGCTCCGTCTGATTCGCGCGTCAGATTTATGAAATAGTCCGCAACAAGTAGTCCCCCGGCGAGGCCGGCGCAAGGCGCAAGGCCATATCGCGTTTTTGCCGGTTGTCACGCTCGCCTTTTGCCGCCCTGCTGTTTAACGTGATCGGGATGGCGGAGGATCACCGATGAGCGAGCATGAACAGCCGGAAGCCCCGAGGGGACTGGCGACGGTTCGGGTCATCGCCATGCCCGCCGACACCAACGCCAATGGCGATATTTTCGGCGGCTGGGTGCTGTCGCAAATGGACATGGCCGGGGGCATCGCCGCCGTCGAACAGGCGCGCGGCCGCGTGGTGACGATCAAGGTCGATACGATGATCTTCATTCGCCCGGTGCGCATCGGCGACGTGCTGGCGGTCTATACGCAGGTGGAGTCGATCGGCCGAACCTCGATGAAAGTCCATATCGAAGCCTGGGCGACGCGCTTCATCACCCATGTGCAGGAGAAAGTCACCGACGCGACCTTCACCTTCGTCGCCATTGACGAACAGGGCCGCCCGCGCCCCATTCCGCGCCAAATTCCGGGCGAGGAAGCGGTTTCGGCCGGCGCGTTGCCAAGTTCGTGAAAATCGGGCTAATACGAATTTCGCATTCGCTCCTGACCTGACTCACAGGTTGTCGCCTTTGAGTCAGGTCTGAAACGCCGCGTCGCTGGTGCGAAACAGGTGGGGCCGGTAGCTCAATGGTTAGAGCCGGCCGCTCATAACGGTCTGGTTGCAGGTTCGAGTCCTGCCCGGCCCACCAGGACCTTTACCTTTTCAACCATCCGGGCGACAGCGCCCTTCCCTGCGTTAAGGTTAACAAGGACTTGTCGAAGACAAATCGCGCAAATGCGGCATAGTTAACAAAATGTGAAGTGCCGATGTCGAGTGAGCGCGATGAGAGTGAAAAGGGCCATAATCCCAATTTTGATGCTTTGTCTTGGCGCGACGATGGCCGGATGCCAGTCCACCAGCGAACCCAAACCCGCCGCTCTGTCCTCGGTCGCACCCTCGGCGAAGAAGACCGACGCGGCGCAGACCGCCGCCCTGCTGACCCAGGCCAATTTCGTCAAGAAACTCGCGGATACGCCCGCCCAAAAGGCGAATTTGCAGGCGCTGCCTCAGAACCAGCTGTTGATGCGGCAGGCGAATAATGGCGCCACCGTCTATGTTTACGCCGACGCCGCCGGTTGCCAGTGCGTGTTTGTCGGCGACCAGCCCGCCCACCAGCAATATCAGGCCTTGCGCGCGCAAAACAGCGCCGGCTACGACCAGGCCAGCGTTCTGCCCAACCCGGAAGTTCTGGACGATTGGGGCCTCCCAGCCCCGGGCGGAGCCGCCGCACGGTAAGGGAAAAGGCGGCCCGCCCGGCCGGGCTTACGCCGCCTTGAGCGACGCGATGTCGATGACGAAGCGGTAGCGCACGTCGTTCTTCAGCAGCCGCTCGTAGGCCTCGTTGATCTCGTCGATGCGGATCACCTCGATGTCGCTGACGATATTGTGCTCGCCGCAGAAATCGAGCATTTCCTGGGTCTCCGCCATGCCGCCGATCAGCGAGCCGGCGACGCTCTTGCGCCCGAAAATGAGATTGACGCCGAGCACCGGGTCGAGCGCCGTCAGCGCGCCGACCAGCACCATCGCGCCGTCGAGCTTCAACAGGGCGAGATAGGGGTTGATGTCATGGCCGACCGGAATGGTGTTGAGCAGGAAATCGAATTTTCCGCGCGCCTGTTTCATCGCCTCGGCGTCGCGCGAGACCAAAACTTCGTCGGCGCCGAGGCGCAGCGCATCCTGGCCCTTTTCCGGCGAGGTGGTGATCATGGTGACATGGGCGCCCATGGCGTGCGCGAATTTCACGCCCATATGGCCGAGGCCGCCGAGGCCGACGATTCCGACTTTCTGGCCTTTGCCGACTTTCCAGTGGCGCAGCGGCGAAAAAGTGGTGATGCCGGCGCACAGCAGCGGCGCCACCGCCTGGAGGTCGAGGTTTTCGGGGACTTTGACGACGAAACGCTGATCGACGACGATCTGCTCGGAATAGCCGCCGAACACCAGAGCTTTCGAACCGCGCTCCCGCGAATTATAGGTTCCGGTAAAGCCCTCGCAGCAGAATTGCTCGAGATCGGCTTCGCAAGGATCGCAGCGGCGGCAGGAATCGACCATGCAGCCGACGCCGGCGAGATCGCCGGCTTTCAACTTGACCACATGTTCGCCGACCTTCACCACCCGGCCGACGATTTCATGGCCGGGAACCATCGGAAAAAGCGCGCCGCCCCAGTCGTCGCGCGCCTGATGCAGGTCGGAATGGCAGACGCCGCAATAGAGAATGTCGATCTGCACGTCATGCGGGCCGGGATCGCGCCGCTCGATCGAAAAAGGCGCCAGCGGCGCATCGGCCGCCGCGGCGGCATAGGCTTTGACTTTGAACATGGGGAACATCCGGTGAGGAACAGGGCGACAGACGCCAGTTAGGGGCGCGGCGCGGCTGAGGCAAGGGAGGCAAAACCCCAATTTTCGAAGGACGCCCTTGCAGGAAAGCCCGCGCTTGCCTCAAAATCCCGGTGGCAGGGCGCGTGGCGGCGGAACGCCCGGCTGGCGCGGCGCGCCCGGGCGCGGCGGAAAGGCGAGGCCGGCGAAAGGAACCGGGTCGAGCGACAAAAGCGGATTGTAGCAGGGATCGGCGAGCAGAACCTCGCCCCAGACCGCGCGCAGACGGCGCAGCTCTTCCTGCAGGCGTTCGGCGCCGTCGGGCGCAAGATTTTCGCGCCCGGCGTTGTCGGCGCGATGACGCAGTTTCGCGTGGGGCGTGACAACGAGGCGCAGGCCGCGCGCCCGCAGTTTGAGGCTGAAATCGACATCGTGGCAATGAACCGGAAAATGCCGGCCGTCGAGCCCGCCGACCTCGCGGAAAAGCCGCCGCTCGATCATCAGACAGGCGGTCGAGAGGGCGCTGACCTCATGGGCGACGCGCAAAAGGTCGCCATAGCCGGGGTCGCCGTCGAATCGGTCGGTGAAGGCGGGGGCGGCGGCGCAACCGGGACCGAGGACGAGGCCGCCATTTCGCACCACGCCGTTCGGCCACAACAGCGTCGCGCCGACGGCGCCGACATCGGGCTCAACGAGGCGTCCGAGCATTTCCTCCAGCCAGAAGGGGCCAAGCGCCTCGACCCCATTTTCGAGCAACAGCAGGAATTCATGCGAGGCGATCGCCGCGCCCTTGTTGACGATGCCGGCGAAATCGAATGGCCCGCCAATGGGTGCGACGCGCGCGCCGTGGCGCGCGGCTTCGGCGAAACAGGTCAGCGTCGCGGCGTCGGAGGATTGATTGTCGAGCACGAGGATTTCGTGACGCGCGATATCGACCGTGCCGAACAGCGATTCGAGACAGGGTTCGAGAAGATCGACGCGGTCGCGGGCCGGAATCAGGATCGAAACCTTTTCCAATGGGCCGGCCCGCCGGACATGCACGGCAGGAAAAAGCGCGCCGAAACCCGGCTCGATTTGCGCCGCCAGGCCTCTGGCTTTGAAATGCGCCGCATTGGCCCGCGCCAGCGTGCGCGCGCCTTCTGCGACGTTGCCGCGCGGCAGACGCGCCAGAAAGCCCGGCGCATGGACGGGCGCCCCGGCGAGCGGAAAGCCCATCGTGCGCGCAGAATCCTGGGAAAAATTGAACAGGCGGTAGAGACTATCGGCGCCGCTTAACGCCGCCGCCCGCGCAATGGCGCTTCGCAAGGCGAAAATCTGCGCCGCAAACCCCTGTTCCAGCATGCGTTCGTAATCGAAGGCCGGCAGCGCCACCGGCCATTCGCCGCCATCCGCCGCCGAAATCGTGAAATCGCAATAGGCGGCGGGCGCGTCGGGAAAAAGCGTCAGCGCCCGATGCAGCAACGCCAGCGCCGGGGGGTAAAGAACCGCGCCCGAGCGCGCAAAAACCAGCGTCGCGCAATCGGCGGCGTCGCCATCGAGAAATTCCCGCAGCGTCGCATTGGCGAAGGCGGCCTCGCCTTCGCCGCCATTGAGCGTCGCCGCGACCCAGTCGCACCCTTCTTGCGTTTCGAGGCTGGCGAGGCTCGCCGCGTTATCGAGGCCGCCGATCAGCGCCATGCCGATTTTTGGCGCGGGGTCCGGCTCGGGCGCCGGCGCGGCAGGCGAAAAGCGCTCCCGCCATGGCGCGAAATCGGAAAAAGGCAGGAACAGCGGAATCGCGCGCGCAAAACCTTCGCCGCGCCATTTCTCCGATTCGATCTCGCCGCGGCTCGCCACAAAACGCGCCAACTCGTCGGCGAAAGCGGCAAAAAAGCACGGGCTGCCCGGCAATTCGCGCCCGCTGTCGTCGAGCACCCGCATGAAATGGGCGCATCCGTCGGCGAAACGTTCGGGCAGGCGCAGTTCGAAGCCCGAAACCGCAACGGCTTCGCGCCCCTCGCCGACCGAGGTCCAAAGGTCGGCGGCGGTTTGCCCGACGATCTCGCCGTCGATGGTCGCGCAAATGCGTTTCGCGCCGTCTGCCGCCGGATCGAGCCAGCCGTCGAAACGCAGACCGCCGAGCCAGCGGACCGCGCCCGGGCGTCGCGCCGCGCCGCCCGACGCGGCGGCGGCCGGCGGCAGCGGCGGCGCGAGAACGATGTCGCTGTTGGCGAGGCGGATTTCAACGCGGCGCGCCGAATGCAGCGCGGCGGGATCGATGCAAAAAACGAAGCCGTGGCGGCCGTCGCCGAACGCCTCGCCCAAATCCTCGCGGGCCAGATCGGGCGCGAAAAGATCGGCGCGGGCGAGCGCCACGGGCGCCCCGTCGAGCAGCAGTTCGACGACAAATCGCCGTTCGGGATCGGCGGGATCGAGGACGTGTCCGCCAATCCGGCCCGGCGCCAGCAGCGACCATTTCAGACGCGGCCCCGCCGATTCCCCGCTGTTCCGCTTGCCGGACCCGGTCATGCCGGGTCCGATCCAACCGGCTTGAAGCCGCGCCCGCCTGGATCGAGCCAGGCGGCGATTCGGTCCACGGCTTTGGCGTCGCAAAAGCGCGGATCGAGCGCCAGATCGCCCTCGTCCAGCGGCAATCTGCCGAAACTCCAGTCGAAAAAGGCTTTAGGCAGGCCGAATTCCTGCGAAGCGGCGTCGAGCCGTCCAAAAAACCGCGTACGGTAAGGCGACATCAGGACGCTGACTTCATATTGGCGGATCAGGCGCGCATAGTCCTGCGTCCCGGCTTCGCCGGCGACGAAAACAGCGCCCGGGCTCATCACCGCGAGATCGTTGACGCAGGCGCCGAACACCACGATTCGCCGGGCGACGCCGCGTCGCGCCAAAGCCCGGCCGAGGCCTACGATCAACCGGTCGGCGAGCGCGCAAGGCGCCGGCGCGACGATCGCCAGCGCGCCTTCGCCGATGCGCCGGAGCGCGCCGTTTTTCGCGCCCCATGCCCCGCGCCCTTCCGTGCGCAAGGGCCCGCCAGACGCCGGGGAAACTTGCGCCTCGCCAAAAAGTCGCCGCGCGAAAACCTCGCTCATCCGGTCGAGCGGCCGGATCCCGCGCGCCCTCGAAAGCAGGGCGCGCCGGCCCTTGAGCCGACGCGCGCGCAGGTCATAGGCTTCGCCCGTCGCCGTCGCCGCCGCGCAGGCTCTGCAGGGGCCGGAGGCCGCCGGTTCGCGGCAGGGGTTTTCGGCGGGCAGGCGCGACAGAAACACCCAGTCGAAATCGCCAATAACGAGATCCACCGGCCGGCGGAGTCTGAAAACCGACTTGAGCAAGGATTTCGGCAGGGAAAGCGGGTCGAAAATCTCGATCCGCCGGCAATGCGCTGCGGCAAGCCAGGTCTGAAGGGATTCCAGCCCGCCGGCGTCGCGCAGCGAAAAGCTCAGCGATCGCGGGCCGCCGCCCTCGACGCCGCGCAAGATCACGCCGTTGTCGGTCGGCGACCATTGGCAGAGCAGCGGCGCGGCCTCGACGCCGGCGCGCGCTTGTTTTTGCGCCTCCTCGCGCGCCAGCAGGCCCGAGGTCCCCTCGACGCAGACCAACAGCGTCGCCTCGGTCGGGGGCGGCGCCAAAGCCTCGATGGCGGCGCGCGCCGGCCGCAGCGGATCGGTCTTCAGAAATGCCGCGCATTCGAGGGCATGGGCGGGAAAGCGCCGCTCCAGCGTGGCGAGATTGCGCATCACCAGCCGCCTTTTATCGCCCCCGAACGAGCGGGCGCCGGCATGGCCGACATAGACGCCGACGGCGCAGACGTTGCGAAAGCCGTGTTCGCGCGCCCGCAGGCAGAATTCGACGTCCTCATAATAGCCGCGCGCGTAAATCTCCGGCAGCGGCCCGACGGCATCGAGACAGGCGCGGGTGACGTAGAGGCAGAAGCCGACGCCATTGGGCAGATCGACCGTCTTAAAGCCGTTGGCGCGCCACGCCAGATCGTCGAGCCGCGCCACGGCTTGCGGCGCGCCCAGCGGATTGGCGACGTTGGGCGCTGGAAAACTGGTGAATTCGCCATTATTCGACAAGGGCGTGACCGTGCCGATGTCGGTTCCCGAGCGGGCGATGGCGGTGAGGCGGTCGAGGCAGGAAGGGGACGGCAGGGCGTCGGCGTTGAGCAGCAGCACATCGCCTTGCGGGCACAGCGCCAGCGCCTTGTTGATCGAAGCGGCGAAGCCGAGATTTTGCTCGTTGCGGATCAGTTCGAACGCCCCCGTCGCCGCATGGGCGTCGAGCCATTCGCCCAGGCGCGGATTGGGACTGGCGTCGTCGATCACGATTTTCCGCGTCTGGATGAGGCTGCCCTCGGCGACCAGGGCTTCCAGACAGGCGCGGGTCGCCTCGAAATCCTCATAGACCGGAATCAGAACGCTCAGGGCGGGCGAACCGCCGGGCCCAAGGGACGGTTCTTGCGGCGGCGCTTGCCCGGTTTGCCGGGGCGAGCGGACTACAAAACTTTCCACCGCGATCCCGTCGAGCAGAAAGTCCAGCCGGCGCAGCGCGCCGTTTTCGTCCGGCGCGGCGATTTCGGCGCAGGACCACGGAGCGCTGGCGAGCCAATGATCCGGGTCCGGCGCCACGACAAAGTCGGGAGTCAACTGGATCATCGGCGCGGCGGCGCCATGGAGCCGCGCCGACAGACGCGCGCCGGCGCGCCAGGCGATCCAGCCCGAAACCGTGTCATCCCGCCGCGCGAGACGGAACAGGATTTGCGCGCCGTGCTCGAACAGCAAGGCGAGGGCTGCGCGCAGCAGGTCCCGGTCGGCCACCGCATCGGCGACAATGTCGCGCGCCGCGGCCCGCTGTTGTTCGGCCTTGCCCCAGCGCAGAGCGAATTTCTTGACCAGCGGGTCGGTCGGATCGATTTCGATCGCCCGCGTCAGGTCCTGGGCCGCATAGTCCTCGCAGCCGGCGCCGCGCGAGGCCTCGAAGCGCAGCAGATAGTCGCGGGCGTCGGGTTTGAGCAATCGGCAGCGGCGGTCTGCATAGCGGAAGGCGGCGGCGTAATCGCCCTGGTCGAGCTTTCGCGCCGCGAGCAGGGCCAGGGCCTCGCTATGGCGCCTGGGGTCGAAAAACAGGCTGTCGCCGTTCAACTCTCTCGCTTCCAAAACGCTGGAGCATATCCCGCAAAAGTGGACGCCGATTTTGCGAAAAGGATATGCGTTTTCTAGATCTGCGCCAAGGGCGCCGAGGAGGAATTCGCTTGGGCCGCCGCATCGTCGAACAGGCCGGCGAGATAGGAATGCTCGAACATCGTTGCGATCGTCGCCAGCGACGCCTGGGGTCCCACCAGCGCCGCCCAGAGGTCGAAACTGCCGCCCTCCATCACCCGGACCTCGGAAAAACCGGCGGCAAAGGCGACACGGGCGAGGCGCGGAGCGGTAAATCCGGTGTGATGGGCCATGTGAATCTGGCCGTCGGCGATGGACTGGGAATGACCAAAGATCATGTCGATCGGACGAATCGGACCTGCCGGCGATTGGTAGGCGATCTCCTCCGCCCCGGCTTGAAGCAATTGCCGGGCGATGGCGGCCAGGTCGGGACAGGTTATCAGCGCGAATCCCTCCGGACGCAGCACCCGCCGGAATTCCCGCAGCGCCGGGATCACTTCATGGGCGTGCAGATGTTCGATGGCGTGCGACGAATAAAGCGCGTCGAACTGCGCGTCCTCGACCAGGCCGCGCATGTCGGCGAAGGAGCCGATAATGTCGGGTTGCGCGCGCGGATCGAGATCGAGACGCACCTCCGTCCACTCCGCCGTCGCGAAAGCGGCGGGCGGGCGCCCGAAATGAGCTGGGCCTGAACCGGCGTTGAGGAGGCGCTTGCTGGTGCGTTCGTTCATGGGACGCCTTCGATCCTTCTCTCTTGTCTTGCGCCGGGCTCGCTCACGCGCCGGGGTTAACGCCGCGCGCAAAAACCTCAGGCCGTTCGCGCCTTGGGCGGCTCAGCCTCTTCCGTTCGGCGGTCATCGAGGCCGAGCCATTCGAGCGCCTGCGCGACGCATTCCTTCTTGCCGTAACGCGTCAACGCAATAGCGCGGGCCGCCTCACGCATAGGCTCGAAACGCTGAGGATCTGCCAGAACCGCGACAACTTTCGCCGCCAGCGCCTCCGGATCGAAAAAAGGCGTCAGCAGGCCGCTGACCTCATCGCCGACCGCTTCACGCACCGGCGCCGTGTCGGAAGCCACGATGACGCAGCCGATCGCCATGGCCTCGACCAGCGACCAGGACAATACGAATGGAAAGGTCAGATAGACATGGACCCGCGAGACCTGGAGCAGCCGGACATAATCGTCATAGGGGAGTTGCGGCGCGAAATGTACGCGCGACAGATCGATTTTTGAAGCGACTTCGTCCAGATAGATCGACTTCCAGCTCGAACCTTCGGGCGGCGAGGCGCCATAGGACACGCCGTCGCCGCCGACGATCACGACCTGCGCGCGCGGACTTTCCCGCAGGATTTTCGGCAGTGCGCGCATGAAAATGTGAAAACCGCGGACCGGTTCGAGGTTGCGGGCGACAAAAGTGACGATTTCCTGGCCCCGATGCAGCGCGGTCCCGTCCGGCAAGGTGAATGAAGCCATGTCGTCCGGCCGCAGGCGCAAGCCATCGACGCCCTCGTGAATGACGTGAATCTTGTCGCGGAATTCCACCGGATAGGTCATTTTCTGCCAATGCGTCGGCGACAGGCCCATGTCGGCTTCGGCAAGCGACAACAGCGTGCTGGCGTTCTTGCAGTGCAGGGTCACGAGACCGTCGATCCCCAGTTGCGGCCCTTCCGGGTCGAAATTCACGTCCTGCCCTTCGGGCCGGTAATAAAATTCGCAATAGATGGCGATGCGGGCCTTCGGGAACGCGGAGCGCAGCGGCAAGGTCTCGCCCCAGCCGCAATGGCCGATCACGAGCTCGGGCTCGAACCCCGACGCGCGCAATTCGCTGAGCATATAGAGCACCTCTGTGGCGCGATGGCATTCGACATCGAACCGCCGCGCGAAGGGATGGGTCTGGGCGACATTGAAGGACGGCATGCGATAGCGCCGCAGATCGACGTCGGGCAGAGCCTGCGCGCCCTCCGCGCCGATCGCCGCGACCCGATGCCCCGGATTTTTCGCCAGTTCCACCGCGAGATTGCGGAATTGGGCCGGAAAATTGTTATGGACGAACAGAATATTCATTTTCGCTTTTCGCTCGAATCATATGAAGCCTTGACCCCCTGTTATTCCTCATACTCATCTATAACGTCATTCTGGTTACCTATTTTTCTTAAGACGCTCGTAGCTGAAGTGACACAAGTGATCTATCAATATCTCTACTGAACAAGGACTGGCCTCGTCGATCAAGGATCTCCAATTTGCGCCGATCGTCATATTGCACGGATTGCTTGCAATAAGATCCTTCTTTAAGAACGGAAAATCAAAAATCCTGACCAATGGCTCCGCAAGATGGTGAGTTGGATTTAGACCCGATTTACGAACAAATCTTTGGATCGCTAACTTCGTATTTTCGCTGATTTCTTCATCGTCACTGAGCGGAAACCCTAAAGAGAGCGCTAGCTCTCGATAGTATCTTGGAACTACCGAAGCGGCGTATACGATTAGGTCGAGGCCGTAAAGCGAATAAACGGGCACACCTTTACTTGCAATCGATTGCGTAAGTTGCAATTCTCCGTACCAAATCACTTTATCTTTTTGAGTGAAGATCGTGACTTTTTGCATAAATTTGCCCACGGCCTCAACCGCTTCGCGGCCGCGAGCCAAGAGAAAGTAGCTTTGCAGATGCGAAACGTAGTCGCGGCTATTCGTTAGGCCCCAAAGCCCCTCCCGACGCCTCATAATTTCGAATAGCGGTTCAATTGGGCGGATGGGACCGAGAATAGAGTCGTTAACCAGCAGAAGCTCCTCGACATCGTCCAATTTTATAATATCACTCGCGAGCACATCGCGCCAGGCCCCAAAATCATGGCCAACGTTTCTTCGGACACATACAGTCCTGCAAATTGAGCACATACGAATTAACTCGGAGTGCAGAATTTCTCTGGAAACGGATACAAAAACAATTTCAAAACCGAGCGATGCATAAGTTTCAACTTGCTTTTTAACCATTTTACTTATAAATCGCGACGATGAATAATGAACATATATCGCAATATTTTTTCCGCTTCCTTTTTTTCCTTCATAAACCTTTTGAATTCTATTAAAAAACAAAGACCTGACCGCTTCGCGCAAATCCCGAATGTAATCCTTGCGCGTCGTTTTCGGTTTATCTGGTCGCCAGCGCGCTGTCGGATATAGTCGTTCCGGCTCCGGAAACAGCTTGCCGCTCATTTTTCACTCCCAGCTTTTCCTCAACGGCCATACGTCCACACCTACAAATAAGCCTTATGTCACAGGACATATTGTAGATGAAGCCCACCGTCCAGTGCGAAATCATAGTTTGCGCACGCCGATGCCTGAAGTGGACCCCGGATTTGGGACCAATGGTTAAGGTGTATGGCGTCCTGCTGTGTCGCAACCGATGGAGCAAGAGATGACGAAGTCACGCAAGAAGTTTGATGCGGCGTTGAAGGCGAAGATAGCGCTGGAGGCGCTGCGCGAGGACGCGACGGTTCCCGAGTTGGCGAAGGTAGGAATCTCTCGTGACCTGCAAATCTTACGACATTCCCAAGACCTTGGTCTGGGAAGCTTGGCTGCGTGTGAAAGCCAATCAGGGAGCCGCAGGGATCGACGCGGAGACGATTGAGCGGTTCGAGGAGAAGCTCGCCTCCA
>NZ_CAIUXT010000122.1 GCF_903903185.1 uncultured Rhodoblastus sp.
GAAATAATTGAATCAGCGCTCTGTGGGAGGGATTCCCAACCGGCGAGGTGCGTTTTATCACGGATGAATGATTGATGAGATATTGATTCGGAAGCGTTACGAGGCGATGCGCTCTTGTCTCGACGAACAGGGGCGGCGCTTGTTTGTTGCGGCGGAGGCGCGCGCGGCTGAGCGACCGGGGCAGCTAGCCCGAAATATGCACCGCGGGCTGACGGATGTAGCCTAAGCGCATGAAATAACGTAGGATTCGGTTGTCTAAGCCCATCCGCGCCATTTCTTGCGAGACCACATCCGCCATGAGCGAGTTTACCCTGCCGCTGCCTGGCCTGTCACCCGTTGCGGACAAATCCGTTGTGGTCAAATTCGACGGCGGTTCGCTGTCGTCGGACGGCGGCGTCCTGGCGCTGCGCGAAGTGGAGCAACGTCTCCGCGTCGCCGATCGCCTGGCCGCCTGCATCGAAGATCCCCGCGCGCCCGATTTGATCACCCATTCCCTGTCCGACATCATCCGCTTCCGCTTGTTGATGATCGCCGCCGGCCACGAAGACGGCATCGACGCCAACAGCCTGCGTGTCGATCCGGTTTTCAAAATGGCGCATGATCTCGCGCCCTCCGACCGCGATCTGTGTTCGCAATCGACCATTTCGCGGTTGGAAAATCTGCCTGACGTGCGCGCCCTGCTGCGCATGGGCCGCGCCATGGTCGATCTTTATTGCGCCTCGTTCAGGCAGGTTCCCAAACGCATCGTTCTCGATGTCGACGATACGTTCGACGCGGTTCATGGCGGCCAGCAGTTGCGGCTGTTCAATGCCCACTACGATGAATATGGCTTTCAGCCGATTGTCGTCTTCGACGGCGAGGGCCGCTTCATCACGGCGGTTCTTCGTCCCGCCAAACGCCCTAAAGGCGCGGAAATCCGCGCTTTTCTGCGCCGGCTGACGCGGGCGCTGCGCGCCAACTGGCCGCAGACAAAAATCCTGTTGCGCGCCGACAGCCATTATTGCGGCCCCGAAGTGCTCGACTTCTGCCGCGCCAATGGCCTCGACTACATTCTTGGCGTGGCGACGGCCACGACGTTGCGCGCGCGTGTCGCCGCGCTGGAGGCCAGCACGAAAGCCCGCTTCGACGCCGCGCCCAAGGAAGGCAAGGTGCGCCGCTTCAAGGAGTTTTGGCACGCCGCCGGAAGCTGGAGCCGTGTCGAGCGCATCGTCGCCCGCGTCGAAGTCGGCGCCGAAGGACCCGACACGCGCTTCATCGTCACCAATCTGGCAACGCGCAATCCCCGGGTCCTCTACCAGGACGTCTATTGCCGGCGCGGTCGGGCGGAAAACCACATCAAGTCGTGGAAGACGCATCTGGCCGCCGACCGCACCTCATGTTCGAAGGCGACGGCCAACCAGTTCCGGCTGTTTCTGCATGCCGGGGCCTACTGGCTCATGTGGGGCCTGAGGGCGTCAATGCCCAAACGCTCGTTCTGGCGCAGCGCGCAGTTCGACACGCTGCGGCTGCGCCTCATCAAGATCGCCGCGCGCGTCGTCGAGATGAAGACCATGATCAAGGTTCATTTTCCGACCGCTTGTCCTGTCCAGGAAATCCTTCGGCTTGTGCTGACGCGCATCCCGCGCCTCGTGACCTGACCGACGGGGCGGAGCGCCCCATCTTCAACCCCGTCCTGTCAACCCCAAGCCTCGTCCATTGAATCTCCGGCACGCCTCAGGAGCGGGAGAACTGCGTCCGCACATGAAAAACTGCGGCGGAAAATTCGAAAACAGCCGGCCCAACGGTCAAAGCGCTGCATGATTGCGGTTAACTCAAAAATGCCTCGATACGTTTGAATTTCAGCCCGGGGTAATTGATCCTCTGCATAGCCCTGTTCAAAACCTTGATCGGAACGGCATCGCCATAAGATTCTGTTACATCATCACCGCCTCGCTGATCATGCTCCAGCTCTCGGGCATGGCCGACCAAAACCTTCATCAAATCCCGTTGCATATTTATGCGTCTCATGGCCCCGATGAAGCTATGCCGGAAGGAGTGAAAAACAAAAGCGGGATCGTCGGTGATATGCTCGTCTTGGTAACGCGCCCACCAACGTGACCAGTTTTTGGTCCAGCGACCACGATAGGATGTCAAACCAGGGAACAACATTTTGTCGCCGGCTTTGCGACGAGCCTCGATATATTCGAGCAGTCCGAGCTCAATCAAAACGCCGTGGACCGGGACGCGGCGACGACCGGCTTTCGTCTTGATGCTCTTGTCTTCTTCGCTTTTCGCCTTGCCTCGACGACGAGTTTTTTTATTCGTCTCCGACTCCTCGTCGTCTTCGCGAAACCAGAAATAGGGGATTCCGCTTTCGCAAAAGATATCGGAAAGCAGGAGCTGTCCCACCTCTTCGAGCCGCGCGCCGCTATACAAGCTGACCAATGGAATCCAAAAAGCTGCGGCGCCGCAGCCGCCAATGGACACCTTTGGGGGCTCCTGAAACACCGGCGACATCGCCATCTTGGCCAGCAGCGGCGGCGTAAACGGATGACGCTCAAGCACGTCACTGTCGGAAACCGGCAAACGAAGCCCTGATGTCGGATCGCCGCCCGGAAAATCAAACTCGTTGACGGCCAGCCGCATCAACAGCGACAGTGCGCCAAGCCCTTTCATGTTGACCGTATAGGGGCTGAGCCGCGGCGGATTATTTTTCTCCGCCCATTCGACGATTTGGAGAAATGGTTTGTTCGAAATGAGCGCCGGCATGGCCGCAGGAAATTTTTTGAGCTGATCTCGGAACTCCCTGGCGTGTTTGCGCCGGATTTGGTCCACTCTCAAATTACCGTGCATCGATACAAACCGTTCCACGTATAATTTATTATCGTCCTTCGTTTTGCGGTCAGGTTTGATTCTTTCGGCCCAGATGTCGTGCATCTCAAGAATTGTGGGAATATTTCCGGCTTGTCCATCTGCAATCAAAGGTGCCGGACGCAGCGGCGTTTCGATCGCCAAGCCTTGCTTGCGCCGCTCAATATCCTGGAACGCCGCAGCCTTTGCAGTTAGCACGGCATGTGCGACCTTACGGCGCTCGGTCTCGTCGAGCAACTCAAAGCCGTTTTCCTTTAACCGTGCCGTCAACTCGCCCAGGACTTCAAAGGTGTCGACCACGTGACCGCCGGCTGGACTGCTGGAATCGAGTTCAATTTCCTCCACCACGGTTGTCGGACGATCGAGCGGAAAGGCTTCCCCGGAAGAAAGCATTTGCTTCACGCTCGCCGATTCCTTGACGCGAGCCTCTTCGCGAATCTCGTTCAACGACATGCCCGGCGGGAAATGTTTGAGCATTTCCGAGAAATCCGCCAAACTGAGTAGAACGCGATGGTCGCCTTTTTTTGGCTCGCCGGCGGGCAACTGGCCCGAGTCGCGCAACCGGAGCGCTTGTTCCAGCCCCCGCGCCAATGGTCCCAGATTTTCCGGATCGGTCCAGTCCGCGTCGTGGTCCGCCATGACGTCGTGGCGCGCCTGAGATGCAATTGTCGCCCGATCGCTTGTCGACAATTTCGGGGTCGCGTCGAAAACCGGTTCCGGAGGCTTCTTCCCGCCAGCGACGGCGGCGTCGACCAATGCCTCTATTTGCGAATGGATGTCACTCCAGCGCCTTTGGGCTGTGGGTAAATCGCCGGTCTTCAGCGAAATTTTGATCACTTGCTTTCCGACCAGGACGTATGGCTCCGACGCCCAGGAAAGTGTGACCTTTCCTTTCGTGAGAGCGAAAAGCCCCTCCGGAAGGTTTCGCCAATAGGCGTACTTTCCGCTATCGGCGCGGAGGATCAGATAGGGCAGTCCTGAAGTGGATCGACGGGTCATGAAACCGCTTGATTCTAACCAGTGATATAACCAGTTTTATGACCAGAATGCGCACAAAACCCTTTCTGTTTCAAGCGTTATAGCAAAATCAACGACTTGTTGCAAAATGGAGCGGGTGAAGGGAATCGAACCCTCGTATTCAGCTTGGAAGGCTGCTGCTCTACCATTGAGCTACACCCGCGCGCGCCCGTTATGCCAAGCCCCGGGGCGCTTGGCAAGGCGGCTGAAAAGCCCATCGGCCGACCGCCGAAGGAGGCGCTCGCTCCTTGAAACGGGCGCGATGGACGGAGCGCTATGGACAAACACCGTCGGCGCTGCTTTTCTGCCCGCAAGCGGACCGGAACGAGCCCATGCCCCCCATCGACAGTCCCGAGATCGACCAGTTCCTGCGCGTGCTGGCCCTGGTGGCCCTGCTGTTCTATCTGGCGCCGGGGGTGTTCGGGCGCGGCTCGCCGACAGCCCGGATCTGGCTTCGCCGGGCCGCCGTGGCCTGCCTGACGCTCGGCGTCGTCATCGCCGGGGCTGCGACCATCACCTGGTTCTTGCGCCGATAGGCTTCGGTTTTTCGGCCATTCGGCGCTATTTCGGCCGCTCTAACTTGAAAAGCCGCTCGATGAGCGCGTAATCCCCGGCATATCCGCAGCGTACGATGGTCCTGGCGGCGGCAAGGTCGAAGCGGCCGTCGTGCAGGAATCGCTCGTCGATATGCACGCCAACCACCTGCCCGACCGTCAAAATATTGCCGACCGGTTCGCCGTTGACATCCTTGAGCGCAAAAATTTCCGTGACCCGGCACTCAAGACTGCAAGGACTGGCGGCGACGCGCGGGGCCTTGACGATCCGGCAGGGCGCCATTTCGAGCCCGGCGGCGACAAATTCATTGACGCCGCGCGAAAACGCAGCGGCGCTGGCGTTCATCGCCTCGCGCAGCTCGTAAGTCGCCATGTTCCAGACGAATTCGCCAGAGTCTCGCGCAAAGCTCGCCGAATCCTTCGGCCCCTCGCTGGAAAAGCCGATCAGCGGCGGTTCGCCGGCCAGGGCGTTGAAAAAGCTGTAGGGCGCCAGATTGATTTCGCCGGCGCGGCTCTTCGTCGAAATCCAGCCGATCGGGCGCGGCGCCACGAGCGCTTTGAACGGATCGTGCGGCAGGCTTTTTCGGTCGCGGGAAGCAGGTTCGTAAAACATGACTTTCCCATCGCGCGCAAGTTCAGGCCAAAGGCGCGCTTTGGGCGCCGCTCAGTTGATCGAGCCGTCGCCGGGATTGGCCATCAATTCGATGGATTCGATCGCCCGCTTGAGACTGGCCAGTCCCTTCGCGCCCATGCGCAGATGCGCGACCACCCGGCGCTCGCTGACGACCCGGTCGTCCGTCGCGATGTGGGTGATCGCTTCGAGCGTGATATTGCCGATCGCGCCATCGAAGCCGAAGGTGGGAGCGCCCTCGAAATAGACGAAGGGCGCGCTGGCGCTGCCGATCAGCGACAATGGCGGGGAAGGGATTTTAGGCAATTTACGCGACTGGTCATCCATGCAGCAAACCTTCGGCTCTCATTGACGCCGGCCCGCCGGCGCCTTTGGATACGGGCCTTGAAGCTAAAACTTTCAGCGGCCCGGGTCCATGACGCCGATCTGCGGCTTTCGGGCTATCTCTGACGCTTCGTTACTCCGCTCCGTCAAATCCGGCAGATGAAAACTGGCCAGATTTTTTCGCCCGCCCGCTTTCCATGCGCGCCCAAACCTGCTTCTGCTTGGTTTCCCACAAATCCGGCGCCCGAACCGCCGGACGCCGAGCGAGGGCGCCCGATGTTTTACTGGATCTACGACTATCCCGCCTGGACCATCGGCCTGCTGTTCGCCTCGGTTTTCGTGGCCGTCGCCTGGACCGGGACTTTTTTGGCGCGGAAATCGGTTCACGAGTGGTTTCATAGCGAGCCCCGCGCCAATGAAATGGTCGGCTTCGCGCTGTCGAGCTTTTTCGTGCTCTATGGGCTGCTGCTCGGCCTGCTGTCGGTCGCGGCCTACCAGAATTACGCCACCGTCAGCGACCTCGTCGACAAGGAGGCTTCCAGCCTCGCCGCGCTCTACCGCGATCTGAGCTCCTATCCCGAGCCCATCCGCGACCGGCTCACCGACCAATTGCGCGAATATGCGCGCTATACCATCGAGGACGGCTGGCCGCAGCAACGCGCCGGAATCGTCCCCAGGGGCGGAACCCAGCGCATCGGCGCGCTGGCGAAAATCCTGTTCGCGTTCGAGCCGGTCACGAAGGGCGAAGAGATCAAACATGCGGAAGCCCTGCGGCAATTCAACCATCTCGTCGAGCTGCGCCGTTCGCGCCTCGCCAATGTGACGACGGGATTGCCCGCGGTGCTTTGGTGGGTGCTGGCCCTCGGCTCTTTGCTGTCGATCATGCTGATCTGGCTCCTCGAAATGGAAATCCATGTCCACCTGATCCTCGGCGGGGCGCTCGCGGGGTTCCTCGGCATCGTGATTTTTCTGATCGCGGAACTCGACAATCCGTTTCGCGGCGAGGTGAGCGTCGGCCCGGACTCGATCGCGCTGGTCTATGAAAGCCTGATGATGCCCGAAGCTTTGCCGCCTCCGGAGGCCGGGCCTCAGAGAAACGCCAAATAAAAACCCCTGGCTTTTCCAGCGTCATAGTCAAGCGGACGGCGACGCCCGCCGTGGCGGCAAGCCGTTTCGCCCCGTCGCGTTCACCCGGTTACGCCTTGTTTCCAAAGCAAAACGCATTGTCCGCCAAAACCGTTCGGCGCGATGCGCCTGGCATTTCGACATTTGCCGGACAAAGGTAGAAACAACGGCAGCGCACACTGTTGTGCTGCGGCGCAAAATAAGCGATGGTCTGAAGACTTCTCAAAAAATTGTCTTGAAAAATTCAGATTATGCCGTTTAGTTAGCGCCGTCAGAACAGCGGTGGCCCCCATTGGTGAAGAGGGCTGTGTCTTAAAATAATTCTATTCCAGGCAAGCTTAGAAAAATGAATGCTTGGTTCCTGTGCCCGGATAGATTGTTCTACAAGGATTATTTCCGTTCGCAGCGGAGCAGGGCTCATCGTCGGGCCCGCCTGCGAGGCGCCGGGGGGCATTTTGAGCGATACCGACCAAAGCCTTACCGACAAGAAGGTTGCCGGCAATCGGCATCACCATTCGCCGGATGCGAACGGTTCCGCCCCGCCGACGGTCCCCGCGACGCAAATCCTGCGAAAGCGGGACGCACAGCAGCCGCTCCCGTTTGCCGGGGAACGGGCTGCGTGCAGGCAAGGGGCCGTGGCCGTGCGGGCCCGCGTCACGACACAAGCAGACAGACATATCCGCCGTGGCCGCAAGACCGACTTTTTCAGCACGCTGTCAGGCCCCTGTCAAATAATGCTGCGGGCTTTGACAGCGGCGCCCCTTCGATTAATGTTCGCTCCAATCCCTCCATTTGCCCGTCATGACAATGCTTCCCGCCAATCCCCTGGAACCGCCGCGGGCCGCAAAACCTTCCCCCAACGCAAAATCTAAAATCAGGAGATCAAGATGGCTCTTTTCGACGCGTTGATCAGCGATATCGCCTCCCGCTTCGGGCTTGGCGCGAACGCCGCCCCGCTGGTGCGGGCGGTCCTCAATCTGTTCGTGGATCAGCCGCATGGCTTGTCCGGCTTCATCGACAAGCTCAAGTCTGCCGGACTCGGGTCGGAAGTAGCCTCATGGCTCGGCAATGGAGATGCGGCGGCCTTGCCGACCCAGCTGGTCGAGAGGCTCGGTGCCCCCTTGCTCACCGGCCTCGCCAGCAAGCTCGGCCTCAGTTCGTCGGTGCTCGCCCCCGCCCTCGCCTATGTCGTGCCGAAATTGATCGGCCTGCTGACGCCCGGCGGCGTGGTGCCGACCACCCTGCCCGCCTCCGTCACGAGTTTCCTGTCTGCCGTCCCGTCCGCGAAGGAACCGCCGCCGCACGCCGGGGCGGTCCACGAACAGAAGAAAAGCGGCAATGCCTGGCTCTGGCCGGCGCTGCTCGCCGCCGGCATTCTGGCGCTCGGCGCCTGGCTCCTGAACCCCGGCGCGCCCGAACAGAAGGTCGCGACCTCCGCGCCGGCGCCCGCCGTCCCGGCCCCGACGCTGCCGGCGCAACTGTCGATCAGCAACGACAAGGGCGTCATCCGTTATTCCGGCGCGGTGCATGACGAGGCGGCGCGAACCTCGATCCTCGACTCGCTCAAGGCGACGTTCGGCGCCGACAAGATCGTCGGCGACATCAAGGTCGATGCAAAACGCGACGTCGCCTCCTGGCTCGGTAACCTGCGCGCGGCGCTCGATCACTTCAAGATTCCCGGTCTGAAGGCTTCGTTCAGCGGCACGGCGCTCCGGCTCGGCGGTCTGGCCGAAAACGATCTCAACCAGCTCATCGCCTATCTCAAGAGCCTGTTTGGCGGCTCCGGCTGGTCTTACGGCGTGCTTGGCGACCGCTCCGCCGACGCCGCCGCCGTCAACGCCAAGGTGGCCGCCGCGCTTTCTTCGCTCAAGCCGGGCTTCAGCGCCAACGATCTGCTCACCGTGCTGAACCTGTCGGTCATCAACTTCCCGACCTCCGGCTTTGAACTTCCGGCTTCCGAAACCGCGCTGCTGCAGCAGGCCGCCGCCCTGCTCAAGCAGCTGCCGGCGGGCTCCGTCGTCGAGATCGCCGGCTATACCGACAATACCGGCGATTCGGCGGCCAATGTGACCTTGTCGCAGAACCGCGCCGACTCGATCCGCAAGGCGCTGGTCGGCGCCGGGGTCAATGGCGCGGCTTTGGCGGCCAAGGGCTATGGCGAAGCCAATCCCGTCGCCGGCAACGACACGGAAGAGGGCCGCGCCAGCAACCGCCGCATCGAATATCACCTGGCGAAATAATTCCCCGGCGTAATCCGGAGAACGCAATTGAGGGCCCGGGCGGGGCGATCCCCCCGGGCCTGTTACCCCTCAATCGATTTACAGGAGGCAAAAATGACGACCAAGGCTGACTTTACCGCCGACGAATGGAAGAAGATCCTGAGCGGCCCGGTGGTGGCGGGGCTGGCGGTGACCGTCGCCGACCCGAGCGGCATCTGGGGCCTGCTACAGGAAGGCATGGCGAGCGGACGCGCCCTGATCGAGGCGAAAAGCGATCCCGGCGCCAATGCGCTGGTCAAGGAACTGGTCGACGAATTGACGACTTCCGATGGCCGCGCCAATGCGCGCGAAGGCGTCAAGAGCGAGTTGACCGCCAAAACGCCGGCGGAAATCAAGCAACAGGCGCTGTCGAGCCTTGCCGAAATCGGCGCAATTGTCGACGCCAAGGCCCCGCAGGACGCGGCCGGTTTCAAGAACTGGCTCAGACATGTCGCCGAACAGGTCGCCGAAGCCTCCTCGGAAGGCGGCTTCCTCGGCTTTGGCGGCGTCAAGGTCAGTGACGCCGAAAAAGCCACTCTGGCGGAAATCGCGACCGCGCTCAAACTGGCGTGAGCGAACGCCTGCTGGCGTGACGGCCGGGCAAAGTCTTTCGGAAGACGGGCATTTTTCGACGCCCTTTGTCCCGGCCCTCCGCGCGGCGCCTTTGCGCATCACTTTCGGCTTGGTGGTTCGCTGCCCGGCGTGGATTGACCAGAACAGGCCCGGTCTTGACGAGCGTGCGATCGGCCAAGCCATGGCGGCGGAAGATGTCCTGAGATTGACAATGATTTCAGCTCCGCAGCCCCGGCGCTTCGTGGCCGGTGCGCGCGACATATTCGCTGTAGCCGCCGCCGAACTGGTGAACGCCCTCCTCGGTCAGCTCCAGCACCCGATTGGACAAGGCGGCGAGAAAATGCCGGTCATGCGAGACGAACAGCATCGCGCCCTCATACTGCGACAGCGCCGCGATCAGCATTTCCTTGGTCAACAGGTCAAGATGGTTGGTCGGCTCGTCGAGCACGAGAAAATTCGGCGGATCGAACAGCATTTTCGCCATCACCAGCCGCGCCTTCTCGCCGCCCGACAACACCCGGCATTTCTTCTCGACATCGTCGCCTGAAAAGCCGAAACAGCCGGCGAGCGAGCGCAAGGCCCCCTGCCCCGCCTGCGGGAACGAATCCTCCAAAAATTCGAAGATCGTTCGCTCGCCGTCGAGCAACTCCATGGCGTGTTGGGCGAAATAGCCCATTTTGACGCTGCCGCCCAGCGCAACGGCGCCCGCATCCGGCTCGGCCGAACCCGTCACCAATTTGAGCAGGGTCGATTTGCCGGCGCCATTGACCCCCATGACGCACCAGCGCTCCTTGCGCCGCACCTGAAAATCCAGCCCCTCGTAAATGCGCCTCGCGCCATAGCTCTTGTGGACATTTTTCAGGGAGACCACATCCTCGCCGGAACGCGGCGCCGGCGGGAACTCGAACAAAATGCTCTGGCGGCGCCGGGGCGGCTCGACTTTTTCGATCTTCTCCAGTTTCTTCACCCGGCTCTGCACCTGCGAAGCATGGGAGGCGCGGGCCTTGAAACGTTCGATGAATTTGATTTCCTTGGCGAGCATGGCCTGCTGGCGCTCGAACTGCGCCTGCTGCTGCTTCTCGTTGAGCGCACGCTGCTGTTCGTAAAATTCATAATCGCCCGAATAGGACGCCAGCGCGCCGCCGTCGATCTCGACGATCTTGTTGACGATGCGGTTCATGAATTCGCGGTCGTGCGAGGTCATCAACAGCGCGCCTTCGTAATTTTTGAGAAAATCCTCGAGCCAGATCAGGCTTTCCAGATCGAGATGGTTGCTCGGCTCGTCGAGCAGCATGGCGTCGGGACGAAGGATAAGGATCCGCGCCAGCGCCACGCGCATTTTCCAGCCCCCCGAAAGCGCGCCGACATCGCCGTCCATCATGGCCTCCGAAAAGCTCAGGCCGGCGAGAATTTCGCGCGCCCGGCCCTCCAGCGCATAGCCGTCCAGCTCCTCGAAACGCCCCTGAACCTCGCCGTAGCGCTCGATGATCGCGTCCATCTCGTCGAGCCTTTCGGGATCGGCCATGGCGGTTTCAAGATCCTTCAGCTCGGCCGCCACCACGCTGACCGGGCCGGCGCCGTCCATCACCTCGGATACCGCGCTGCGGCCGGCCATTTCGCCGACATCCTGGTTGAAATAGCCGATGCTGACTCCGCGTTCGACCGAAACCTGGCCCTCGTCCGGGGATTCATCGCCGACGATCATGCGGAACAAGGTGGACTTGCCGGCGCCATTGGGACCGACCAGACCGACTTTCTCGCCCTTGAGCAAGGCGGCGGAGGCCTCGATGAACAGGAGATGGTTGCCGTTCTGTTTCGAGATGTTTTCGAGTCTGATCATGCGCGGGAGTCCGTAAGGTTTCCCGCGTCCTTAAGCCATCTGCCGCCCGGGCGGTAGTGCGTTGCGCTCGCGGTGACGCGTTGCGTTCATACCCGCCTCAATGAAGATTGCTCATCCCATGCATTTGCAAGGCTTCGATGACGCCGTCGAAAGCCATGCCTATGCCCATCGAGGCGACGAAAAAGCCGACGATGCGCGTCGCCGCGTCGATGCCCCGCGCACCGAGCCACTTTTGCAGCCTCTTGCCGCCGGCCAGAAACAGCCAGGTCGTCGCCATCGTCGCCACCAGCGCGGCAGACACCGCAACCATCCCCTCGACCTCCGACGACGCGTGCTGCACCTGCGAGGTCATGCCGAGGATCGTCGCCATGGCGCCGGGGCCGAACATGATCGGCATGGCCAGCGGCACGAAGGCCGCATCGCCGCCTTCGTCCTTGCCGCCGGGCGCGGGGCCGCCGACCGAGGACGGCGCCGAGAACAGTTGAAATCCAAGCCGGGTGAGGATGATGCCGCCGGCGATCCGGACCATCGCCATCGGCACGCCGAAAACCTTCAACAGAAGGGTTCCGAAAATCAGAAAGAAAAACATCAGCGCGAGCGCATACAGGCAGGACCGCAGCGCCAGCGAACGCCGCGCCTTGTCGTCGAGATGTTCGGCGAAGCCCAGATAGACCGGCAGCGCCTCGAACGGATTGATGATCGCGAGCAGCGTGGTGAAGGTGGCGAGGAAAAGCGGCATTATGGTCCTGACGGCAAAGCTGGGACTGCAAGCTCCGGCGGATTGGTCCTGTGCGTCCGCCGTCCAAACTTGCCCATGATGAACTGGCCGGGACGGGTCAAGCCCGGTTCGGCCTCTCCTAATAACGTGGCTGAACCGAACCGATTTGTCGAACGGATTGGCCGAACCGGTCCAGCTGATCGCCAAAATGATCCCGCGTTTCCGGATCGACAATGGACAGGGGCGCCGAGATCGCGAGGCCGGCGGCATTGCCGACCGAACTCGCCGCGCCCGCCGTCGTCATCATGATCCGGGCGCCCAGGCCGACGCGGCTGTCGGTCAGCGCCTGGCCGGACGCAAGGCTGCGGCCGATCAGTTCGACAACACGCGGGTCCGAGGAGAACTTGCCGTGACCGAAAAAATCATGGGAGGGCATGTGGGTCATGTTGATGACCGACAGGTTCTCCTGTTCGAGCATGGTTCTAAAGGGCTCGACATTGGGATCGATCGCGCCGAGACGCGGCTCTTCCCAGAAATCCCGCGACGCCGCGAGCGCGCGATCGTTCTCGGACACGAACAGCACAATATGCGGACGCTCAGGCCCCAGCGTGTTGATTTGTTGCCGAGCGATGCCGACATCGACGTCGGCGTCGGCGAGCATGATCAGCTTGATCTTGGGGATGAGGCGACCGTCGCGGATCGCCATTTGCCGCACGGCTTCGAGCGTCACCCAATTGCCCATCGAATGGGCGAGAATGGAGATGGTTTCGACCTGCGGATCGTCCTGAATACGCCGCAACAGCTTTTCGAGCGCGTCGCGGGAATAGGTGCTGCTGTCGCGGTCATAGCCATAGGCGAAGACCTTGCCCTTCGACGGCCAGGTGAAAAGAACCGGCGCAACGTCTTCATAGGCCCGCGAATCATGGAGGATTTGCGCAAAACTATAGACCGCGTTTTCAAAACTTGTGTTGAAGCCATGGACGAAGACCAGCGCCTCCTTCTTGTGCGACTCCCGCAACATGCGCGAGAACGCGGCGCCGGCCCGCTCCCTGCTGACGATCTCGGCCTTCAGGGTCACGAAATCCACCAGCGGATTGGCGGGAAGTTTCTGCGGATATTGCACTTCGCCAATCTGGCGGCGGGCGTCCGGCGGGATCGAAACGACCATGTCGGCGAAGGCGAGATCTTCGGCGCGACCGCCGCCAAACAGGAAGGCCGGCGATTCCACCCTTTCCCGCGTCGTCGCCACCACCATTTCGACATGGCTCGTTCCCGGCGCCCTCGCGTCGGACGGCGCGGGAATGAGATAGCCCTCCGGACCGTTGCAACTCGCCAGACCCAGGCCCAAAACCATTGGGAAAAGGCTCCACAGGCCAGATCCGCGCAAGACCGGGTTCCGCTTCATAAAGTTAGGCTTCCTCGGGAGTCGAAAGCAGACCCCATGGCCGACCTTAGCATTCAGGTTCCAGCTAATCCATTGGCGGTGAACGTCAAATTGTCCGCTCAGCCAAACAAGGGCGAATCGACAGAGCCGCCATCGACGCCCGCTTGAGCGAAGGCCCGGACAGCTTGCCGTCGCGGCAGGCGCAGCCGATGGCCGGCGCCCCGCTCTCGTCGGCGAAAAACCCGCCGGGGGACCGCGCGCCGCGCGCAAGCCTCCCGGGCCAAGAAAATGGCCGCCCGCCTTCTGGCCCGCCAGATAGATGGTCCGGCCTTATTTAAGAGTTTCGACGACCTTGATCGCGGGGATGTCATCGACGGGTTGGTCGTCATTGACCGTGACGATGGGGCCGCCGAAAAAGAGGACATCGGCCCCCGCCCTCCGCCCGAGCCTTCCAGCACAGATTGCCATGCCGGCAGCCGAAACGCCCCCGATCACCGGAGTCCGGCGCGACAGGGCCATGATTTTCTCCCGGAACATTTTATCGAGGCCGACGTCGCATGCGCCGGTTCCCGGGACAAGCTGAATAGAAGCGTCAAGAGGGCTCCGGCCATGAGCAAATTTCAACCCATGCCTTGCCGGGGCGATGGCGGACAAGCCGCCGCGCCCTTTGCATTTTGCGTGCAAGAAAGGCCGCCCCGAGAGGCGGCCTTTTCAAATTTCGATTGGCTTGCGCCGATCACGCGTCGAGCGCGGCGACCGTCCTGTTGCGGCGATAGCCGGTAAAGCCGAGGGCCGCGAAACCGGCGAGCATCATAGCCCAGGTCGAAACCTCGGGAGCGGCGACGACGTAAGCCTGATCGATCACCGCGTCCGCCGACGGAAACCGGTTCGTCTGGAAGTTGAAAGCAGCCGTGTAAGGACCAGCGGCAGAGACCACCAAAGTTCCCGTCAAATCATACCAGTTCTTCGCGTTGAGCGAATGAACGCCCGAAGAAAGCAGGGTAACGCCGCCGATGGACGCCGAAATCGTCGCGTCGCCGGCATTTTTCCAACCGTTAAGCGGGGCATAGACGGATATCCCGATATTATATTTGCCGGGATTGAGCGTGACCGTCTGCGTGAGCGCTTCGTTCGCGAAGTCGGAAACGAAATAGGCGCCATGCGTGCCTGCCGCATCCGGGCTCAGGCTGCCGGTCGGAGGCGGCACGGGTTCATTGAACGCGCCGTTCGGATAGCCGGCGCCGCTGTTGTAAGGGATCACGACCGCCGGATAGCCATCCGTCGCCGTGCCGGTCAGCGTCCAACCGGAAAAACCGGATTCGAAACTGCCATTGGTCAACAGATTGGTCGCCGCTTGCCCCGGCGACACTACCGCGAGCGTGCAGGCGAGCGCGACAGCCGACAGGAGAATATGTTTTTTCATGATGACTGCTCCGAAAAATTCAACGTCCGGTACTTGAGACCTTGCGTAACAAAGCCAGTAGCGCACGCCGAAACATAGGTCAACTTCATCAAATACCGTCCATTGGCTCCGTCAAAGCGAAAAACGAATAAAAAAAATTAGGAAAAAATGATTTAAAAACAATAATTTATCCGCGAAAATCGCAACTCTTGCACTGCTTGGCTCACGCAGCGCGCTCCACCGTGGCAAGAGTCCACAAGCCATTTATAAGTTATTGTTTTATATAGAGTCTTTGATTGGTCCCATCCTCACCTCCCGCCCTATACTTGCGGAATATACGGAGTCGCGCCGCTTGGACAGGGAAAAGCCAGACGTGACAACACCGCCCTCGCGCCGCTACCCTGCCCCGATGTCACAACCTGGCGATCTGCAGGACTTTATCGGCCGGCATCGGCGGCTTTTCATCCTGACCGGCGCTGGATGCAGCACCGGTTCCGGGATTCCCGACTATCGCGACGCCGAGGGCCAGTGGAAACGCGCGCGCCCGCTCACCTGGCAGGCCTTCATGGGGCAGGAGAAGACGCGCCAGCGCTATTGGGCGCGCAGCATGGCCGGATGGCGGCGTTTTCGCGAGGCCCGGCCCAACGCCTGCCATCGCGCCCTGGCCCGGCTGGAGGCGACGGGCGGCAGCGAACTTCTCGTCACCCAGAATGTGGACCGGTTGCATCAGGCCGCCGGCAGCGCGCGGGTCATGGACTTGCACGGACGACTCGAACGGGTGCGCTGCATGGGCTGCGAGCGGCGGTCCGACCGCGACGACCTGCAAGCAGAACTGGAGCGGCTCAACCCGGGCTGGCTCGACCTCAAAGCCTTGCAAGCGCCCGACGGCGACGCCGACCTCGAAGGCGTCGATTTTTCGGGTTTTCGCGCGCCATTCTGTTCGCTTTGCGGCGGCGTCCTCAAGCCCGACGTGGTGTTTTACGGCGAAAACGTGCCGCGCCCCCAGGTGGACGAGGCCTGGCGCCATCTGGCGCGGGCCGACGCCGTGCTCGTCGTCGGCTCCTCGCTGATGGTCTATTCGGGCTTTCGCTTCATCGAGGCGGCGGCGCGCGAAGGCAAGCCCGTCGCCGCGATCAACCTCGGCCGCACCCGGGCGGAAGAATTCCTGACGTTGAAAGTCGAAGCGCCCTGCGAATCGGCGCTGGCGTTCTTGCTTTGAACAAGCGACGCGCGCACCCTGAGCCTGTGGCAATTTCCGCGGAAAAGTTTGGTGGGAGAGGTAGGACTCGAACCTACGAAGGCATAGCCAGGGGATTTACAGTCCCCCCCCTTTGCCGCTCGGGACACTCTCCCATCCGGAACGGAATTGCGCCCGTTCGGCGACGAAAAAGCCCCGTGACAACGGGGCCGTTCGAAGGGGGCCTTATGCTTTTAACAGACCTTTATGTCAACTCCAAAAAGCCGGGCAAGGCTTAGCCCCGATTGCCAAAAGGCCGCTTGCGTGACAGGACAAGGTCTACGGAGGCGCAAATGCGGAAAACCGGTGGAAAACAATTCGACAGGCGGTCCGCGGCGGCGACGGGCGATAAAGCCGCCCCCCGCAGGACGCCAAAAATCGAGTCAAAACGGAGCGAACCAAAACGGGAAGCCGAACCGTCGGCGCACCCGCGTCCGGAGATCGCGCGGAAAATCGCCGACGCGCCGCGCGCCTTCCGCCGCCCGTCGGCGGAACTCGCCGTGCTCTATGGCTATCATGCGGTGCGCGAGGCGTTGCGCATCAAAAAACGCGTCTTGCTCGACCTGTTCGCGACCACGGCGGCGGCGGAAAAACTGGCCGCCGAGATCAAGGACAGCGGCGTTTTCACGCATATCGTCGAACCCGAGACGCTCTCCGCGCGGCTTGGGCGCGATTCCGTGCATCAGGGCGTGCTGTTGGAGGCGCGGCCGCTGCCGGACCTCGACATCAGCGAAATCATCGTCAATTCCGGTCTCGTGCTGGCGCTCGACCAGATCACCGACCCGCATAATATCGGCGCCATCCTGCGCACCGCCGCCGCCTTCGGCGTCGATGCGATCATCGCCACCGACCGCCATGCGCCGGAATTTTCCGGCGTCCTCGCAAAGACCGCTTCCGGCGGGCTCGAACACGTGCCGATCGTCGAAGTGGTCAATCTCGCCCGCGCCCTCGACCAGCTCGGCGCGGCAGGTTTCTGGCGCGTCGGCCTCGATTCGGAAGGCCCCGCCAGCCTGGAGGAAACCGCGCTGAGCCGCCCGACCGTGCTGGTGCTTGGGGCGGAAGGCAAGGGGCTGCGCCGGCTGACGCGGGAGCGATGCGACGTGCTGGCGCGGCTCGACATGCCGGGCCCGATCAAGAGCCTCAATGTCTCCAACGCCTGCGCCGTCGCCCTGAGCCTGGCTCACGCCGCGCTGGCCAGAGCCGCGCGGGCCGAAGGCGGGTAGCCCTTTTTGACCACGCGCTTTGGCGACAGGGCGCTTGCGCTCCGGCGCCTGTCTGCCGGATAATGGAAAAAAATAATCGCGACGCAGTTTGCGATCCCGAAAAACTACCGAGGAGACGTCGTTCATGACTCAGGCCGCTCTGGCGCCGGCGGACAGCCGCAGCCGTCCCATGACCGCGCAGGAAAGACGCGTCGTCTTCGCCTCCTCGGCCGGCACGATTTTCGAGTGGTACGACTTCTATCTCTATGGATCGCTGGCCTCGATCATCGCAAAAAACTTCTTCTCCAACGTCAACCCGACGGCCTCCTATATTTTCGCGCTGCTGGCCTTCGCCGCCGGTTTCGCGGTGCGGCCGTTTGGCGCCGTGGTGTTCGGGCGGCTTGGCGATCTCGTCGGGCGCAAATATACTTTTTTGCTCACCATCCTGATCATGGGCCTTTCGACCTTTCTGGTCGGCCTGCTGCCCACTTTCAACGCCGTCGGCTTCGCGGCGCCGATTTTCCTGGTGCTGCTGCGGCTGTTTCAGGGCCTGGCGATCGGCGGCGAATATGGCGGCGCGGCGATTTTCGTCGGCGAACATGCGCCGCAGCGCCGGCGCGGCTTTTACACCTCCTGGATCCAGATCACGGCGCCGCTCGGCCTTTTGTTGTCGCTGCTCGTCGTTCTGGGCTTTCGCACCCTGCTCGGCGAAGAGAATTTCGAGATCTTCGGCTGGCGCTTTCCGTTCCTGTTCTCTTTCGTGCTGCTGATCGGCTCGGTTTGGATGCGGCTGCAACTCAGCGAATCGCCGGCCTTCCGCCAGATGAAGGCGCAGGGGCGCGGTTCGCGCGCGCCGGTGTCGGAAGCCTTCGGCCAATGGGGCAACGCCCGCATCGCGCTGATCGCGCTGTTCGGCGGCACCGCGGGTCAGGCCGTGGTCTGGTACACGGGCCTGTTCTACTCCTATTTCTTTTTGACCCAGACGCTCAAGGTCGACGCCCGCGACGCCACTTTGCTGAGCGCCGGCGCGCTCATTCTCGGCGCGCCGTTTTTCGTGCTGTTCGGCTGGCTGTCGGACCGGGTCGGCCGCAAGCCGATCATTTTGGGCGGCTGCCTGTTGTCGGCCCTGCTGTTTTTCCCGATCTTCAAGGGGCTGACCTATGCCGCCAATCCGGCGCTGGCGCAGGCGCAGGCGAGCGCGCCGGTCACGGTGATCGCCGACCCGGCGCAATGCCACTTCCAGTTCGATCCGATCGAGAACCAGGCCTTCACCTCACCTTGCGACCTCGCCAAGAACGTGCTGGCCGGCGCCGCCGTGAGCTACGCCAACGAGGCCGCGCCGGCGGGCGCGGTCGCGCGCCTCGTCATCGGCGGCAAGGAAATTCTGGCCTTCGACGGCACAAAGCTGGACAGGGCGGAACGGGCGCAAAAGCGCGCCGCTTTCGAGGCGGAAGTCGCCGCCGCGATTTCGAGCGCGGGCTATCCGCTGCGCGCCGATCCGGCGCAGGTCAACAAGCCGGCGGTGCTGGGCCTGCTGACGGCGCTGGTGCTGCTGGTGGCGATGGTCTACGGGCCGATAGCGGCGCAACTGGTCGAGCTTTTCCCGACCCGCATCCGCTACACCTCGCTGTCGCTGCCCTACCACATCGGCAACGGCTGGTTCGGCGGCTTTCTGCCGCCGCTGGCCTTCGCCATGGTGGCGGCCAGCGGCAACATGTATTTCGGTCTGTGGTATCCGGTCGGCGTGGCGCTGATGACGTTCATCATCGGCCTCGTGCTCATCCCGGAAACCAAGGATCGCAACATCTACTCCAACGACTGAATTTTCGGCACGCAAAGCATGAGGCGCGCCGCCCCTTGCGCGGGCGGAGCGAGGCTGGTAGCACACGCGTCATGAAACGGGCCGGTTTAGCTCAGTTGGTAGAGCAACTGATTTGTAATCAGTAGGTCGCGGGTTCGATTCCTGCAACCGGCACCAATAAAATCAATGACTTAAGACGAAAAACCGGAGCGCATCGCCTCCGGTTTTTTTGGGGTGACACATGGGTAACCATCGGTTCAAAAAACCGGGTTTTCCGCGCCGTCTTCGCCGGGTCGATCTTCGTCCGGCTCATCGGCCAAATCAGTCGGGGGCTTGATCAAATCCCGCGCGCGAGGCGCGAGCGTGCGGCTTTGTATTCTTCCGGCGACATATCCATGGCGTTCTTTGCTTCCGGGGGCTTGGCAAGCGGGGGCGTGGCTGGCGGCGTGGTGCTTGTGGGCGGGTTCGCGTCGGGGCGTGTGGTGTCGTTCATTTCGTGGCCTTCCTTCAAGAATTGGAATTTGTGACCGGGGGGCCTGGCCTCCGGGTGAGATATGGCGTCATTGGCCACAAGCGCCCTTGGCGACCGGGCTGCGCTGCGGGGGCGCACCAACCAGCGCGGCAAGATCGCGCGCGCGACTTTGGCGTGAAGGCTTATGCTGTCGATGACGCCAGCGCCATAGCCGGGCCATAGCGGCATCCAGACAAATGCTCGCCCGGCCTTGGTTGCGCAGCGTGGCTCAACTCTTTCGTCGTCTTCCATTCGTCAAATCGCGCGTTGAAAATCGCCGCGGCTTCATCGAGTGCAAGCGCCGCGCGGTTGTCGCCGCACCAAGAATCACGCTGGCCGCGTTTCGGGCTACGGCGCGCAAAAAGTTGAGCAGATAATTGGGTTTGGCAGTGCCGCGTCCTTGCATTCCCCTGGAAGCGCAGGCCTTGTGGGCTTCGTCGAGAATTACGACGCCAAAGGTTTTCTTTAGCCACCCGCTACGCGCCCCACGTCGACTTTCACGCGGATCGGCGCACGCCATTCGCAGGCATCGCCGGTTTTCGCTATGCTCTTCGAGTCGACGCCGACGAACCAGACGGCAGGCGCCGCGGACTCGTAGACGCGCCCGTCTAACTTCTGGCCCGTCCTGGGATCGGGAGGGCCGCTCTCCGACACGCAGATGATGTCGGCGTCTTCGGGCGTTACATTGATTTGAAACCGCCCCGTGAACATTGGGTCCTGGTCGAAATTGGCTTGCCGCGCGGAGACACGCGTGCACCGTTCAGGGGCGATCCGAAAATCGACTGGCTCGAAGGTCTGGCAAGAGCGGCGATCGCCGCCTATGTTGATGCGGATCACGCGACGGGGATTGCGACCCCATCGGGCAACGTGAAAAAGGACTGTTTATGAACGCTTTTCGCCGCTGCACGCTCGCCCTCGCGCTCCTGTCGTCTCCCGCTTTCGCGCTCGACTGCGGGCCCACGGACGGATGCTCAGGCGGTCCGTTCTCATCGCCAGAGTCGCGTCACCCCAACCAGGTCAAGCATTCCGACTTTTTCAAAGGCTACGCGGCGCAAAGCATTGGAGCGCCGGGAAGCAAACAGCCGGCGAATGGCGTCTATCCCGCGCGCCCGCCGTGGAATGTTGCCGGAGTCGATTACGCGGTCGGCGTCCCCGACAATATCACGCTGAAAATCCCCGGCGTCGATCCTCTGCCGCCGCACTGCTACGCCAGCATCACCGCCCCCGGCGTGAAAATCAACAACATCAATTGTCAGCAGGACGGGGGCGCAGGCATCACGTTCGACGGTTGGGACTTCACCGTCAACGGCGGGATCTATCTCAATATCACCTGGGCCGTCACCGGCCCCGTGGTCATCAAAAACAGCAAATTCGCCTATGGTCCGAACTTCGCTCCGGGCGGGGCTTTCGCGAACAAAATCCAGATCATACAGCTCGTGTCGGCGGGTTCTCTGCTTTTCCAGAACAATTTCGTCGATGCCAATGGGCCGCAGCAAGCCCTCGACGGCGCATGGCAGAGTTTTTCAATCAATGCCGGCAAATTTCCGATGGAGTTTTATTACAATGCTTTCTTGCGCGCGCGCGCCCGCCATATCACTGCAACTGGCTATGGCAAGCCGCAGGGCGACGTTAAAATCAAATTCAACTATTTCGAGGGCCTGACTTACAAGACAAACGAGGCGCATGGCGAAATCGCCTTGTTCACTTGGACGGGGACGATGAACAGCCAGGAATTTGCTTACAATACGTGGCTTGAGCCGAAATCGACGTTCATGGATGGCCCCACGAATGGCATAACGTCGCCGTGGTGTCCGAACAATTCGACGGTGGACTCCGATCTTACGACTTTGAACTTCAATAATAACGTCCTGGTCGGAAACTACGCCTTTGTGAATGGCGCTTATGTCAACAAGGTAACGTCAGGCACGGGCGGCTTGTCTTTCCAGAGCGGAACGTACGGCGACATCAAAATCACAGACAACTGGATAGACCCGACAGCGGCGTATTATTGCTGGTACACGCCCGGCGCTCCGGTCACGCATTCCTTCACTTCGGGCGGAAATCGCAACCTCCTGACGGGCAAATCCGCGAATGGACTGGCGGTCCGGGGGTCGAGCTTTCAGGGTTCCGCCTCGCTCGACGCGGGCGTGCTGACCGTCGTCAGTCTTAACAATGGCGCTGTCGGCATTGGCTCGCAAGTCAACATTAACGGGAAGACGGTTGTCGTGACCGCGCAAGGCACGGGGCGCGGCCTCGCCGGAACCTACATCGTCAATAATTCGAGCTTTAAAGCTCCGCTCGGCGGCTTCGCGCTGTGGGCTGACGAGTGCAACAACGGGGGCCAGCCATGAGCTGCGTTTTCAACAATCCAGAAGGCCGGTATCGCGGCCGGACGATCGCTCCTGAGCGGGGCAAAGAAATTTGCGCGCCGATTGCAAGCATATAGCAGCGAAGGCGAAACGCTTTTGACTGCCCCGTTCAAGCGCGTCCGCGCCAAGGCTCTGCTACTCGCCGGCGCAAGCGTGCATCATCCACGCCGCCTTTCGTAGTCGGTCCGCAGGTACTGGAACAATTCGCGCTTCTGCCGGTCGTCGAGACTGGTAAAAAGCGGTTCGGCGGCGTCCGCGAGCTTGTTCAGCGCCGCGCCCCGGGCGGCGAGGCCGTTGGCCATGGTCCGCAGCAGCGCGATGTCGTCCGGGCGGTCACGACGCTGTTGCTCGCGCTCGCGGCGGCTTTGGCGGTTCCCTCTTTCGAGCGCGCTCTTCAACCGGACGACGCCATAGTCGTGCAAGGCCGACTGCAAGCCTGGCCAGTTTTTTTCCTGATCGACGGTCAGATTCAGATAGGCCTTGAGTCGAGCGATCCTCGCATCGACCTCATTGGCGATCTGGTTGTCCGCGGGTCCGGTCTGCTGTTGCGATTGCTCGGCCGGCGTCTGGGCGCGCGACCCCCCGATCGAAGGAAAACCGGCCAGCGCTACGCTCGCGAGGCCAAGGAGAATCAATTTTTTCATTTCCTGCTCCCATCAACTTTTTGGAGAAATCGACGCAAGAAAAAACGGCGTCTGCGCGCCGAAAAAACAAGTCCGTCCTTATGAGTGTTTCTGCGGACGGCGCTTGAAGCAAAAAAACGCGGGGAGCGTCAACAAGCCGGAGCTTAGATGCGGCGAGCCCTTTCCTGTTTCGTCGAAACCTGAGAGGGGACCCCGCCATTGCGCAATTGCCAATTCTTCCGCGGAAAAGTGTCGGCTTTTCGCGATTCCGCCCTAACTGCTGAGATGTTGAGAAAATTCGATGCGTTGTTTGGCGCCGCCATCGACATCCGCTACGTATGGGCCATCGTCATCGCGGTCCAGAGCCATCGCTGCGTCGCTCGTTTCGCAGAATGCGTCGTCTCCGGCCTCATCTTCCCTCAGCCGGCGGCGCAGGCGCCTATCAATTCCGCTGGCCAGCCGCGCCCAGATGCCCTTGTTGCGATCCCCGATCATCGAAGCCTCCTGTCTCAGGTGAGGAGGCGACGATGCGCGTTCAAACGCTTCCCGGCGAGAGACGGAATCTACTCACGAAGGAACCAGGTCCAGTCGTCAAAATCCTTTTGGATTCAGCGCTTTCCCCGGTAGCTAAGCAGGCCGCTGATATAGTCGCCGCGTTCCTGCGCCTCCGCGCCCGCAGCTTGATGTTTCATCAATCCCTTGATCGCGCTGACCGAGCCAAAGCCGCGCCGGTTAAGCCAGGTTTCGAGTTCGGCGAGGAGGGTTTTCAGGTGTTCGGGGCCTTTTCGCAGCAGGACTGACGCGACCATCACCGCGTCGGCGCCCGCGAGCAGATATTTGATGATTTCATCCACCTTGTCGACGCCGGTGTTCGCCGCAATGCTGGCGCGCGGCAGCCGGGTCCCGAGCAGCGAAATCCACAACAGGCCGAGGCGGATCTCATTGGGGGCGCTGAGCGTGATGTCGTTGTTCCAGCAGAGGCTCGCGAGATCGATGTCGGGCTGATAAAGCCGATTGAACAGCACCAGCCCGTCGGCCCCTGCGTCGTCGAGGCTTTCGGCGAAGGCGCCGAAAGCCGAATAATACGGGTGCAGTTTGACCGCCAGCGGCAGACGGGTTTTGGCCCTAACGGCTTTGACCAGCGCGATGCATTCCGCCACTGGATCGCCGATCTTCACGGTCGGGCCGGAGGCGATCCGGTAGATGTTGAGTTCGATGGCGCTGGCGCCGGCTTGTTCGATCTGGGTGGCGGTATCGATCCAGCCCGACAGGGTCGAGCCGTTCAGGCTGGCGATGACCGGGATATCGACGGCGGCGCGCGCTCTGGCGATCAGATCGAGATATGCCGCCGCGCCGGACCTGGGGTCGCTGACAGCCGGAAAATAGGATCCGGTTTCGGGGGAACTGTCCGCGCCAATATCGATCATCCGCTCGGCAAGCGCCTGTTCCCGCCGGAGCTGCTCTTCGAACAGCGACGGCAGGACAACGGCGGCGGCGCCGCAATCCTCCAGCCGTCTGATGCCGCCAAGGTCGGCGGAAAGCGGCGACGCCGAAGCAATGACCGGATTGCGCAAGGGAAGGCCAAGATAGCTCGTGCTGAGATCCATGCCTTGCCCCTCAAACGTTCTCGCCGCCGAGCGCTCTGGCGTCCGGATGGAACCGGCTGCCGTCGCGGCTCGCGAGCGCTTCATATTCCGCGTATTTCTCGGTCACTGCCGTCTGCGCGAGCGCGAGCAGTTCCGCCGCTTCTTCCGGCCGGCTGCCGGCCAGGGCGCGATAACGCAATTCCTTGTAGGCATAGTCCTTGAGCGGAATCGTCGGGCGCGGCGAATCCAGCCGGAACGGAGCCTCGCCCGCCCTGCGCATCGCCGGATTGAACCGGAACAAGGGCCAGTAGCCGGAGGCCGCCGCCAGATCTTGCTGTTCCATGCCATGGCGCAGATCGAAGCCGTGGGCGATGCAATGGCTGTAGGCGAGGATCAGCGAGGGGCCCGGCCAGGCTTCGGCTTCGCGCATGGCCAATAGCGTTTGCTGCGGATTGGCGCCCATGGCGACCTGCGCGACATAGACATTGCCATAGGCGATCGCTTGCAGCGCCAGATCCTTGCGCGCCACCCGCTTGCCCGCGGCGGCGAATTTGGCGACCGCGCCGAGCGGCGTGGCTTTCGAGGCCTGACCGCCGGTATTGGAATAGACCTCGGTGTCGAGCACCAGCACATTGACGTCGCGCGAGACCGACAGCACATGGTCGAGGCCGCCATAGTCGATGTCATAGGCCCAGCCGTCGCCGCCGACCAGCCAGATGCTGCGGCGAACCAGATGGTCGGCGACCGAGAGCAGGTTTTTCACCTGGGGCGCGTCGCCCAGTTCATTCAACCGCCGGATCAGTTCGGCGACCCGCTTGCGCTGGGCGAGGATTTCCGATTCGCGTATCTGCGGCGCGGCGATGATATCGGCGACCAGTTGCTCGCCGAGTTGCGGCGCCAGTTCGCGCGCCAGCCGTTCGGCCAATTCGACATGCATGTCGGCGGCGAGCCGGAAACCGAGACCGAATTCGGCGTTGTCCTCGAACAGCGAGTTCGACCAGGCCGGACCGCGTCCATCCTTGTTCTTGGTCCAGGGCGTGACGGGAAGATTGCCGCCATAGATCGAGGAGCAGCCGGTGGCGTTGGCGATCTGCAGGCGGTCGCCGAACAATTGCGACAGCAGACGCAGATAGGGCGTCTCGCCGCAGCCGCCGCAGGCGCCGGGGAATTCGAACAGCGGTTCGAGAAACTGGATGCCGCGCACATTGGCGAAATCCACCAGCGCGCGGTCGTTGACCGGCAAATGTTCGAAGAAGGCGATATTCTCCCGCTCGGCTTCCAGCAATGGCGCCTTCGGGGCCATGTTGATCGCCTTGGTCGCTGGCGCGCTTGGGCTTTTCGCCGGACAGACTTCGACGCAAATGCCGCAGCCTGTGCAGTCCTCGACGTAAAACTGCAAGGTGAAACGGCTGTCGGGATAGCCGCGCGCATTGACCGGCGCCGATTTGAAAGTCTCGGGCTTCGGCCAAACCGGATCGCTCAGGCGGCCGGAATCGTAAAAGCGCGCGCGAATGACCGAATGCGGACAGACGATGGCGCATTGGCCGCACTGGATGCAGAGATCCGTTTCCCAGACCGGGACTTCCTCCGCGATGTTGCGCTTTTCCCAGGCTGCGGTGCCGGAGGGAAAGGTGCCGTCGATCGGCAGGGCGCTGACAGGCAGATCATCGCCGCGACCCGCCATGACTTCTGCGGTGAACCGTTGCACGAAGTCCGGCGCCAGCTTTGAAACGATCGGGGGCCGTTCGACACGACTGGTCGCCGTTTTCGGGATTTGAATTTCGTGAAGCTGGGCCACCGTTTGATCGACGGCGATGAAATTCTTCTCGACGACGCTGGCGCCCTTGGCCCCATAGGATTTCTCGATCATGTATTTTATGCGCGCGATGGCTTCGTCTCTCGGCAGAACTCCGGAAATCGCAAAAAAACAGGTTTGCAGAACCGTGTTGATGCGGGCGCCGAGGCCGGTGTCGCGCGCGACTTTCGACGCGTCGATGACGAA
>NZ_CAIUXT010000123.1 GCF_903903185.1 uncultured Rhodoblastus sp.
CCCGCTCGGAGCCGATATCGTCGTCCACTCCGCCACCAAATATCTCGGCGGGCATGGCGATCTGTTGGCCGGCGCGATCGTCGCGCGAAAGGAATTGATCGAGCAGTTTCGCTTCGTTGGCGTCAAGGAATTAAACGGCGCCTGCATCTCGGCGTTTGATGCCTTCCTGGTGTTGCGTGGACTGAAAACCCTGTCGTTGCGAATGGATCGTCACTGCCAGACTGCGTTGCGATTGGCGCAGGAGATTGAAGGCCATCCCGCGATAGAGCGGGTCTTCTACCCCGGCCTCGACACCCATCCGCAGAAATCCCTCGCCAGTCGGCAGATGAAGGCCTTTGGCGGCATGATCGGCATCGAGTTGAAGGGCGGGCTTCCGGCTGGAAAAGCCTTCATGGACGCCCTCGACCTCGTGACTCGCGCCGTCAGCCTTGGCGATGCCGAGACGCTGGTTCAGCATCCCGCCAGCATGACGCATTCGACCTATTCCCCGGAACAACGCGCACTCCACGGCTTCACCGATGGCCTGATCCGGCTTTCGGTCGGACTGGAGGACTACGACGACCTGCGCGTCGATCTGATCCGTGCGCTCGACCAACAAATCTGAGTCCGCCTGGAGCAAAACCTGCCTGGATCAAGGTCGCTATGCGAGGACCTGTCGCACGGCTCCCTCAAGCTTCCAGCCACTTCGCTACGTCTTCTGCCTTGGGCAGTCCGCCCGCATGAACGACCTTGCCATCGATCACGACGCCGGGCGTCGAGACGATTCCAAATTTTGCGATCTCGGCGTAATCCGTCACCTTCTCGAACGTGACCTCGACGCCGAGCTTTTGTGCTTCCGAACGCACCAACTGTTCCGTCGCCTCACAGCGTTTGCAGCCGGGGCCGAGCACTTTTACGTCTTTCATGGAACGAGCCCTTTCTCAGGAGAATAACGCGTTGAACAGGTAGCCCACGGCGATGATGCCGAGCCCAACGATGCCGAAAAACACGATGATCAGTTTGGTCGTCAGCACCTTGCGCAGGATGATCATTTCGGGGAAGGACAACGCGATCACGCTCATCATGAACGCGAGCGCAGTGCCGAGGGGAACGCCCTTGCTCAGCAGTGCTTCAACCACCGGAATGATGCCCGCCGCATTGGAATACATCGGGATGCCGATCAGAACGACGGCAGGAACCGACCACCAGGCGCCCTTACCCATGATCGTTGCGAGAAGTTCGTTCGGCACGTATCCGTGGATGAAAGCGCCCGCGGCAATGCCGACGATGATCCATATCCAGACCCTGCCGACGATATCGCGCACGGCCTCTATTCCCGCCTTGATACGGTCCACGACCGAGATCGATTCGAGAGGTATCTCGACGGCGCCGGCGCGCACGTTGCGCACCCATTCCTCAAGCCAGCCTTCAAGATGCAGGCGACCGATCACCCAGCCGGAAACAATCGCGATTGCGAGTCCAAACGCCAGATAGGTCAACGCCACTTTCCATCCAACCAGAGCGAACAACAGCCCGAGCGCGACTTCGTTGACCATCGGCGCGGAAATCAGAAACGAGAACGTCACGCCCAGAGGCACGCCCGCCGAGACAAAGCCGACGAATAGCGGCACCGCCGAGCAGGAACAGAACGGCGTGAAGACCCCGAGCCCTGCCGCAGCGAAATTGCCGATCCCCTCGCGCCTCCCTGCGAGCAGCGCGCGGGTGCGCTCCGGCGAGAAAAAGCTGCGCACGACCCCCATGCCGAAGACGACGAGGGTCAGCAGCATCAACACCTTCGGGGCGTCATAGACGAAGAACCTGGCGGCTTCATCCAGATGGCTGCCAGGAATGACAGGCAGATGCGACGCGGCCCAATTGGAAAATTGCGGCAATCGCCAGTAGACGATGAACCACAACGCAATGAGGGCAACCGTAGCCCCGACCCATAAAGCCGGTGGCTCGCGTGGCGCGGACTGAAGATTGGATGGCGCGTTCATGCTCACGCGGCTTCCCTCTTGTGTCTAGACGCTGCAATCATGACCGCGTCGATGACTGCGGCTACGTCTGGCGGCATTTTCGGATTGCGGCGATATCTGACCCATTGCGCATCGCGCCGGTCGCTCACGAGACCAGCTGTTTTCAAGACGCCCATGTGGCGCGACATGCGGGACTGCGTTGCTCCGAGCTTGTCCATCAGTTCGCAAACACAATGCTCTCCGCCATCCCACAAGATGCGGAGAGCGGCGAGACGGGTAGGTTCGGCAAGCGCCGACAGGATGGCCAAGATGTTCATAAAATTAAAATACAGCTATACCCGCATATGCGCAATAGCGCATTTATTCCGTCGGGCCGACGCCCCGTTCGTAATAGGCCGAGGGCTTCATCCGGTCGTGGTTTTCGAATTCCATAAAGGCTTTAACGACGGAAGGCCGGTTGGGGCTGGCAATCAGGCGCATCCCGCGTCCGAGAATGAGCATCCGGTTGACGGCGTTGAAAGACTGGGGGCCGCCGGAGACCTTCATGACCGCCAGCTTCTTGCCTTGTGTCGGGCGGACGTCGCCGAGCGTCAGAGGATTCCGACCGATCTGCGACTTCACACGCCCGTCATGGCGCCATGGCTGCGCTATCGACAAACACGCTCCAGCGCGAACTTGCAAATATTCTAATTAACGATTATACGAATGAACGCATGATTAAAAACGTGGGAGGAAATCGATGACGGTCGCGATGTCTTCGTCAGTCGAGCCGAAAGTGGCGACGCCACGCCTAAACTTTTTGCCTTATGGCGTGGGCGCCGGAATCGGCGTGTTGAGCTGGATCGCCTTCGGCGTCGCCAAGGATCCGCTTGGCGTTACAACGGCCTATTCTCGCCTTGCCTCGCTTTTCGCCATTCCCTTCATCGGCGCCGATGGCGTCGCCGCCAATGCCTATTGGAAGGCCATGCCGCTCAGCCTCGATTATGGCGTGCTGTTCCTGATCGGCCTGTTCGTCGGCTCCCTGGCCTCGGTCCTGCTCGCGGGAAGCTTCCGCATCGAGATGGTGCCTTCGGTCTGGCGCGAGCGCTTCGGCGGCTCGGTGCTCGGGCGTTTTGTCGCCGCCTTCTTCGGCGGCGCCATCATCATGTATGGCGCGCGTCTCGCCGGCGGCTGCACCAGCGGCCATGGCATTTCCGGCGGATTGCAACTCGCCGTGTCGAGCTGGCTTTTCCTCGGCGTGATGTTCGCTACCGGGTTGATCCTTTCCAAACTGATGTTTCGCGGAAAGTGAGGAGAAAACCATGACCGCCGTACTCCTGCCCCTCGCCATTGGCTTCGCTTTCGGCTTCCTGCTCAATCGCGGTAAGGTGACCGATTGCAACGTGATCGAGAACCAGTTCCGCCTGCGCGATTTCACCGTGCTCAAAGTGATGATGACCGCCATCGTCGTCGGCGGCATTGGTGTGCTCGTCATGGTCGACGCCGGCGCCGCCAAATATTATATCAAAGACGCCAATCTGTTCGGCGTCGCGCTCGGCGCGGCCTTATTCGGCATCGGAATGGTGGTTTACGGCTATTGCCCCGGCACGGCCATTGGCGCCATCGCCACCGGCAGCGTTCATGCGCTGGTCGGCGCTTTCGGCATGATCGCCGGCGCCATTCTCTATGCGCTGAGCTTCGATTGGCTGAAAGCCCATATTCTCCCGGTCGGCGCCTTTGGCAAGATCCGCCTGCCGGATATCACGGGAATAGCGGACCCCTATTGGTTCGTTGCGCTTGCGCTTGGCGCGCTGGCCTTTTTCGTCTGGCTGGAACGCCGCGGCGCCAACGCCTGAACCGCACAGCCCCTGACGGCTGGGCCGTAAGGGGCTTTTTCCGTTTCAGAATTGCGCCTGTTCCGCCTCAAGATAGGCGAGGCTGACATATTTGCCGATATTGCGCTCCCATCCGCGCGTTTCCTGCGCACGCGAGGACACGCCCGGGTCTTTCATCACAAAGGCCATCGCGCCTTCCAGGGGAACGCCCTGTTTCACCGCCTCGGCGCACGAGCGATAGATCCCCTCGAACAACTCCCGCTGCCAGCGCTCCACCCCGGCGCCGGGCGAGCCGTGGGCCGGCAGCCAGATTTTCGTTTTCGTGTGGGCGGCCAGCGCGTCCAGCGTGGCGAACGTGCCCAGATAGGAACCGTCGTCCATATTGGCGATGCGCCTGTCCATCACCACGTCGCCGGCGCAGAGCACGCCATCCTCAACCACTTCCACCAGAATGTCGGCGGGCGTATGCGCCACGCAATAATGATGACAGCGCAGGGTCACATCGCCGAGATCGAGCGTGAAGCCGTGGTCGATGTCTCGATTGGGCGCGGCAATGCGCGTGCCCGCCGAGGCCTGATCGGTCCATTTCAACATGGAGTCGCGCCAGAAGGGGCCAACCGCCCCGTCGATGGCGCGGCGGGTTCCGGGATGGGCGTAGAGCGGCAAATCCTTGCCAAAAGCCTCGACGAAACCGTGATTCCCCAGCCAGTGATCGCCGTGATAATGGGTGTTGACGACGCCGATGACTGGCGCGTGCGTGAAGGCCCGCAATTGACGGATCGCCATTTCCGCGATCTGCAACGAGGCGCCGCTGTCGATGACGATGACGCCTTCGTGGCCGGCCACAAAGGTCACATTCGACATGAAGCCCTGATTTTCCGGCGTAGGAAAACCATCTGGCGCCTGAATCATGAATACATGCGGGCCGATCGGTTTCAGCGGCTGGTCTTTGACCGGCGGCCCCCTAGTCGAATTTTCCGGGTCCTCCATCGCGGCGGCGAAGGCGTCGCAGCCGCAGCCGCACAGCAGCGAGGTTGCGGCGGCGGCGCGGAAGAAGGCGTCCCGTCTCGTCATGCGCCGTTTCATGCGCCCCTTCCCCGGAAAGACCTATTTCAGCTTATAATAATCAACATCGAGCGCCGCGGCCACCGCGTCGATTTCTTCGGGAAAAATCATCGAACCCAGCCGCGACACGCAATGCTCCACCTGCCGATGCAGCGCGGCGCGATCGTTCACTTTGCGATTGGCGCGGGTGTAGAGGCCAAGCGGATCATTGTCCTCTGCATGGCTCTGATGGCAGGCGCCATTGCATTGATTATCGGCGAGCACGCGGCGTCCCAGCGCCAGGATTCCATCGGTCTCCCCGCGCGCCGCGCCGGCGGAAAGCAGCATCGCCAACAGACTAATTCGCAGCCACATGGCCGAGCCCCCAGAATTTTTTCTGATCGACCAACCGGTCGGTAAAGACCGCGCCGATCCACATCGACCACAGCACGATCCAGGCGGTCGAAGCGAACACCGAGGCGCCGGAAACGCCGGCGCCGACCGCGCAGCCGCCAGCCAGCACGCCGCCAAAGCCCATCAGACAGCCGCCGGCGATATAACGCCTCATGCCGGCGCCATCCTTGAATCCTTCGAGCTTGAGATCGCCCCCCGCTGCCGCGGCGAGAAAGGCCCCGACAAACACGCCCGGGATCAGGCCGAGATCGAAAGTGACTTTCACCCCCGGCGGCGAAAGCACATACATCAGCACATCGGCGGACGGCGAAGTGAAACTGAGCGCATGGACCGGCGCCAGTTCAAACGAACTCAACGACATGGCGTAGTTGAATGCCCAGGCGGCCGCCACGGTCAGGCCGACGCCCGCGCCCGTGAGCCAATAGACCAGACGGAGCTTGCGCCGCCGCGCGATAACCATGCCCATCGCCAGCCAGCAGCAGCCAAACAGCAGCGCGCCTCCGTGGCCAAGGCCGGTCAGGGCCAGCAGGTCGCGCGAGCCGCCGTCCACCGTCCACCAGCCGTTGATGGCGCTGCGCAGCGGAGATAGCGCGCCATCGCGCGACATTTGAGCCACGACGGCAAAGACCAGTCCCGACAGTAGGGCGCGCAGATTGCCGGTGGCGGAGAGCACCAGCATCCGGCTGGCGCAGGCGCGGGTGAAAGTCATGCCGCAGCCGAACATCAGCCCGCCCAGCACGGCGCCCGACAAGCTGCCGCGATTGTTGAGCTGGCGCACCGTGCCGGTCTCGAACAGGCCAAGGAGGATCAGCGCTTGGGTGGCGATCAGCGCCGTGGAAAAGGTGAACAGCCAGATGGCGAGCTTTTCGCCGAACTCGCCGTGGGCGACCTCCAGCGTCGCCGTGCGCAGGCAGAACCGCGACCTTTGCGCCAGCGCTCCGAACAACAGGCCGATCAGTGCGCCGCCGAGAGCAAACGCATATTGGTCGCCGACGAGATCGATGAGACGATCGAGCATCAGGGTTTGATATAAGCGTAGTGGTCGCGGAATTGGAGTTGGGCGATGCGGGCGACGCCGGAAGGCGTGAAGTCCGCTTCCATCACGAATTTCTCTTTCGTCAGATTGCGCCTTTTCATGGTGATCTGACAGACTTCGAAGGTCACGCCGCGCGTCTTGAGATCGGCGATGAGGGGTCCATATTCGACGCCGGTTTTCGGATCGCGGGCGCCTTCGAACAGAAAATCGACGCCATCGCCATGGGCGACGACGACGATCTTCACATCCGGCGCGGCATCGACGTGATTGCGGATGTTGCGCAGACCTTTCAGCGCCTGCTCGGCATAATCGTCGATGTGATAGACGACTCGATCTTCAGCCAGGGCCGGCGCGGCGCCGAACAGCAAGAAAAGCAGGATCAGGATTTGGCGCATTGTTTTCGCCTCGCTGGTTTCAGCCTTTTATACCAAGTCTCCTTAATCGCGACTCATCGCGATTAAGGAGGTCCCTCGCGTAAGCCGGAAGGGCGTCTTTAGACGACCGTCTATCGACGGGCTTTTGGTCGCATTCGCTCCTAACCCCGACTCGGAAGTCACGACTTCCGAGTCGGGGTATTAGGCGATCAGAGGATCATGCCTCGATTGCCATCGACATTCTTCAACGTCGGCAGGTCGAGTTTCGGTGGAGCGATGGTTTTCCTCGCGCGCAAGTGACGCTCCACGAGTTCCCAGATCGGTTCGCCGCCGGCCTCTCGGGCGGCTTCCGCCACGGGCGCCCAGCCGGCGACCTTGTAGTTCTTGCCGGCGTCGATCGGCTTGCCATCAAGGCTCATGTCGCCGATGCGCCTGCCCATGGCCTCCGTGGGGTCGCAGGAATAGGCCATGCCGCCGACGCGCACCATATCGCCACCTTGCTGGTAATAGGGATCGGCGTTGAAAAGGTTGTCGCAAACGTCCTCAAGGATCTGCTTGATCTGCGCGCCGCTCATGTTTGTCATTGTCACGTAGGGATAGGTGATCGCTGTCTGGTCGAGCAAATTCTCCCTGGTGACGGCTTCGCCCGGCAGTACGGTCGTGCCCCAGCGGAATCCTGGAGACAAGGCGATTTCCGCGTCTTTTTCGGCGCGCAGAGCATCGAGGATCAACTGGTCGAAACTGCCGTTGAAATTGCCGCGGCGATAGAGCAGGCCCTCGCTGATCGCCAGTTTTTCATTGAGCTTGCTCTCAAAGGGCGCGCGGCTCCTCGCGATCAGCGCGTCCATTTCCGCATCCGCCGGCAACAGATTGGCGAAGACCGGCAGCAGGCGATAGCGGAAATCGGCGACCCTGCCCGCCTTGACCTCGAAATCGAGCACGCCAAGGAATTTTCCGTTGGAGCCGGCATTGGTGACCAGCGTCTTGCCGCCGGGATTTTCGACAACGGCCGGCGCCGGCATGCCGTCATGGGTGTGGCCGCCGAGAATGGCGTCGACGCCGCGCACCCGCGACGCCATTTTCAGATCGACATCCATGCCATTATGCGACAGCACGACGACCACCTGCGCGCCCTCCGCGCGGGCGGCGTCCACCGTTTTTTGCATGTTGTCTTCCTGGATGCCGAAGGTCCAGTCGGCGACCATGTAGCGGGGATTGGCGATGGGCGTATAGGGAAAAGCCTGGCCGATCACCGCGACCTTGACGCCATTGACGCCGCGCAGAGTATAGGGCTTGAACACCGCGTCGCCGAAATCCACGGTCTTGATGTTCTGCGCGACGATTTCAATGTGGCCAGCAAAATCCTTTTCCGCGACTTCCTTGACGCGGTCCTGGCCGTAGGTGCATTCCCAATGCAGGGTCATGATATCGACGCCCAGCAATTTGGCGGCGTCGACCATGTCCTGACCGTTGGTCCATAGCGCGGCGCCGGAACCCTGCCAGGTGTCGCCGCCGTCAAGCAGCAGCGCGCCGGGGCGCGTCGCGCGCAAACGCTTCACCAGCGTAGCGAGATGGGCGAAGCCGCCGACTTTGCCATAAACCGGCGCGTAACGCTCGAAATCGAGACAGGTGAAGGCGTAGGCCAGCGGCGATTTCGCCGCTATGCCGAATTGCTTGAGAAAGGCGTCGCCCACCAGATGCGGCGCGCGTCCGGACATGCCGCCAATACCGAGGTTGACGCTGGGCTCGCGGAAATAGATCGGCCGCAACTGGGCGTGGCAATCGGTGATATGCAGCAATGAGACATTGCCGAAGGCCGGAGCGTCATAGACCGCCTCGGCGGATTGTTCGGCGAGCGCCGGCTTGAGCGACAGCGTCAATCCCGCCGCGCTGGCGGTGGAAAGCACATGCAGGAATTCGCGGCGGTTCATGGCGCGTCCAGTCTCGGGCGGTTTATTGATTGACGGGCGATTGCGGGTCGAGCAGGAGGGCCATCAGATCGCGGATCTGGTCCTCGGTGAGGACGCCCATATGGCCGCCGCGCGGCATGTTCGAGCAGGCGTTATAGGCCTTGGCGTTGTAAATCTTGCCCCAGGTGTAGCGTAGCGTCTCCTCGGAACCGCCGCGAGTCTTGCCGTAGTTGTCGAGGCTCGGACCGATGGTGCCATAGGCGATCTCCCGCCTGGAAATCTGGTGGCAATTATAGCAATTTCCGCCATTGACCGCGCCGGCCTTGTCGGTGGAAGTCAGGCCGCGGCCGTTCTGCGCTATGGCCTCGCCCTTAGTCCAGTCGCCCAGCCATTTGCCATCGGCCGGCCATTTGATCGAGGCGAGATTCTCCGCCTCGATCCTGGCGCGCAGAGCGGCGCTGTCCTTGTCGGCGCCGCTCGCCCGCGCCGGATCGGAACAGAAGGCCTGCGTCGCGTCCTGATCGAGCCGCGCCATCGTGGCGATGCCCTTGTCATGGAAACTGCCCTTGAGCATGGCGTGAAAAGTCGCGTCGTCGGCCCCCGCGCCCCAGTCGGTCTTGCCGGGCGAACCGGCGAAGGCCGGCGCGGCGTAAAGAAGCGCAAGTGCGAAGGTTGGAAGCGCGAGCGCGAAGGTTGAAAGGGATTTCAAGCGCATCGCGTCACCTCTTGATGCCGGGGGTATCGACGGTCGCGCCATTGGCGGTGGCGGCCATGAACATGGAAAGGGCGATGGTCACATCGGAGCCGTAAACGGGTTCGGGAAACCGCTGCTGTCGGAAGCAATCGGCGAGACGCCATTGCATGCCCCACATTTGCCCGGAGGAAACGCGATAGGCGGGCCAACTGGTCCAGGCCCCGCCGGCGCCCTTGGGCGACGGCAGATAGGGCAGTTCCTGCAAGCGGATGCGCGCGCCCTGCTGGCCGTGGCAGGTGGCGCAGGAGAAATCATGCGGGCCGCCCTGATAATAGAATATGCGCTTGCCCAGGTCGAACATCGCCCGTTCCCTGGGCCGGGCGAGGCTGACCTTGACCGGCATGTTTTTGGACTCGCCGGAAACATAGGTCGCCAGCGCATTCAGCTCGTCCTTTTCCGGCGAGCCGAAAGGCGCTTTGACCAGGGAGGAACTGTCGATGCCCTGAAGTTTTTCCTTGCAGGTCAGCAAACGGGACTCCGTGTCCTGCACCCGGTCGGTATCCTTGAAATAGCGCGGCAATTGCGCGAAGGCGCCCTTGACGACGCCGGCGCCGAGACCGAGGTCGCATTGTTCCAGCGAAGCGTTTTTCGGCCCGGCCGGTTTCTTCCACAATTCCTCGCCCTGGGCCTCGAAAAGCTCGGCGGGATTGCCGTCGCGCAAGGCCTCGCGATATTGCTCTATGCTCTCGATCGACTTGTCGTTTTCGGCCCGGGCCACGACCGTCAGCGTCGCCAGAACGGCGGCGGCGAGACCTATGACGATGCTGCTGTTCATGGCGTCCTCCCCGAACCGGCGTTCAGCTCACCGTGACTTCGTCGGCGCGCGTATCGCCCTTGCTGTCGGTCCACGAGACCGAAACCTTGTCGCCCGGCGCGCCGCCCTTGATCTTGAACGCCAGATAGGGATTCTTCGACACGGAAGGCCCCCATTGCGCCTCCATCGCCACCTTGCCGTTGAGCTTGGCGACGACTTCGTTGATGTACCAGGCGGGGATTGGCGCACCGGACGCGTCCTTGCGGAAACCGGTCTCCATCTCGTGGTTCATCAGCACCTTGACTTCGGTGACGCCGTCCTTGCTGGCGGCGCGGATTTTCATCGGATTACCCATGGTCTCTCTCCCTCTATGGCCAATTCAGCCGCCGCAACCGCCGAGCGTGACCTTGATTTCCTTGGTCGCGGTGTAGAATTTGCCGTCGGCTTTCACCAATGCGATGACATTGGAGGTCTGGCCCATTTTAATGCGGGCGGTGACATCCGCGACCGTATCCGGACCAAGATCGAACAGCGCGGCGAGCATGTTGGGATTCTTTTCCACCAGGAAGGAAATCTGCGTGGTGTTGGGGATCTTGCTCACCGCTTGCAACGGCACCACGGCGCCATTCTCGGCGATATCGGAGGCGAGCAATTGCACGTCGGCGCTTTCCTTCGGCGCGTCGACGCCCATCGCCTGATAGGCGTCGGCAAGCGTCTTGCTGTCGAAAGCCGCCTTGTTCCAGGCCGCCAGCGCCAGACGCGGCAGCAGAGTGAAGGTCGAGGCGACGAGACTGAGCAGCCCAGCCTTGCGGATGAATCCGCGGCGGTCGGTCCAACTATGTTCGATCATTTTTTTCTCCCTGCGAAATTTGGTCATTTCTCGGCGGCCCCGGCGAGCACCCAGGCCACGACGGCCTGGAGATCCGCATCCTTGATGTCCTCTTGCGCGGGCATGGCGACGTCGCCCCACACGCCCGCGCCGCCGCCGCGTATTTTTGCGACGAGCCTGGCGCTGGCGTTCTCGCCCTTATATTTGGCGGCGACCTCGGCATAGGCGGGGCCAACCCCTTTGGCGTTAATGGCGTGGCAGCCAAGGCAGCCGGCGGTCTCAGCAATTTTCAGCGGCGTCGGTTTCTCCGCGACCGGCGCCGATTCCGCCGTCTTGCGCCCGCGCACCTCGCCGAAGGAACGGTTTTGCTCGGCAAGGTTGCCATGCGAACTCAGGGCGTAATCCGGTAAGGATGAAACCAGTTCCGGCGCGGCCTTGCATTTGCTCATGCAGGCCGTATTGGCCGTGTCGGGCTTGACCGGCTTGCCCGAAAAAACCGGGCTCGGCCACATGGAATGCTCATAGGTCATCCCGTTGCGATTGGGCATGATCTTCTGCACATCGCGGATCGTCCGGTCGTTGAGCACGAAATCATCCGTCACAATGTCGGAAAGATTGAGGAGATAGGCCAGAACTGCATAGACCTGATCGTTGTTCAGCGATTTCGGCGCATTCCACGGCATGGCGCGGCGGATGTAATCGAACAGCGTCGAGACCGTCGCCACTTTCATGAAAGTCGTGCGCGCCGGGAAATCCTTGCGCAGCAAAGCGGCGACATGGCCCGTCACGAGATCGCCCTTTTCGACGCCGCCTACCAGCGGCGAAAACACCTTGTTGCTCTCGCCGAAGGAGCCGTGACACACGGCGCATTTTTCTTCGAACACGGCCTGGCCCTGTTCGACGCTGCCGGAGCCTTGCGGCAGGCCAGCGAAATCCGGGCCCACGTCAATGTCCCAGGCCTTGATTTCGGCAGGCGTGGCCGGGCGGCCAACGGCGGCGAAATCATCCAGCGCGAAAGCGGCGGGCATGGAGGCGCCCAGCAACAAAGCCAGGGCGAGCGATTTAAAGAATCTGGACATTGCCCACCTCGCCGCTTTCCGAGACCTTCCAGCTCTGGATGGCGTTATTGTGATAGATGGAACGCACGCCCCGCACGTCGCGCAGCTGACGATATCCCGGCTGAACGAATCCGGTTTCATCCATGGCGCGGGATTGCAGCAAAGCCGGACCGCCATCCCAAATCCAGCCGACATTAAAGCGCGTCAGGCACTTTGGCAGCACCGGGGTCTGCAATTGCGCTCCGACCCAGTTGACGCCGCCATCGAAGGAGACATCGACGCGCGAGATCTTGCCGCGTCCCGACCAGGCGAGACCCGTGACATTGTAGGACCCCTTGTCCAGCAGTGTCTGGCCGCCCGAGGGGCTGGTGATGACCGATTTGCATTCCTGAATCGACGTATATTGGCGATGCTGGCCGTCGGGCATCAGATCCATGTAATGCACTGCCTCGTCCTTGGTCGCCCAAGGCTGATCGCCGACCTTGATGCGGCGCAGCCACTTGACCCAGGACACGCCCTGCACGCCAGGAACCACCAGGCGCAGCGGATAGCCGTTCTCCGGCCGCAGCATTTCGCCATTCTGGCCATAGGCGACGATCGCTTCGCCGGACGTCACCAGTTCGATTGGAATGGTGCGGGTCATGGAGGAACCGTCCGCCCCTTCGGCAAGCACGAATTTCGCCTTCTTCAGATCGACGCCGCAATCCTCCAGCAAGGTGCGCAGGGGCACTCCGGTGAATTCGCTGCAGGACAGCATCCCATGGGTATATTGCACCGTGGGCACCGCGACATTCCCCCATTCCATGCCGGTATTGGCGCCGCATTCGATGAAATGCATGCGCGACACCGAGGGTATGCGCATGAGATCGTCGAGCGTGTAGACCTTAGCCTTGCGAACGAATTCGTCGGATGAGCCATGCACCATCAGCCGGTGCTGAGATGGGTCGATCTCTTGCCAGCCCTGATGATGGCGCTCGAAATGAAGGCCCGAGGGCGTGATAATGCCGAACATGCCCTGCAAGGGCATGAAGGAGACCGAGGAGGCGGCGACCTGCGTCAGACCGGGGCTTTGCCGGCGCAGCATGGCTGTCTCATATTTCGATGGCATGCCATAGGGCGTCGCCGCCACCGGGCGTCCCAGCGATGTCGACCACGGCGGCAGCTTTAGAATGGCGTCTTCGCCGGCGGGTTTAGCTTCCTCGGCGACGGCGCGAGCCGAGCCGCCGAGTGCGGCCAGGGCGGCGACAAACGCGCCGCGCAACACATCGCGCCGGCCTCTGCCGACCTCCAGGATCATGCCGGCGTCGAGGAAGTTTTCCGGCGCCTTTCGGATACGCGCCTGCAAGGTGTCGAAGCGAGCCCGAGTCAGCGCGTCATCATCAAGGCCGATCGCCATCTTTACCCCCATGCCGCATGGCTTATGCGCAAACCGGGGGCGACGGCAGCAAACTGCGTCAACCTTTTTAGACCTCCCGGATGGTTCCAGGCTGTTTCAAACGCCCAGATTAAGCCGATGGTATCCGGTAACATGGGGTCTGCGCTATCCGGGACGAAGCCCTGCGCCTCTGGGCGGTTTCCCTCAGAAAGCAGATTTCATATTGTCCGGATCAATCCGGCTCGCAGGCCCAGCCAATCAATTGCGCCACGGAGGCCACATCGGCCTTGGCCATTATATTCTGGCGATGATTCTCCACCGTCTTGACCGAAATATCCAGTTCCAGCGCTATGGCTTTGCTGGTCTTGCCCGCGATCACCAGGCGCAGCACTTCGCGCTCGCGATTGGTAAGGCCACTCATTTTGCGCTCCTGCCGCCGCTGCCCGGCGCGGCGGCGCAGGTCGCCGCTGCTGGCGGCCAGCGCCTCTCCGATGCGGTCGAGCAACAGCTGATCGTCAAAAGGCTTTTCGAGAAAATCCACGGCGCCGAGGTGGATGGCGCGCACCGCCTTGGGAATGTCGCCATGACCGGAAATGAACACGATCCGCGCCACCGACCGCCGCTCGGACAAGGCGCGCTGCAATTCAAGCCCGCTCAGGCCCGGTAGTCGCACATCCAGCACCAGACAGGCCGGCCGGGTCTCGTCGAGCGCGTCGAGCAGTTCCTGAGCCGAGGCGCAGGCGCGGGCGCTATAACCGACGGAGGCGACGAGGAAGGCCACGGCGTCGCGCACCGCGGGATCGTCATCGACAATATAGACGATCGGCGAAAGCTCAGACACGCACATCCTCTTCGATGATCGGTAGATAGAACCGGAATGTCGCGCCCGGCGACGCCTGTTCGTCGGCGCCGAGCCGCCCGCCATGGGCTTCGACAATCGAGCGGCTAAGCGACAGGCCGAGGCCCAGCCCGCCGGACTTGCTGGTGAAAAAGGCCTCGAAAAGTCTATTCCGCGCCTCCTGCGTCAGGCCGGGACCATTGTCGCTGACAGCGGCCACGATAGTTGCGCCTTCCTGTGTCGCGGCGAAACGGATCTTGCCGTCGGCGCGCTCGCCAATGGCCTCCAGCGCATTCTGCAACAGGTTGAGGATCACCTCTTCCAGTTGCACGCGATCCGCGCGCACCAAGGGCAATTCCTCGGGAATATCGGCCTCGACGGCCAGATCGCGCGAGGCCGCCGTAGGCGCAAACAAAGCCAGAGCTTCACGGAAGACGGCCGCGGGTTCCATCGGCGCCTGACGCGCGGGATTTTTCTGAACGAAATCGCGCATGCGGCGCACAATGTCGCCAGCGCGCTCGGCCTGAATGGCGATGCGGCCAATGGCCTCGCGCAGGCCTTGCGGATCCGCGCCGTGCTCCAGCCGCCGCTCGCAGCCGCGCGCGTAAGTCAGAATAGCCGCCAGCGGCTGGTTGATCTCATGGGCGAGAGAACTGGCCATTTCGCCCATCAGCGACAGGCGCATCGCGTGCTCGAACTTCACATCCTTCAGCCGCGCCAACTCATAGGCTTCCGCCAGCTCGCGGGTCCGGCGGCGCACGAGTTGCGCGACGCGGATCACATAGGCCACCCACCATAGCGCCGCCATGCCGACGACCGCGGCCAGATAGCGGTAACGCCACAGCAGATCGGCGATGCCGAGCCGGGTAAAGGGCGCATAGGGGCCGACGTGCAAGCTGCGGTAAAGGTCCTGGACCGATAGATAATCATCCGGCTGGTTCCAGACCTTTTCCCCCGCGCCCGGCTGCATGGCGAGCAACACGCGCGCGACTTCATCGGCAAGAGGCTTTGGCGTCTGCGCCACTTTGACGAAAGCCCAGCCCGGATAAAGCCGGGTCGAGACCTGGCATTTGGCGCCATTGCCGGTCTTGCGTCCCAGAACGCGGAACTCCTGCGCGCCCGCGCGGCCCTCGGCGATCACCTTTTCCAGAAGACAGGAGCGAATGACGCCAGCGTCGGCCTGACCCGCCCGCACCATGGTCAGCACGCCATCTACGGGAAAGCCGGTAAAAACCGGGTTGACGTCCTTGAGCGGATCAAGGCCGCGTTCCAGCAACTCCCCGAAGGCGGCACGAAAGCCGAAGGCGTCGGGCGCCGCAGCCGCGATTTTCAGCCCGCGCAGGTCGGCCGGATGCTGTAGTTCGGCCCGGCGGTCTAGAACGACAATAGCGGCGCCAACCGATTCCGATGAGGAGAAGCCATCGAGATCCTGCTCGGTGGCCAGCGCCGAAGCGGAATAATCGACCTTCAATTCGAGGAAATGGCCGGGATTGGTGATGAGAAAGTCCAGCCGATGCGCGGCGACAGCGGCGGTGAGAAAAGCCTGACTGCCGGCGACCATGGTGAAACGATAGGCCGGCAGCGCGGCATTGAGTTGCGCCAGCGTCGGCTCCCAGGCGCTGGCGGCCTCATCCGGTCCGAGATAGGCGAGCACTCCGACCCGAACCTCGGTTTTTTGCTGGGCGCCGGCCAAGGACCCGGCCGCCAGGGCCAGCGCCGTCGCAAGTCCAAGGAGAGAGCCCGCCCGCCAAACCATGCCCCGACGATAGGCGCCAGAAGGCGCGTCGTCCACACCGAATTATTCCGACACTCGGATAGAATCCTTCATCGCGGCGGACATTGCAAGCCGCCGCAATTTTTCAGCGCGGCGATGAAATGCAACATAGGCTCGACGCCCGGCCAACCGGCAAGGGCAAAACCCTCCAGCACAAATGAGGGCGTCTGCGGCAGCGACAGATCGAACGCCCTTCGTCCATGGGCCGCGAGAATTTCAGCGACGCTTTCGCTTGCGGACGCCTGCTTCAGCCTTGCGCCGTCCAACCCCTGCTCGGCCCCAATCGCCAGCGCTTTCTCGACGCTGGCGGGACCCGGCGCCTGCAACAAGGCGCGATGCAGGCGCCAGGCCGAATCGCCGCCGGCAAGATTTTGCGCCGCCAGCGCCACTTTAGCGGTAGCGATCGACCCTGGCCCAAGTACGGGATGCTGCGCCAGACCCAACCGCAACTCCGGCGCGGAGGCGAGCAAGGCCTCGATCTCCGACGCGGCGCGGCGGCAGGGGCCGCAGGCGTAATCGAAAAACTCCACCAGAAGCGGCCGGCCTGCGCCGCCAGTTTCGATCAGCCCGGCAAGCCGGCCGGGCGCAAGAGCCGGGTCAATGGCGAAATTGCGCAGCGGCGTCCCGTCGGAGGCGTAAATGTCGAACAGGCGAGCCGCGCGCGCGGGCGCGACGAATAAACCCGCCACGGCGGCCAGAAACACCCGGCGCGAGGGGGGGATCATGCAGGAGGTTTTCATTCCGGGAAACGATCGGCGCCGGCATGCGGCCCTAAGCAAAGGCTCTCGCGTATCTCCACGTCAATCATGAACTTGCCTTCGAAGCCGGCGAATTTCAGCTCCCGCACATCGCACTTGCGGGCATTTCGCTCCTGGGACGGGCCGCCGGCGACATCGTCTTTGGCCAGAACCCCCAGCGCCCCTAAATGGTCGCTCGAAACCCCGGCTTGGCCATGAACCAGCATTCCTGGGCGTTCGCGGAAAGCGGCACACGCCAGTTGACGAAATCAACGTGTCGGAAGCTCTGTTTGTCCCGCCGCCTCGACCCGGAATTCGACCGGGATAGCACCAGCATTTTTGAACATCAATTCGCCGTCAATCCGATCGCCGGCGACCAGCGGCTTGCGCAAGTTGCGCAGGATGATGTGGTAGGAGCCGGGCGCGAAGACGATGGAGCTATGCGGGGGGATGTCGATGTTGAACAGCTTGCGCATATTGGGGACGTTTTGCAGGATGCGGATGCCGCTGATTTCGGCGCTTGACGCGGCCTCGGTGCTGACGCCGATGAGATGTTCGGTCTCGTCGGACTTGTTGAAAATGGTGACAAAGGCGCGACCTACCACGGCCTTTGGCGGCGAGGCTTGCGCCCAGGCGTGTTCGAGCCGGATTTCCGAGTTTGAGGGGCTGGGCAAAAGCAAGAGCGCGACCAGCGCCGCGTGGAACGCGCGCATGGTCAGCGCGCCCCGGCATCGATGATTTTTTTCAACGTGAAAACGCCGCGCATGTCGCCTTCCTTGAAGCCGGTCGCCTGGTCATCGGGATAGAGCGCGAGGATCTTCTGCTTGAGCCCCGGATCGACAGTTTCGCCATGGCAGGTCATGCACATTTCGCCAGTCGGGATCGCCTTGATGAAGCGGAATGTTTTGGCGCCGTCGCCTTCGACCACTTCAGCGCTGACGAGGTCGCCCACCTTCTCTCCCTTGGCGATTCGGGCGTCGAACGCTTCCATTATGTTGCGCTCGTAGGCGTCGGGGGCGGAGGCCGTGTTTCGCGGCTTGAGGCTGGTGCGCCCGACCGACCAGCCGCTGCCCTGGGAGACCTCAGCCGCGATCGCCGGCGCCTGCTTGTTGCAGACCTCCAGCGCGCCCTCAGGGCCCTGCGACTGCATAGCCGCGCCCAGCGCCGCCTTGAGCTTGCCGGCATAATCCTGGATCAGTTCGGCCGCTTTGCCCTTGAGTTCCGGTGAGCCCCGGTTTTCGGCGGAAGCTGGAGCGAGCAGCATCAGCATGATCGCCAGCGCCGCGAAAAAAACAGGTTTTGGCGACATCATCGCTTCCTTGTCATAAAATTTTTGACTTTAGATCGCGCAAAGGAGGGCTCCCGGCCAGCCTCGCTCTTGCGGCCGACAATTTATGTATGCGCCCCACTGATTACATTGACCTGAGTCAAAACCTACATTTCATATCTATGTTTTGGGAGTGTCGATCGAAGGCGTCAGCAATCTTAACCACGCGCCTTGCGGACATCCCCAAGGTCCCCGAAATGACTCGCGCAGCGCAGCCGGAACTCGCGAGGCACGCTATGGCGTCGTCTGTTTAAGGTCGCCGATGAAATAGCCTTCCAGCAACCGATCCGCCGCTTCGGAATGGCGGCGACCCTTGGTCTTGGTGTCATAGGCTTTTGACCCATCCTTGCCGCACCAGGCTTCGATCACTTCGGGCCGGGACGGATGATCGGGCAGATAGCCCGTCACGTCATAGACTTTGCCCTGAATGGTCATCCAGCAGTCACTGGGCGAAGCATGGGCTGCAACGTCGGTGAGGGAATAGCCCTTCTCCACGGGCACACTGGTTTCAGCGAGCGTCTTTGGCGCCGAAAGTCCGGCAAGCCACAGGCCGCTCACGAAAATCCAGAATGTAGCCGTCGCAACAATATAGATTTTTGGCATCACAGAGCCCCGAAATTTTCGAAATGCATCCAACGATTGGTAAGGCCTCGTCGACGAAGAAAGCCTGCAAGTAATTCAATCATCGGTGGTGGCCCGCAAAGCCAGAACTCCGCTTTGGCGACGTCCTCGCCTGGGGGAAGAACGCTCTCGGGATCGATCGGTTCGTCGCCCGTCGCCCTGAGCCGCAGAGCCAAATTAGGCAGGTTTGCGGCGATCGCGTTCAATTCGTCAACAAAGAGCGCGTCGCCTTCGGAGCGATAGAGATAGATCAGAGTGGTGGGTCGATCCAAACGACCGGCGCGCAGCAAAGCCAGAAAAGGCGTAATTCCGATGCCGCCGGCGATCCAATATTGCGGCGTTGAGGCCGGATTGCCTAGAAATTCGCCAAATGCACCTTGGACTCGCGCAGGAACGCCCGGTTCGATGGATTGAATATTGCGCGTGCAGTCGCCAAGCGCTTTTACCGCTACGCGTAAACCGGAAGCCCCGTCGATCGAACTCACCGTGAAAGGGTGAAACTCGCAACAGCCTTTAAACCGCCGGCCAGACTGAAAAGCCACAAGGACAAATTGGCCGGGCTTCGCCGCGAGCGGCTCGCCGAGAGGCGCGAGACTGATTTCGACGACGTTGGGGGAGACGCGCGAAATCGACTGGACGACATAGGGAGACGCGCCAACGCCCCAATCCTCTCGAATGAAGCGCCACGCGAGCAGCGCAAGGCTGGCGAGGAGAAGAGGTTCGACCGGTTCATCTATGCCCAACAGAAGGAGATGGATCAGCCCGACCGACGTAGCAATGCCCAACCCGGCATGGAGGGGACGGCGAATCCGATAGGGGAGACGAGTGGCAAAGGTCGCGCCAAGACCCGCCATCAGCAAAAGCAACGACAGCCATCCCATCCAGACCGGCCAACTCTCGGTGAAGGGCGACAAAAGCTCCCAGGCCTCCTGCGGAGCCTTTGGCAGCGAGGCGCCGGCAAGCAATAGCGGATGCGCCAGTAGAGCCACGTAAGCCGCTAGGCCGAGACGGTGATGCCACCAGTACATATTTTCCACGCCGCCAAGCAGGTTCGTCAAACGCGGCTCGCGCAGAGCTAAGAAGAGGCTGGCAAGTAGCATTCCGCAACCGACCCAACCCAGGATAATTCCGATTTGTCGAGCCGGCGCTGCACCCTCGGGATAAGCCCAGAGTACGAGGCCCGCCACAAAGGAAAGGCTCAAAATGGGCGCCGACAATTTGGCCAAGTTTTGCATCGCGGTCCGCCAGCGCGTTCAATTTCGATGATCGGGCGACGACAGCAACCGCAAGCAGACGTCTCGACCAGTTTCAGGCAATTTCAGTCCTCGTCCTTCGGCTCTTTCCTGCATCAGTCGGTGATGCGCGACTTGGTAGGCGTGGCAATCGTCGTAATCCTTGAAGGACCTGATCTTCGTCTGATGCTCGATCCTCTCCCCTGGCGACATCAGCATCCAGCCGCGCGTGTTTTCTTCATGGGCGCGCCAAGGCCCTTCAGCCTGAGCCTCGCCGTTTGCGCCCGAAAGAAACACAGAAGCAACTAGTCCTGCTATGATTGCTCGCAATTTCATCGTCATTTCCCTGTTTGCTCATAAAAAAAAGTAGCATCTGATCGTGGTGAACAGGTGACCAATAATGGCAACTTCAACTTCGCATTCGCTTTCGCAAGCACCCTTTTGCGTCACGCTACCGAGGGCAAGCGTTGCGAAGTCGTTGCTGCCATGCGAGTCCAAAACGATCAGATCGCAAGCGCTCGCGTCGGCGAGACACGAAGAATCTTTCGGCTTCGCGCAACACCAGAACGCCGCCGTCCGACAACAGGAGGCCTCCGTCGAATGCGGCCACAACGGATTTGCCGGAGAAAGGTGACAAGCCGGGCAATGGCAGCATAGCATCGTTCATCGCGGATGTGGCCTCTCGGAAACGGCGCGGATAGGAGTAGACAACCAAACCCCACGCCGTCTTAAATGCTTAAGGTACATCCACCAACCTGCCGTGAATTATCCGGGCTAACCATATCGTCAAGCCCCCCCTTTCCCATTGTTGCAGCCAGGAGAAATTTATGTTGAACAGGTTTGGAAATGTATTAAATTTTGTTGGGGTAATGAGCCTTTGGATATGCCTTGGAATGGCTATTGGATGGCCAATTAGACAATATATTTCTGGTAATATCGCCCCCGACATTACTCTTAAGGAATCGTTCGCGACAGTGATACTGGGCGTTGTAATTTTCGGCGCGGGTAGTTTCGCCGACTATGTCATGACTGGACGGGCTCCTACGTTTTCCCTTCGCCGCTGGATATAAATTCGGGAAAGGATGGGGCCAAACCATTGGGGAGATCCCCCGGCTCTGCCGGTGTGGCAGTAGAAGTTTGAACTTTCCGGGGGTGTCCGTCCCGAGCGCGCACGACGACGAATCAAGAATCGTTTTGCGGCCAGCCGCCATTCTGATGGACGATCTGAAAGCGTGGCTGGCCAACCTGTCCAGCTTACCACGGACGGCCACAGGCCATACCTTGACGCGGTTGAAGACGCCTTCGGCAGCGACGTCGACTACGCCCAGTTCGTCAAGCTCTACGACGATGCTCTGCAGCGATGCGCCGCAAGCGCAAGAACAGGCCAAGTGCAGCCCGACTCAAATCGTAGCGGCCATTCGCAAGCGCATCGAAGGCTCGCCCGATCCCGCGCACATCTCAAAGAAGCGCGCCGCTTCCGCCAGATTGCAGCCCGGCGTCAGCTGCAGTCTTGCGACGAGCCAGCCGGAAAAATCTTCGCGCCGCCAATAGAGCACGAACCAGTGCACGAGGCGCCCGCCTTCGCCGCGATCCAGACGGCGGGCGATTTCGCAGCATAGACCTGGGCGGAAACGGCGAGGTTCATGCGGCCTCCCTGTTCGTCAGCAGCAGCGCCGGGCCGGAAAAGACGTTGCGCACTGAGATTTTCATGATTTCGCCCTCTCGACTGATGCGTGGCGGGAGCCCGACTCCAGGAAGGCCATTCAAACCTCGCGCAGCGGTCCCACAACGATTTTGCATATTTGTTTGAATGTGTTGCGGTTCGCCGCCTTGCCCCGGCGCGCAGCGCGTCATCAACGCGCGCAGGGCGTCCCGGGAACCGACCGACGCGACGGCATGCGCTTCTCACGCAGCCCCAACTATTGGGATTGCCGCGCGCCTCCGCACCCGCCGCCTGCGGCGCAACCGCGGCCGCCGCCGGTGGACTCCAGCGCCTGGCGGCAGGCGGCGGCGACATTGTCCTTGTTTTTCTCAAGGCATTGGCGAACCGCCCGGTTCACATGAGGCAGACCCTTGCAGTAGTGTTCGATGTCGCTGGCGCAGGCGGCGGCGACCGGGCCGCGCTGGGCCCAGGCCATCGGCGCAGAGGCAAGCATTGCGACCGCGATCAGGGCCATTATGCTGATTTTCATGACACGCTCCTTGTCGAAAATGACTGCCCCCGACAGTCTGAGAACCCTAACACTGCGCGCATGACAATCGGCTGACGCGCATCGACAGCTATTTGCAAGCTTCGAGGGCGGATACTGCTTCCCCACTGCCCGAGGACAGACCATGACTGGATCGCATTGGAGTCTCGTCGCCGCTGTCGCCGTCGCGCTCTGCGTCGCTTCGCGGGGGCGGGCTGAGCCGGTGTCGCCCGAGCAAGCGCGCGAGCTCGTTCGCCATGGCGAGATCCTGGCTTTTCACGACGTGCTCGGCCGCATGCAGCCCGCCGTCGAGGGCGAGATCATCGAGGTGGCTCTCGAATCGGACGGACGGCGGTTCTTGTACAGGATCAAGGCGCTTGGGCGCGACGGGCGCTATCGTGACTATCGCGCGGATGCGAAGGACGGCGCAGCCGCCCAAGAGCCGTGACAAAAGGCGTTGACGAAAGCCATGCGCATTCTGGTGGTCGAAGACGAAAGCAAGGTTGGAGAGGAACTCCGCCGCGCCCTTGTGGCCGCCGGCCATGTGGCGGAATTGGCGCGTGACGGCGAGGCGGCCTGGTTCCTCGGCGACACCGAGGATTTCGACCTCGCCGTGCTCGATCTCGGCCTGCCGAAGCTCGACGGGACGCAGGTGCTGAAACGCTGGCGCGCCGATGGCCGCGCCCTGCCGGTCTTGATCCTCACCGCGCGCGATGGCTGGTCGGAGAAGGTCGAATGCATCGACGCCGGCGCCGACGACTATCTGGTGAAACCGTTTCGCATCGAGGAATTCATGGCGCGCGTCCGCGCGCTGCTGCGACGCGCGACCGGACACGGCAGCGCCACGCTGAGTCTGGGCGACGTGGCGATCGACACCCGCATTTCGCGCGTGCTGCTGGGCGGCGTCCCGGTGGACCTGTCGCCGATGGAATATCGGTTGGTCCATTACCTTATGCATCATGTCGGCCGCGCCGTGCCCCAGATCGAACTGACGGAGCATATTTACGCCCAGGATTTCGAGCGCAACGCCAACGCCATTGAAGTGCTGGTGGCGCGGATCCGGCGCAAGCTCGGCGACGACTTCATCAAGACCCGGCGCGGCTACGGCTATTATGTCGGCGAACTGGGCGAACCGGGCGAGCGGACGTAATGAACTCGCTGCGCTTGCGTCTCCTGATCGCTGCCACGCTCGGGATTGTCGTCGCGCTGGCGATCGCCGGCTTCGTCATCGTCGCGGCCTTCGACAGCCATGTGCGCGGCCGTTTGATCAAGGAACTGGACGACCATCTTCTGCAAATCGCGACACTGTTGAAGCCGGAAGCGGACGGCCGGGCGTCGCTGTCAGGCGAGCTTTCCGATCCCCAGTTCCTGCGCCCGCTGTCGGGTCTCTATTGGCAAGTGTCGGAAAAAGGCTCGGCGATCCTTCGGTCGCGATCGCTGTGGGACGAGTCGATTCCGTTGGGCGACGAGATCGCCGCCGGGGCGCGGCAGGTGCGCGAATTGCGCGGCCCGAAGGCCAAATGGCTCATTGTCGTCGAGCGCGGCGTCGTCCTGCCGGCGCCTGAAGGCGAACGCCGCTTTGTCGTCGCCGTCGCCTGCGAGCAATGCGCGGTCAACGAGGCGAGGCGGGATTTCATCAAGGTTCTAGCGCCGTCGCTGGCGATTCTGGCCGCCTTGATGGCGCTGGCGTCATGGGGACAGGTTCGCATGGGGTTGGCGCCGCTCGGCGACTTGCGCCGCCAACTCGACGATTTTCGCGCAGGCGCCAGCGAAAAGCTGAACGGGCGTTTTCCGCACGAAATCGAAGGACTGGTCGGCGATCTCAACGCGCTGATGGAGGCGCAGGCGCAGGCCATAGAGCGCGCGCGGGCCAACGCGGCCAAGCTGGCGCATGGCCTCAAGACGCCGCTCGCCGTGCTCTCCACCGAGGCGCGCACCTTGCGCGCGCGCGGCGAAACCGGCGCAGCGGACAGTCTGGATCGCGAAATCGGCTTGATGAACGCCCATGTCACCCGCACGCTGGCCGCCGCGCGCGCGGTGGGGCCAAGGCGGCCGGTCGCGCTCCGCACGCCAGTCAAGCCGCTGCTGGCGCGGTTGGTCGGCGTGATGCGGCGGCTGCCGCGCGGCGACGAGTTGATCTGGGAGGTTGAGACGGCGCCGGAGAGCCTGGAATTGTCCATCGACCCACGCGACCTGGAGGAAATCGCCGGCAACCTGCTCGACAATGCAAGGAAATGGGCGCGGGGTCAGGTGAAGGTGTCGGCGCGACGCGAGGACGGTTTTGTAGTCGTGGCCGTCGACGACGATGGCCCCGGCGTTCCGCCCGACAGGGTGGACGATGTCCTGGCCAGGGGCGCGCGGCTCGACGTGGACGCGCCGGGTACGGGCATAGGCCTTGGGATCGTCGCCGATCTCGCCCAGCTTCACAACGGCCAGTTCATGATCGGGCAAAGCGAACTCGGTGGCCTGCGCGCCGAGCTTCGGCTCTGACGGACCAACCTATTACGCCGCCGTTGGCGCGACCGCGATGGCGCCATTCATCACGCCATGTTCGGCTTTATCGTCCGGTTCGACGTGAATGGTGACGACGGCTTCCGTCAGCGAGTCCATCAGCGCGTCTTCGATTCGATCGCAGATTGCGTGCGATCTGGCGACGGTCATGTCGCCGGGCACAACGAGATGAAAATCGATGAACGTCGCCCTGCCCGCAGCGCGCGTGCGGAACTTGTGAATCTCGATAGCGTCTTTCGCTTGGTCGGCGAGGATCCTTCGGATCATGGCGAGTTGTTCTTCAGGGGCCGCCTAATCGAGCGAGTCTGACAACGGCGGCGCGGAATGCTTTCGCGGCGGCGCGCGGGCGGCGGCGCGACCCTCGTTCCAAATTCGAATTCTCCGCGCCGCCCGAGGAACACTTTGTCGCGCCAGGAGTCCCTGCCGTCCATGCCGATGGCGATCCCGCTTTTCTCGGGGAGTGCCGGTAAACTCCTCGGCGATGATCAATGCCATCGCGAAGACATTGCGCAAGGTGAGCACACGCGCCATCGACCCGATCAAGTGTTTCGCGTTCTCGATCGGACCGGTGGTCTTTACCGTCATCAACGAAGTTCTCCCCGGCCACGCCTCATTCTCGCAGCGGGCACCCAAAGCGAATGTCAGCTTTCTGGCGCTGATGGAGGCGCCGGGAAAGGTCGACGACTGTCCGCTCAGGGTCAAAACCGGGCGATGGTGCTAAGGCAGCTTTCCGCCGCGTCGAGATCTTGGTAGCGAGATCGATGAAAATCTCTAAGGGGTCGCGACGAGCCGAACGAATGCAAAATGAATGGGCCGTTATCAACTCTCTAAGCCGCACATCGCTGATGGACCCGATCGCCCCAAAAAACGCCGCATCGTGCCGCAGGTGGGCTGCGGAAGACTCATCACCAATCAAAGCTTCCGTCGTTTAAGGCAAACGGAGTCGTGTTCGGCGATCAGTCACAGCTGACTTTTTCTTGGAAAATTTCATTTTTCGCACAGACGCCTGATCAAGGAACCATGCCAACGCTTTGGTACGCCATGTGTCCCAACCAGGATGCCATTTATCCGTCGCGAGGTCGATTGCACGGCGCACGGTGTGGCGGTCGAGACGCCGTTCAGCGTATTTGGCCATCGCCTCACGCCGGTCTGGAGGGCACATTGCAATTAGCCGCGACAGCCATTCGTATTCAGTCGGCAAATGCCTTTCGCCACGCATGACCTCGGCAACTTGGCGACCCGCGAACAAGCCAATTTTCTTCTTTGTCGCCGAATTGATGGCCATTGCTTAATTACCCTATTGCGTCCAGCGAACCAGTGTGCTGATAATAGCGGAGACATCACCTAAAACGCAACGAGAGCGCGATGTCTTTTTCCACCGTAGGCGCGGTGGATGTTTCGTAGACCGGATCTGAAGATTCGGAAACGAGTTGAGCACCGTGTAGAGCGCGGCTCATCGGACAAGCTGGGAAACCAGCCAACGATGATCCTTGCCTGTGGCGCCCACACCAGATGCTCCTTTAGCCCCTTTTCTTACCCGTGACGACATCGCCGCATTCTTTCAATGCAGCGAACGTCACACTTATGCGCTTGAGGAAGCCGGTCTCCCGGTAATCCGTGTGCGTGGAATCGTGCGGTTCGACCCCGTCGCCGTGCGCGAATGGGCGTCAACGTTTCAGACCGGCGGCGGTGCGAAAAGATCACGCCGTCGGCTGAACGCGACGCAATCCGGCCTCGCGGGAACCAACTCTAAGACTCTCGCAAAAAATCAACCGGCAAAACCGGGGCGTCCGCCACGCTGCGGCCCGCGTCCGCGTGCGCCGCCTTGAGTCGCTTAAGGAGTCGTTACGAACGATCCGCAACCGGAGTTTAAGGAAGTGACGAGTCTGCAACCCCGAAAATAATACCAATTAAGCCTCTGACGAGGATCAAGCCAAAGGAAAATTCAATGAACGAGCATAATGTGAGCGAATTCGACCTCCGTGTCGACCTAACTAGCCTTCTCCCTCTCTGGCAAATCCTGCTTCGCGCCGTCGACAAGGAAAGCTACTACGCTTTTACCAAATTGGCATCGTGGAGCACGCGTCGCGGCAAAGATGTTCTCGACGTCACCGAAGCCGATTTGCTCGCCTTTGGCGCCGCCTACGAAGCCGCCGGTCGACAGTCGGTCGACGTGAAAGTCGAGCGCATTCGCTCGATCGTTGCGAAGTTGCGCCGCAACGGAAGCACGTTTCCCCTTCCCTCGCTGGCCGCGCCGCAGAAACGCCAGACGCCGCGCAAGGACCAGTATGCGAACCTGCCGCAGGCGTTCAAGGATGACTTCCATGAACATTTCGCCCTCTGTATGCCGAATGCGACCAGCGCCTCGCAAATCTCCCGCAAAAATTTCCTCCTGCGCATGATCGCGCTGGCGGAGGGCGAACTCGGTAAGGGTGGCATCGCCCGACTGTTTCAAATCTGGTCCAAAAACAGCCTGCGCGCGATGAAAAACGCCAACTGGGGCGATACCGACGGAAATCCACAGGATCCGACATCCTCGGGCGTTCACAATCGCTCAAAACTTCTCGAAATCGGCGTGCAGAATGCGCGAAAGGTTCTGAAAGATCCCAAGCTCGCCAAGTGGCTGAAAGGCGTCCATAAAAAAGGCGTCAAGCGCTCCAACGAGATCCCCGGCGAGAAGATCGAGGCCGTCGGAAAGATCAGCACCGAAGTCCTGCGCAAGATCGCCAGCCATGCCCGGGCCGTGATCAGGGAATTTGTCGCCGGCCTCGGCGGACCGCATGATCTCGAACGCGCGCAGATCGCCGTGGCGATCCTGGTCGTCCTCGTGACTTGCTTCAAACGCGGCGACGTCATGAAGGTCAAGTTCGCCGGCCCCCCGCGGAAGATCCCCGGCAAGATCAGCATCGAACGTCCCGAACTCGTCCAAGCGCTGCACACCGCGACGAGCCTCGAAGAGGAGATGACTGCCGAAACCACCGCGCTGATCGACGCCTACTGGTTGGCGTTCTGGCGCCGCACCGGCGAACCGCCGGTCTGGCTGCTCGGCCATCGCGACGGCGAAGAGAAGTCGGCGGCAGCGTTCCCGAACGGCGTCGCGAAGTTCGGCAAATCGATCGGTATAAAAGTCACACCTGAAATGCTCCGCATCGCCGTCGTCGCAGGAATGTACCGCGGGAATGTCTCCCGCGAGGACATCGCCGCCATTCTGGGAATCAAGCAGCTCGTCAATCTGGATTCGAGGTTCGGCGTCTTTAAAGGCGCCGACGCCGCCGACAAACTCGAAACCATCCTCGAGGAAAATCCGGCCCCGGACGAGGACGACGAGTGATGTCCCGCGCCGCCAGGATTGCACCCTCCCAGTGTTGACGTTCCGCGCGAGTCGTCAGCGCGGCCCGGCGACTTCGCGGCGTTGACTAAACGGCCTCGTCCAAACCTTCGGCGATCGCTTCCCGCATCGTCTTGAGGAGCAGGGTTTAAAAAAATCCTACTCCTCTCTCACAGCGAATATGGAATCTGACAAGGAGGTTGCATGTTGACCAAAATCCGACCCGGCTTCGCGCGCGAAGTCAGCTTTTCATACGATGACTGGAAACAGGAGGATCGACGCGCGTTCATGGGAGCAATTCCCGATGACCTCGCCGGCGCGCCCGACGGCGAATTCGCCGACTCGCCAGGAGACTGCGGCGATCTGGCCATCGATCGTGACCAGCATCGCAATGTCCTCTTCGCTACGGAGCGCTATATGGCGTTCGTCAAACAGCGGCGCCCCGACCTTTTGGGCCTGCCCTTGAAAGACCGGTTCGGCGAGCAGAGCCTGAAAGAGTTCTGCTCGTTTTTGCCGAACAAAACGAATGAGCAAAAGCGGACACAACGGGACTACCTGACTCGCCTGATGAGGGTGCACAAGGCACTGACCGGGGAAGACACCCCGGTTTGGCAACTGGATTTGATCGAATCGATCGGCTACGTCGCCTCGGCGCCCAAACCGTCCCCATTATCCACGAAGGCCGTTCGGGAAATCGGAATCTCGGCGATGAAACAAGCCCAAAAGGACCTGAAGGAGTGGCGCCGAAAGAACAGCCGGCGGCCTTATATTCCGCAAGCGTGCGTGGACTACCGCGACGGCCTGTTCGTCGCAATTCTAGCTTTGCTCCTCCTGCGAATGGGCAACATGTTGGATGCAAAAATCGGGAAAACTTTCTTCGAAAGAACGACCAATACTCCCTATGAAATACTTGTGATCAACTGGAAATCAAAAAGACACAAAAAAATCTTGCGCAGAATTCCCCATGTTCTGCAGACCTATGTCGATTTTTATCTCGACATCATTCGGCCCGAATTGTTGCAAGGTGAAACAAGCGACATTTTTTGGATTGACCGGCAACGCACGGCGCTTGGTTACGGCGGCGGCTATCTCGGGTTTATCCGCACGATCCGCCGCGCGGCCGACGTTCATATGAATCCGCATCTCGTCCGGCGCGCCGGCGCCGACGTACTGAGAGGCATCGGGGCGCCGGACGCCGCCATCTCCGAAATGCTCGGGCATGCCGAATTGCAAACGGCCCCCAAGTTCTACATCAGCTTGCAGCGCGTCGCGAGGCGGGATATCTGCGCAAAGATTACGGGCGCATGAATTTTGGCGCGATGAGTTTCCCTAAAATCGGGCGACCGTGAGATTTCTGAAGCAAATCAATTTCTGGCAAGCCCGCGCACAGAGGCTTATCCCGTTGTCCCAGGGTACTCGGTCCCGCCCCTCAGGCATCTGTGAGTCGACAGGGGCGCCACGGGACGCGAAAACCTGATCGTGCGAAGTCCCGCGATCAGGAAATTTCATCCGGCCTCGGGCGCTTCTAAGATGGCGGCTTGGGCCATCGTAGCGATCACCTGGGACAACGGGATAAGCCTCCGCGCACATGGCGATCGCGTCAGAGCGCGCTGCGGTATTTTCCAACGCGAACAATATCTCACGATTAGTTTCGTAAATTTTGACACTCGATTAACGTAGTGCGCGCCTTCTATCTCCTCGAATAAGGATCATATATTCTATCCAATTTAACAATTCTTGTTTCCAATTTTATTTTTCCTGAAGCTCTCCATAACAAACCCCCGAAAAAGTCCTGTCCCTAATTTTAGTAGTTCCGTCGCGCACTTCGTGCGCGAATCGGAAGGAGGCTTTGCAGTTATCAACCTTGAAAGAAAATACCCATGAAAACTCCCTCCAACCTCTATTCATCCATCGAGAACGCCTCCTTGGCGCCAGATGCGGACGCGATTCAACGCTTTGCGGTCGCCAATCAAGACATCTTGTTGCGTGCGATTGAAGCTCTGACCTTGCTGGCACAGTTAGGGTCCTCCGAAACGGGCACGCCGCCCGCCTCCATCTTAAAGCCTACGCAGAGCGGAAAACCGCGATTCATAGGCACGGAACTTCCCCGACCGCTTCCTCCCGGCGTCGCCGTGCGCCCCTCCGATGTGTTCGATGGCGATCGATTTCAGGCAATATTTCAGCCAGGAGAGCAAATCGAAATCTATGCAACGGCTGGAGCCGGACTTCGGCGGCTATCTCAGCTGATTTTATTGCCGGCCTTCAAGTTCGGATCGACCGCGATTGGCTCCATTCGCAAGCGCATCGATGACCTCAAAACCGAAAAATATGCCGCCTCCTGGCGGGAAGGCGGCGCTTATCGCACGGACCCCGATTTTGCGACCGACTGGTTCGCATCCTTCATCACCTCCTCCCTGACGACATCAAAGCGCAGCCCCGTGCAATTGACGGAACGCTCCATCGTCGTCACGCTGCCCGCCACGATGTCGCCGCTCGCCTTCGAGAAGGCCTTTCGCGCCGCGCTCGCGCATTGTTCGCTCGGGCGTTTTCTGTCAACGCCGGAAGGCGTCGGGCATTGCCGCCGGCACACCGTTGATCCAGAAATCGGGCTGCGAGCGACGGGCTACGCACTCGGCGTGGCGACGCATTTCAAGCCTTCCGAAGAACTCTATCTCCTCCGGCCTCGGCTCGACGCGGACATGAACGCCCTCATCGTCCTGCTGGAGCGCCTCATCTTGCGCCATCTTGGGCTTTTGGAAGCCAACCCATGACATTTCGCCGTCAGATTTCCCGTCGCCAAAGGCGTCGGAGGAATTGAAATCCAAAACTTCCTCCGGCCCCAAAAAGAACTCGTCCGGCATCACCGAGGCGGATAGAGCGGTCCAATTCCTCCGCCACCATTTTTCAAGTCGGGGCGGCATCGCGGGTCGTTTTGGCCTTCGCCATCATCTGGAAGCCATCCCATGACGACTTTTGCTGTCAGATTTCCGGTCGCCAAAGGCGACGGAGGAATTGAAATCCAAAACTTCCTCCGGCCCCAAAAAGAACTCCTCCGACATCACCGAGGCGGAAAGAGCGGGCCAATTCCTCCGCCGCCATTTTTCAAGTCGGGGCGGCATCGCGGGTTGTTTTGGCCTTCGCCATCATCTGGAAGCCATCACATGACGACTTTTGCCGTCAGATTTCGTCGCCAAAGGCGACGGAGGAATTGAAATCCAAAACTTCCTCCGGCCCCAAAAAGAACTCCTCCG
>NZ_CAIUXT010000124.1 GCF_903903185.1 uncultured Rhodoblastus sp.
CGTCGCGCGACTGGGCGGCCAAGGGAGCCAATCTTTTGGGCGTGCGCGCGGTCATCGCCCAGAGCTTCGAGCGCATCCACCGGTCGAACCTGGTCGGCATGGGCGTCCTGCCGCTGACTTTTGAGGAAGGCGCAAGCTGGACGACCCTTGGCCTAAAGGGCGACGAACTGGTGTCGATCAAGGGGCTCACCGATCTGGCGCCGCGCCAGAAACTGGAAGCGGAAATCACGTTCGCCGACGGAACGGTGAAGAAGGTTCCCCTCAACTCGCGCATCCAGACCGCGGATGAGGTCGAGTATTACAAGAACGGAGGCATTCTGCATTACGTGCTGCGGCAGTTGGCTGGGGCGTAAGGGGTTGCATCGGATTTAATTGCAAAGTCGCCGGAGCGAATTTGACGGGTTTTCATTGTGTGCGTTGGCGTGCACAACAATAAAAAGACCGCTCCTTGGAGCGGTCTTGTTAAAATTTCCGATTGGCGCAAATCAGAAGGCGGCGATTGCCTGACGGCGTTTTTTGCCTTGCTGATTTCCGGCATATCCGATGCCTGCGGAACCGAGGAGCAACATGGCCCAGCTCGGAATTTCAGGCAGCGAGCCCGTTGGGCCGAGATCCGCGTTGGTTTCCATCGGCGCAATGCCCGTGTTCTCAGTGACTTCAGTGTAAGCGCCGTCGAGGACGGTCGTCGCCTGGGCGGCGCCGGAAACGCTCACCACCGCAACGATCAGGCCAGCCAACAAAGTCCGGTTGGAAATTTTCATCGTCTCAATCCTTCTTGCTGTTCCGCCCCGCAGAACCTGTGCGCACTCTCTCGCAAGGCCGGCGCCAGAAGGCTGAAACCAATGAAGCTCTCCTAAACAATTGATTTCATTGACATTTTTTTTATCCGCTCGCGTTGGGAATTGCGAAACGCAAAAACGCCGGCGGCGCAAATGGCGTCACGCAACGAAAAGTTTGCCGCATTGCGAATTCAGGATTGATTTAACATATTGATTTTAAATAATTAAAATTTCCAGTCGGTCGAACTCTTTCTGCGACCCATTCTCAAAAATGCTCCGAAACCGCCTCCAGCTTGATCTCGTGCTTCATGATTTTCCCGCCGGTTCGATCAAGGCCTCCTCTCCCGCCGGCAAATATCTGATCGCCAACAAGGTCAAGCCGGAAGATTTCAACCAATACGGCACGCGGCGCGGCAATCACGAAGTGATGATGCGCGGCGCTTTCGCCAATATCCGGATCAAGAATTTCATGCTGGCGGCTGAAGACGGAACCGCGCCGGAAGGCGGAAACACCAAATTCTTTCCCGGCGGCGAGGTTTTGTCGATCTACGACGCGGCGATGAAATACCAGAAGTCCAAAACCCCGCTCGTCGTCTTCGCCGGCATCGAATATGGAAATGGCCCGTCGCGCGACTGGGCGGCCAAGGGAGCCAATCTTTTGGGCGTGCGCGCGGTCATCGCCCAGAGCTTCGAGCGCATCCACCGGTCGAACCTGGTCGGCATGGGCGTCCTGCCGCTGACTTTTGAGGAAGGCGCAAGCTGGA
>NZ_CAIUXT010000125.1 GCF_903903185.1 uncultured Rhodoblastus sp.
GCCAGCCATTCTAACGGCATCTCCGCCTTGCAACTCCAGGCGCAGCTCGGCCTCGGTTCCTACAAGACCGCGTGGCTCATACTGCAGAAGCTTCGCCGCGCCATGGTCGATCCCAACCGCAGCTTTCTGGAAGAAATCATCGAGGTCGACGAAAGCGACATTCCCTACCGCACCAAAGCCGATCCGATCGCTGGCGGCCAAGGCCGCAGCGCCATCGGCAAACTCCATATCATCGGCGCCGTCGAGCTATCGCCCGAAGGCCAGACGCGCCGTATCCGTCTCGCGCCGCTGGAAAATTTCTCGGCGACCAGTATCGGCGCCTTCGTCGCCAACGCTGTCACGCCCGGAGCGACAATCCTCAGTGATGGGTTTTCTGCCTATAAGAGCCTGAAAGGCTACAACCACCAACCGAAAGTGGTCGGCAAAATGGCAGCACATGTCGTGATGCCGGGGATTCATCGCGTCTTCGCCAATTTCAAGCGATGGGCGCTCGGCACGTATCACGGCGTCCGAAAGGCGCACCTACGCCGTTACCTCGAAGAGTTTGTCTTCCGATGGAATCGGCGACGCCACATGAAATCGTCGTTCGACACGCTACTCGATATCGCCGCCCACCTACCGCATGCCCGATACCGGCAATTCGTCGATCAAATCGCCTAACAGACAAACCCCTATTTCCCTACAAATCAGACCGAAAGCTCCACTTAGGCGCCTTTCACGTAAGGATTGCCGTTCTGGTCCAAAACCGTAATGATTTCATCATCGATTTTAACTTGATCTGTCCGCCCACGCAGAATCCCAGCGTTCTTCATAGCCATATGCTGCCCTTCCATGGCGAATCGCGGGACAAAAAGATAAAATAACCGCCCTTCATATTTAACACGGCATCCATTCAACAAGACATTACGTAGCATATTACTTGTACTTTCAGTGAATAACACAAAATTTACTTCACGTCCAATCGCTCTCCAACACTCTACATATCTCTCATATGGATGTCGTTCGACGCGGTCAAATAGATCGCCGCTTTCGCCAGCATACATCACCGTATGGCTTCCAAAACCATGATTCTCACCAGCTCTATTTTCTGACAACAATACATAACAACCCGCCAAACGCATCCTTTCGCATGGTTCGAATCGTTCAAGCGCAAATCGATGCAACTTACCAAAATCATCAATCAAGACAGGCATTTACGTTTCCAGTTTGGAAAACCTCATGTGTAATCCCGAAAAGGAAACCAGAAATGAGTAAATATTTCGAAAACGACCCATGGGATCAACTCGAAGCTGAAATCGCAGCAGATCCAACATTACTCTCCGTTAGTCCACGAACCCCAGGAATCGCCTTTGACCTTTCTGCCATGCCGAAACGCGATGAAGTCGAAATGGCTTTCCACGTTCTAAACCTCAAAGGTGAATCATGGGAATGGATGGGGGCGCGAATTGGAGTTTTTGCCGAAGGCCACCAACGCTACGACCTTGAGCTTTTCGCCCCATTCGATCCGGACTACCAAATTTCTCAAGCCATTCATGAAAAAGATATCGAGTTCCAGCCCGCAGAAATTGATGATCCGACAATCCTTGCTGTTCTCGCCGAACTCTCCAACTGCCGCCCAAGCCAACCTTGCCTGCGGGCAGAAATAAATGGCGTCACGATCTGGTATGACACGCTCGCACCAACGCCCAACTACACCATTCACGCTTTATCGCCGTACGTCGGAGAAACACCTGATCGCCGATCACGCGACCGGCATTTGAATCAACGCCACCATTCGACTACAATTCAAAGGATATGGAGGATGAAAATGGTAGCTCTTAAAAAGCCGCCGGCTGTTCCTGCCGAGGTGGTTAGCGACCCGACTGTCATGAGCGGCGAGCCCGTCGTACGCGGCACAAGAGTGCCCGCTGAGACAATCGTCGCCTATCTCCGCGCCGAAAGAACGAACGTGGAGATTTTCGAAGACTATCCGACCTTACCGATCGATGGAATCGACGCCGTCATTCAGTGGGCCGAGAGAATAATCGGCCCCAACTGGCGCACCTCTCACAAACAAAAAGACTCATCCCGTTGACTGAAAAGATCTTCATCGACGAATGCCTCACCGCCGCCTTGGTCGCCGTCGCTAAAAACAGAGGCATCATCGCCGATTACGGTCCCCATATCGGCAAACAAGGATGGCAGGACTGGAATATTGTTCCTTTCGCACTGGAAAACGATTGACGCTTATCCCCTTGAATCAGGTCGCCCTATAAGTAGCGCCAGACAAGCTTGACGGCCTTGACGAATGTTCTAAATTCGTTCCCATGACGAGCCGCTGGAAACACGACCGCCCAATGTCTCGAACCGCCTTCAACGAGCGGTTTCCAGACGATACGGCCTGTGCTCGATTCCTCTTGGAAAAGCGATGGCCGCAAGGATTCGTCTGCCCGGCTTGCGGCGGTCAAAAAGCTTGGGAACTCGCCACCAAGCGCTTCACCTATGAATGCGCCGCCTGCGATCGCCAGACGTCCGTCACCGCCGGCACCATTTTCCATCGGAGCCATCTCGACCTGCTGACCTGGTTCCAGGCGATCTACGCCATCGCCAGCCATTCCAACGGCATCTCGGCCCTCCAACTCCAGGTACAACTCGGCCTCGGTTCCTACAAGACCGCCTGGCTCATGCTGCAAAAGCTGCGCCGCGCCATGATCGATCCGGATCGGTCTCTTCTCGAAGACGTCGTCGAAGTCGACGAAAGTGACATTCCCTATCGCACCAAGGGCGACCCGATCGCCGGCGGCCAAGGCCGCAGCGCCGTCGGCAAGCTGCATTTCATTGGCGCGATCGAACTCTCGCCAGACGGCCATCCGCGCCGTATCCGGCTCACGCCGCTTCAGGACTTCTCGGCTTCCAGCATTAGCGCCTTCGTTTCCGGCGCAGCCACGCCCGGCGCAACAATTCTAAGCGATGGCTTCTCGGCCTATCGCAGCCTCAAGGGATACAACCACAAGCCCAAGGTCGTTGGCAAAATGGCGGCGCATATGATCCTGCCATGGATCCACCGCGTCTTCGCCAACTTTAAACGCTGGGCGCTCGGCACATATCACGGCGTCCGCAAACCGCACCTGCAACGCTATCTCGAAGAATTCGTCTTCCGCTGGAATCGTCGCCGCCACATGAAGTCGTCGTTCGACATGCTGTTCAGACTCGCCGCCGCGCTACCGCATGCGGGATATCGACAATTTGTCGATCAATATTAAATTTCAATAACTTGGACTTTACCGTCAATGACGATAGAAACCCCTTCAGCCGCCCCGCAATCAGCAATCGATGAACGACTGCGCTCCTACGCGCATCAATACTGCTGGGATATGAATCCCATTGACGCAACAACGCGAAAAAGCCGGGTCGTGTTACGCGTCATGGATTTTGGCGTATGGGACGACATTCTCGACATCGAACACACATTTGGAAACCAAGAACTATCCTCGATTCTAATTAACGCGCCAGCAGGATCGCTACGTCCACGTTCTTGGGCCTTTTGGCACTATCGCCTAAAACTCACTCCTCCTGGTGAAGCCCCCCCAGCTCCACCAGAACGAAAGACAATGTAATGCCCACGCAATATTCAATTTTACCACCGTCGCAAACGGCAATTCTCAATGATCTGAAGCCATTCGCGTCGCTTGGATTCGCGCTCTACGGCGGCACCGCGATAGCGCTTCAGCTCGGTCATCGCGAATCGATCGATTTTGACTTTTTTACCTCAAACGCCATCGACCGCAACGCCCTGCAACAGGCTGCACCCACCTTAAAAAATGCTGTCATCCTTCAGGATGAAATTGACACATGGACAATTCAAGCATTTCCCCTCGGCCAGAGCGAGCGCCCCGTCAAAATATCATTTTTCGGAAACTTGAACTTCGGCCGTGTCGGCACGCCACGCTTTACAGACAAAAACGAATTACTTCTTGCGTCGCTCGATGACCTCCTTGGCCATAAACTCAAAGTACTGCTGCAACGCGTCGAACTCAAAGATTACCAAGATATTGCCGCGCTAATCCGCGCTGGTTGCCGTCTAGAGCGCGGCCTCGGCGCCGCTCTCTCACTCTTCCCGAATATGTTCCCGCCCGCAGAAGCAATGCGAGCGCTAACATATTTCCAGGGAGGCGACCTCAATCTGCTTTCAAAAAACGAAAAGGCCACAATTACAACAGCAGTATCGTTAACTGGCGCCATAGAAGCAATGCCAATTATCGCACACCACCTCACATCGCGCGAAAACGACGGGCCTAGAAACGACGACAATCCAGCGGATGGCACGCCAAAAAACGTTCGACTTCAACAAAAAAAGCCGCGCAGCTCCGGATGGGAACGGTGACCACTACATATTGAATTACCTTATTTAACGGGATAAGCCGCAAACGATTATATCATTGTCACAAACAATAGACGACATTTTCTTAAAGAATACATAAAGCTCGACCTGCACAATGGATTACTCATTATCGTCCCCAACGTCGAACGGACAGACCAAATTCGTTTATTTGAAACCGCGATCGACACAGCACTCAGTCTCGGAAACGACCTTATAAATAAGATCGTTGAAGTTCTCGCCGATGGATCTGTCCACGTGCGGACCTGGACTACCGAAGAACATGACATCGGCCATATCGACAATCCGAAATGGCGCTGAATCGACTCCGCGCCAAAAATCCTTTTTGGCCCACTAACAAACCACTAAATCTCGCGTCGCCTGATCGAACGGGATAAGCCTCAGGGGAAATCCCAAATAATCGATTTTCTCGATTCAGAAATTTGTCGACGCTTCCTCATGTCGCGAGAAAACAGGCTGCGCGCAACCCGGCTGCATGGGTCGCGGCGGAGGATTGCCGGCGGCCTTTGTGCCAAGGCGCCGATGATCTTGCCCGGAGCGCCGAGCAGTGTGACCAGCGAATTCGTGGCTACCGCCGCAACGCCAGGGCCGCGACTCGATTTGACTCCCGAGGTCGCAGTAAAGCCTGCGCGATTGAAGCACATATTGTAACGCCGCCCCGGCGACGCCGATCAACCCGAGCCGTGCGTCGGTCGCCTAAGCGCGGGCATGGATGCGCCGGAACCGCAGGCCGCACGGCTCGGCGGAATGAGGATCGAAACGTCATGACCGAGATCACGCTGCCCGCAACGCGCCAAAATATCGCCCCGATTCGTCCGACGGCGCAGGCTCAAATATTCCTCAAGCGCCCGTCATGGCCATGTCCGCCACGAAAAAGGTGATCCCAATACCAACCAAGGAACGCCGAATCGCGCCGATCCATCCGCTGAAAAACTCCGATCGTCCTTCAGGCGCCTTACCTACCGACGCTGCCAACCCTTAATCCCAATGGCCGTTCACCAGCGATGAAGATCAAGAAAAGTTGTTGCGGTCATGCTCTCTAAGACATTGATGGCAAGATATGATTTTTTTAGGCGTTGCTCATCGCGTCGATGGCGGCCATAGTGTTGTGCTATAGCTCAGCCTTATGTCTAGCTGGGGCTCCTGGCGACGAACATGAGGGAATGCCTTGACTCCGACTGAATTTCATCCCGGATCGGGGCGCGCCCGGACGCCGATTCTTCCCGTCCTTCTGGCGCTTGCTTTGGCCATGGCGGGCTGCAAGGTCGAGAAAACCTCTGAAGCGCCGCCGCCGCGTCCGGTTCGCACCGTGATCGCCGAAAAAACCGAGCTGGGACAATCCGTCGTTCTGACCGGCCAGATTCTGGCGGAGAAGGAAGTCGCCCTCGCCTTTCGTATCGGCGGCCGAATCATCGAAAGAAAGGCCGAGGTCGGCAACCGCGTCACCCCCAATCAGGTGCTAGCGAAACTCGATCCGCAGAACGAGTTGAACGGATTGCGCTCGGCGCGCGCCGCTCTGTCCGCCGCCGAGGGCCGGCTGGCGCAGGACAGCAACAATTTCGAGCGGCAACAGACGCTGCTGAACCGGGGTTTCACGACCCGGGTCCTGTTCGACCAGGCGGAGCAGGCCTTGCGCACGTCGCGGGCCCAGGTGGACGACGCCAAGGCTCAGCTGCACATCGCCGAGGACCGGGTCAGCTATACCGAACTCAGGTCCGATGTCGCGGGAACGATCACCGCGCGGCGCGCCGAATCGGGCGAAGTCGTGCAGGCCGGGCAGATGGTGTTCCAGGTGGCGCGCGATTCGGGCTGGGATGCGGTGTTCGACTTGCCGGCACAGGTGATTCGCTCGGCGCCCGCCGACGCCGTCATCGTCGTCTCGCTCACGGACGATCCTTCCGTCACTGCGCGGGGCCATGTGCGACAGGTCGATCCGCAGGCCGACCCGATCACCCGGACCTTCAAGGTGCGGGTCAGCGTCAACGACCCCCCGGCCGCCATGCGGCTCGGCGCCGTGGTCACCGGACGGATGGAAATGGAATCGGCCCAGGGCATCGCCGTTCCCGCGAGCGCGCTGACGGCGCTGGACGGGTCTCCCGCTCTGTGGATCGTCGATCCTGCGAAACTGACCGTCAAGCTGCATCCGGTGGAGGTGCTGCGTTTCGATCCGGGAACGGTGGTGATCGCCAGCGGGCTCGAAGGCGGCGAGATCGTCGTCACGGCGGGCGTGCAGGCGCTGCATCCCGACCAGAAAGTCCGGATGCTCGGGGCGCGCTCATGATCGGCCCAAATCTTTCCGATTGGGCGCTCAAACACCGGTCCTTCATCGTCTTCGCGATGATCGCCATCGTCGCCGCCGGCCTCGCCTCCTATTACCGTCTCGGGCGCAACGAAGATCCCGCCTTCACCTTCCGCACCATGATCGTGCAGGCGGCCTGGCCGGGCGCGACGATCGACGATACGCTCCAGCAGGTGACGGAGCGGCTGGAGCGCAAGCTTCAGGAAACCAAGGGCCTCGATTACCTGCGCAGCTATACGAGTCCCGGCGTCGCCACGATCTTCGTCAACCTTAAGGGCTCGACTACCGCCGCCCAGGTGCCGGACATCTGGTATCAGGTGCGCAAGAACATCGGCGACATCCGCCGCACCCTTCCCGCCGGCGTCGTCGGACCCGGCTTCAACGACGATTTCGGCGACACCTACGGGCTGATCTACGGTTTCACCGCCGACGGCTTCACCCATCGCGAATTGCGCGACTATGTCGAGGACATCCGCTCCAAGCTCTTGCAGGTCAAGGACGTCTCGAAGATCGAGATTCTCGGGGCGCAGGACGAGCAGATTTTCGTCGAATTCTCGACGCAAGTGCTCGCCGGCCTCGGCATCGACCGCGCCGCCCTGATCGC
>NZ_CAIUXT010000126.1 GCF_903903185.1 uncultured Rhodoblastus sp.
ATTTCGGGAAAGAACCTGCCGAGCGTCGAGGCGATCAGCACCCAGTAAAACACGTTGCCGAGGACGCTGCCGATCCAGTAGCCAAAGGCCGACAGAAAGCCGACGTAATCGCCAAAGCCAGCTTTGGCGTAAGCAAACACGCCGGCGTCGATATCCGGCCGCTTTTCCGCGAGCGCCTGGAACACGCGCGCCAGCATGTACATGCCGGTGCCTGCGATCGCCCAGGCGATCAGCGCGCCGAAGGGGCCGGTGGCCGTCGCGAACCGGCCGGGCAGGTTGAAAATCCCGGCCCCCACCATCGAGCCGATGACCATGGCGGTCAGCGAGGAGAGCGGCATTTTTTGCACTTCAGACGAACTCATCGCGAGCCTTCCCCAACGACCATTTCTCGATTTATCGAATGCTTTTCGCTATCGGGCGGCGTGTGATAGCGCGAAGATGAAGGCCCAAAAGCCCGGCTAGCCGCCGAAACCGGCCCGCGAATAAGTATAGCCGCCTGCGTCGAGATTGAGCTTGCGTTCGGCCAGGGGCTGGAAAACGCGAGCAAGCGTATAGACGGCCATGCACCAAGCGATGATCGCGCCTAATGAAGCTGTCGCTATCGCGAGGTTTCTAAGGAGAAAATAAATGCCTGCGCCGCTCATCGAGCCGATAAAAAGCGCAAGCAACAAGAACAGGTGCAACCTGTTCTTTGACAAGTTCGCCATGGTGGACGTTTTCCCTAAATTTTTACTTTTTTAGTGGATCAAATCCACTTTTGTAGATCGAAATATCACTGGAAAAAATTTGATGTCAAGCTCCAAAATTCCTTTTCTTAACTTTTCGCACTGCACATCAATTCTGCGAAAATTCTGAAGGACGGCCTTGCGGTTCTAAACCCTTGGTGACGTTTAGGCTGTTGTCGACGCCTCGCCGCGCGACCGACGCCGCTTCGCTACCTGAATCAGAGGCCGAGGGCGGAAAAATCCAGCTTGCTGTCACGTAATGGCGGACACCAGTAGTAGCCCCCGGTGATTGGCCGCGAGAAACGGAACAGCGCATCGGCGATTCCGTCGTCAATCCCAGCCATATGTTTCATCATGCGCTCGAAAGCATCGAGCGTCGCGCAATAGGCGATGAACTCGAGGCCCTTGTCTCCGGCCGTGGCATAGGGCAGCGACCTGCGAACCATGAAGGCCGTCGGTTGGTAAAGCTCCTGCGCCGTGCGCTTGACATGGGCGCATTCCGGCGCGTCCTCGATCTCTCCATTGTCCTTGATGCGCCGCCCGATCATGGCGTCGCGCTCGTCGGGCGAATGGGCGCCAAAGCGCGCCAGATCATGCGACCAGCGCTGGACGGCGACGAAGCTGGAACCGGCCAGACCGCTTTCCTCGCCGGCAATGGCGACTGCGACGCTTTCCTTTACGCCCGGATTGGCCGTGCCATCTTCATAACCGGTCAGGTCGCGACCGCCGGAGTAGCTGAAAGTATCCATCGCATCGTCGAGGATAAAATCCGGGGCCAGAGCAGCGACAACTCGCTCGGAGAGGTCGAAAATCGCGCTACGATCCTCGGCGCGCAGGTTCACCCAAAAGGCCTGCTGCGTCGAGGGAATGGCATAGGGCGAACCGGTCAGCGCCGGAAAAGGCCGGAGCCCCTCGACCGCATGGCCGAGACTTCGCGCCAAAATCTCGCCACAGCCGATGACCATGGCTTTTTGGTCGAACACGTCACGCAGGCGGCGAAGGCCTGCGGCGGGGTCGGACTCGAGGCTGAGCCGAAAGGTCAGCGACCTGCCATTTTGCAACGGCGCCGCGAGAATGGAAGGCTGAGGGACGAGGGACAAGTTCGATCTCCGATCTCGCGGCTGCCCAAGCGTGTCGATAGACGCCAGCGCAAACGCTTCAGCACTTACCGTGCTAGCATCGCTAGCGGCGGCGCCGTCAAGCGCCGGTCGCCGGCGGTGCGGCCACGGCGCCGGCAAGGGCGTTGCGAAGCGCCGTTTCCTTGGCGTCGTTGAGGGAGGTTTTCAGCACGATGCCGCCGAAATCCTTGATCTGCTCCAGCACCTTGTCGGGGGTGAATTCCTTGATGAGCACGAAGAGGGCGGCGCTGCCGGGCTGGATGCTTTCGGACAGTTGCTTGATGAAGGCGTCATTGATGCCGAAGTCGGTCAATGCGCCGCCGAGCGCGCCGCTCGCCGCGCCGACAGCCACGCCCAGCAGCGGGTTAAGGAACAGCACGCCGACCAGCAGGCCCCAGAAACCGCCCGAAACGGCGCCGACCGCCGTCGTGTTGACGACCTGATGCAATTGGATCTGCCCGTCGAGGGATTTCGTCGCTATGACGGCGTCCGCAAGCTTGATGATATATTCCTTCTGCAACTGGAACAGGCGCGCGCGCACCTCTTCCGCTTTTTCCTGGGTGGGATAGACAATGACGACGAGATCTGACAACGGAAAACTCCATGACTGGAATGATTAAGCTGCGCAGCAGCATTTCGCGGGGAACGCCCTTTTTCAAGGGTTAGCTAGAACTTGACGACAAGAACGATTTCCAGGATCAAAATGGCCAAAAAGCTGACCGTCCCCTGTCCGTTGTCCGCATCGCGCAAGCCTAACGGGCACACTAAGAGGGGCGTTGCCCTATCAGCGTTGAAAAATTTTCGTTAGATTGGGTAACGAAGAATAGCGGCGAGGTCGCCACCGCCTGGGATGTCGGCCCGACGGCCGGCGAGAACCTTCGCGCCGCTCTGAAACGCCCGGCGGGCGATTTCATCGACGATGCCGTAATTGACCGCATCTGCGTTTTTGGCGAACTCCACCGCGCCGGTCTCCTCATCCACCGTTCCCGGCACGACGACGTCCATGTCGACGATCAGCGTGTCGATTGCCCCGAAGGTCGCCGCGCGGGCCGCCTGGGCGACATCGCCGGTGGCGCGGCCCTGCGAGCTACGCAACGCGAACAGATCAGAGAGCGCCGCAATTTCTCGCGCGTAAATCCTGTCGAGAATCGACCGCGCCGCGACCGCGAGCTCGTGCTCGGGCGTGCGGTCCGCGCTGCCCGCAATGACCTCCTCGGCGACATGCGGATAGTTCGATACGTTGCGGAAGATCGAGGCAAGCGGCTCGGATGCGGCGACGATCAACGGGCGCTCATTTCCGCTTAACACCGGCCGCAGCGCTTCGTCCACGGCGCGCGAATAGCGCGTCAAAATCGCATGCTCGCTGGTTTTCTCGCCGCTCTGCATATCGCCCGAACGGGCTAGATGGCTGCGCCTACCGATCGCTGCATTGGCGTTTCTCGGCATCCCCGGCACTTTTTCCTCATGTGGCGGCAAATCGGCTGACACCTCGATAAACCGGACGTCGTCGATGCTGATTGCCAGCACGTAGGCGTCATGTGGGAAGGTCACGGCGCGAATCAGCGGCTTCAAAAAGAAACGGTCCGACACTTCTGCGACATTGGTCAGCTTATTCGGCAGACGAAAGGTCTTGATACGCTCGGGCGTCACAAAAACCGCAAGGCTGTTCGCCTGATAAACCCAAAAATCATCGTCATCGATCAAGGCGCCGACGCTTTCCTCGATCGGCAAGATCGCTCGCTTGTCCAAGCCCGCCTCGGCCATTTCAGCGACTGCCGACTTCAGGAGGTTCTTGAGCTCGATCCTGTCGGCCTGGGCATCCTGAGTTAGCGGCGTGGTGCCCAGATAGAACGTCACGGCGGGCGAACTGCGATAGTTCGCTAGCTTTTCGATCTCGGCGCGGGTCGGAAGGTCTATATGCAGCAAGGAAAGCTCCGTAGGAAAAAGTCGTCGCTGGACGGCAGCGGCGCGGAAGGAGGATAAATCGCACGCAGGACTAGTCGCAATAATTAGAAAATACAACCCGCAATCTTAACTATTCTGGAAAATATTTTGCGCTTTCGATTCCGACACATCCCCCGTCATTTTTGACGCATGGATGACTGAATTTTCCACTTGACCCAAACGCAATTTGAGCGGATTTCGTCGGACGCGGCCTGCCTTCGGACGACAGCGTCAGCGTCGGCGTCGAGAGCTTTTGGGATGC
>NZ_CAIUXT010000127.1 GCF_903903185.1 uncultured Rhodoblastus sp.
ATAACTTCTTCGGCCCGTCCAAGATCCAGGAATCGCTGCGCAAGATCGCCAGCTATTTCGACGACAGCATCAAGGAAGGCGCCGAGCGCGTCATCGCCAAGTACCAGCCCCTGATGGACGCGGTCATCGCCAAGTTCCGTCCGCGTCTGGAAGGCAAGACGGTCATGCTCTACGTCGGCGGCCTGCGTCCGCGCCACGTCATCGGCGCCTACGAAGACCTCGGCATGGAAGTGGTCGGCACGGGCTATGAATTCGCCCATAACGACGACTACCAGCGCACGGCCCAGCACTACGTCAAGGATGGCACGCTGATCTATGACGACGTGACCGGCTACGAATTCGAAAAATTCGTGGAAAAGGTCCAGCCCGATCTGGTCGGCTCCGGCATCAAGGAAAAATACGTCTTCCAGAAGATGGGCGTGCCTTTCCGCCAGATGCACAGCTGGGACTATTCCGGTCCCTACCATGGCTATGACGGCTTCGCGATCTTCGCGCGCGACATGGACATGGCGATCAATGCGCCGGTCTGGAAAATGGCCAAGGCGCCGTGGAAAAAAGACAAGGATCTGAAACTCGCCGCGGCCGAATGAGACCGCGCGCGGCCGGCGCCCGTTCGAACGGGCGGGCGCCAGCCGCGAATTACCGACAAGAGAGGGCTACATCATGACTCAGAACGCCGATCATGTGCTTGATCATTTCGACCTGTTCCGCGGTCCCGAATACCAGGAAATGCTGGCGAACAAGAGAAAGATGTTCGAAAACCAGCGTGACCCGGCCGAAGTCGAGCGCATCCGCGAATGGGTCAAGACTCCGGAATACCAGGAACTGAACTTCAAGCGCGAAGCTTTGACCATCAACCCGGCCAAGGCCTGCCAGCCGCTCGGCGCGGTATTCGTCGCCGTCGGTTTTGAAAAGACCATTCCCTTCGTCCATGGTTCGCAGGGCTGCGTCGCTTATTACCGGTCGCATTTCTCGCGGCATTTCAAGGAGCCGACCTCCTGCGTCTCCTCCTCGATGACCGAAGACGCCGCTGTGTTCGGCGGTCTCAACAACATGATCGACGGCCTCGCCAACACCTACAACATGTACAAGCCGGAGATGATCGCCGTCTCCACCACCTGCATGGCGGAAGTGATCGGCGACGACTTGAACGCCTTCATCAAGACCTCGAAGGAAAAGGGCTCGGTCCCGGAAGATTTCAACGTCACCTTCGCCCATACCCCGGCCTTCGTCGGCAGCCACATCACCGGCTACGACAACGCCATGAAGGGCGTGATCTCGCACTTCTGGGACGGCAAGGCCGGCACGGTCGAGAAGCTTGAGCGCGTGCCGAACAACTCGATCAACTTCCTCGGCGGCTTCGATGGCTACGTCGTCGGCAACCTGCGCGAAATCAAGCGCATCTTCGGTCTGTTCGGCATCGACTACACCATTCTGGGCGACCAGAGCGATGTGTGGGACACCCCGACCGATGGCGAATTCCGCATGTATGACGGCGGCACCACGCTCGAGCAGGCGGCCAACGCCATTCACGCCAAGGCGACCATTTCGATGCAGGAATATTGCACCGAAAAGACGCTGCCGCTGATCAAGGACCACGGCCAGGAAGTCGTCGCCTTCAACCATCCGGTCTCGGTCAAGGCCACCGATAACTTCCTGATGACCATCTCGCGGCTCACGGGCGTGGAAATTCCCGAAGAACTGGCCAAGGAGCGCGGCCGCCTGGTCGATGCGATCGCCGACTCGAGCGCCCATATCCATGGCAAGAAATTCGCGATCTACGGCGATCCGGATCTCTGCTACGGCCTCGCGGAGTTCCTGCTCGAACTCGGCGCCGAGCCGACCACGGTCCTTGCCACCAACGGCAGCAAGACCTGGGAAAAGAAGATGCAGGCCCTGTTCGACAGCTCGCCCTTCGGCAAGAACTGCAAGGTCTATCCGCAGAAGGATCTGTGGCACATGCGGTCGCTGCTGTTCACGGAGCCGGTCGACTTCCTGATCGGCAACACCTACGGCAAGTATCTCGAGCGCGACACCGGCACGCCGCTGATCCGCATCGGCTTCCCGATCTTCGATCGCCACCACAAGCACCGCTATCCGGTGTGGGGCTATCAGGGCGGCCTGAACGTGCTGGTCCAGATCCTCGACAAGATCTTCGATACGATCGACGCGACCACCAATATCCCGTCGAAGACCGACTACAGCTTCGACATCATTCGCTGATCGCCTAAAAAAACCGATTGTCGGTTTGTAGGCAAACCGACAATCTTCTGGCGCTGCAATGCAACAAAGTCCGGAAAGGCGAAAGCCTCTCCGGACTTTTTTTCATGGCGGGCGGCGGCCCTTTCCGCCCCCGCAGCGCCTGCAAACGGCGGCGCCAAAATTGCTCATCCAGCGCCAAACGGGCTGCAAATGCCGCGGACGACCTTTCGCAGGAGCGACGCATGACCTCTCTTTCGGCGACGATCAAGGACGTGTTCAACGAGCCCTCCTGCGCCAAGAACGCGACCAAGTCGGAAGCCGAGAAGAAGAAGGGCTGCACAAAACAATTGCAGCCGGGCGGCGCCGCCGGCGGCTGCGCCTTCGATGGGGCCAAGATCGCGCTCCAGCCCTTCACCGACGTCGCCCATCTCGTCCATGGACCCATCGCCTGCGAGGGCAACAGCTGGGACAATCGCGGCGCGGCGTCGTCGGGTTCGTCGCTGTGGCGCACCAGCTTCACCACCGACATCAACGAGACCGACGTGATTTTCGGCGGCGAGAAACGGCTGTTCAAGGCCTGCAAGGAAATCATCGAGAAATACGATCCGCCAGCGATTTTCGTCTATCAGACCTGCGTGCCGGCGATGATCGGCGACGACATCGTCGCGGTGTGCAAGGCGGCCTCGGCGAAATTCAACAAACCGGTGATTCCGGTCAATGCGCCGGGCTTCGTCGGTCCGAAAAACCTCGGCAACAAGCTCGCCGGCGAGGCGCTGCTCGATCACGTCATCGGCACGGTCGAGCCGGAATACACCACGCCCTACGACATCAACATCATCGGCGAATTCAACCTTTCCGGCGAATTATGGCAGGTCAAGCCCTTGCTCGACGAACTCGGTATCCGCATCCTGTCCTGCATTTCCGGCGACGGCCGCTACAACGAGGTGGCCTCCGCCCATCGCGCCCGCGCCTCGATGATGGTCTGCTCCAAGGCGATGATCAATGTCGCGCGGAAAATGGAAGAGCGCTATGGCATTCCGTTCTTCGAGGGCTCGTTCTACGGCATCGAGGACTCGAGCGATTCCTTGCGCGAGATCGCGCGTCTCCTGATCTTGCGCGGCGCTCCCGAGGAATTGATGGAGCGCGTCGAAAATGTGATCGCGCGCGAGGAGGCGCGGGCCTGGGCGGCGATCGCCGCCTACAAGCCGCGCTTCAAGGGCAAGAAGGTCCTGCTGATCACCGGCGGCGTCAAGTCCTGGTCGGTAGTGGCGGCGCTGCAGGAGGCGGGGCTGGAGTTGGCCGGCACCAGCGTCAAGAAATCGACGCGCGAGGACAAGGAGCGCATCAAGGAATTGATGGGCCAGGACGCGCATATGATCGAGGACATGACGCCGCGCGAAATGTACAAGATGCTCAAGGACGCAAGGGCCGACATCATGCTGTCGGGCGGCCGCTCGCAATTTGTCGCCCTCAAGGCGACCATGCCCTGGCTCGACATCAACCAGGAGCGCCATCACGCCTATATGGGCTATGTCGGCATGGTCAAGCTGATGGCCGAAATCGACCGGACGCTCTACAATCCGGTCTGGGAACAGGTCCGCCAGCCCGCGCCCTGGGACCGCCCCGGCGACAGCTGGCAGGACCGCGCGCTGGCTGAAATCGCCGAGGAAGAGGCGGAAATCGCCGCCGATCCGGTCAGGGCGGAAGCCGCGCGCCGCGCCGAAAAAATATGCCTGTGCAAGAACGTCGATCTCGGCGCCATCGAGGACGCCATCCGTGAGTTCGGCCTGACGACGGTCGAGGGCGTCAAGGAAAAGACCAATGCCGCGGCCGGCTGCGGCGCCTGCGCCATCAAGATCGAGGAGATTTTCGAGGCCAGCGACATTGTCGGACTTCCGACAGACGCGCAAACCATCGCGGCGGAGTAACCTCATGGCCAAAGTCGTCACGGCCAAGAAGGCCTGCGTCGTCAATCCGCTCAAAATGAGCCAGCCGATCGGCGGTGCGCTGGCCTTCATGGGCCTGCGCGGCTGCATGCCGCTGCTGCATGGCTCGCAGGGTTGCACCTCCTTCGCGCTTGTGCTTTTCGTGCGCCATTTCAAGGAAGCCATTCCGCTGCAGACGACAGCGATGAGCGAAGTCGCCACCGTGCTCGGCGGCTATGAAAATGTCGAACAGGCGGTGCTCAACATCATCAAGCGCACCAAGCCGGAAATCATCGGCATTTGTTCGACCGGCGTCACCGAGACCAAGGGCGACGATGTCGACGGCTATATAAGGCTGATCCGCCAGAACCATCCCGAACTCGCCGATTTCCCGATGGTTTATGTCTCGACGCCGGATTTCAAGGACGCCTTTCAGGACGGCTGGGAAAAGGCGGTGACGCGCATGGTCGAGGAACTGGTCAAGGGTCCGGTCAATCCCGCGCGGCGCGACCCGACCCTGGTCAATGTCCTGCCGGGCAGCCACCTGACCCCGGGCGACATCGAGGAATTGCGCACCATTATCGAGGATTTCGGGCTCGAGCCGACCTTCCTGCCCGATCTCGGCGGCTCGCTAGACGGCCATATTCCCGTCGATTTCACGCCGACCACGATTGGCGGCGTCGGCGTCAATGAAGTGGCGGCGATGGGCCATGCCGGCTGGACCATCGCCATTGGCGAACAGATGCGCGCCGCCGCGGTTGCGCTGGAGAACAAGGCCGGCGTGCCGTTCCGCCTGTTCGAGAGGCTGTGCGGCCTCGGCCCCAACGACGCCTTCATCGCCTTTCTGAGCGAGATCTCCGGACGTCCCGCGCCGCTGAAATACCGCCGCCAGCGCGGGCAACTCATCGACGCCATGCTCGACGGCCATTTCCATCTTGGCGGCCGCAAACTGGCGATCGGCGCCGAGCCGGACCTGCTCTATGACGTCGGCTCGTTCCTGCATGAAATGGGCGCGCATATCGAGGCGGCGGTGACGACGACGCACTCGCCGGTGCTGGAAAATCTGGCTACCGAAGAAGTGCTGATCGGCGATCTGGAGGATCTGGAGACGCAGGCGCGGGGAAAAGGCTGCGACCTGCTGGTGACCCATTCCCACGGCCGCCAGGCGGCGGAGCGGCTGAAAATTCCGTTCCATCGCCTGGGGATTCCGATGTTCGACCGGCTCGGCGCCGGCCATAAATTATCGGTCGGCTATCGCGGCGGGCGCGAATTGATCTTTGCGGTCGCCAATCTGCTGATCGCCCACCGCGAGGACAACCATCAGGTCGCGCCCGACAGCTTTTACGATTCGCGGCGGGAATGGGCCAACGATTCTGGCGCCGCGATTGCAACGGTGCAAAGGCATTGAAAAGAGTTGAGAGAGGGCAGGCCGATGAAAGTCGCATTTGCTACACAGGACTTGAAGCGTGTCGATGCGCATTTCGGCTGGGCGAAAAACATCGCCATCTACGAGCTGGACGAGAATGGCCACAGCTTCATTGAAGCGATCGCTTTCGACGGCGACCTTCAGGAAGACGGCAACGAGGACAAGCTCGGTCCCAAGATCGAGGCGGTCAAGGATTGCGCCATCCTCTATGTGGCGGCGATCGGCGGCTCGGGCGCGGCGCGCGTCGTGGCGCAGAATGTTCACCCGATGAAAGTGGCCCAGCCGGAAGCGATCGAGGACCTGCTCGACAAATTGCAGGCCGTGCTTAAAGGCAACCCGCCGCCCTTCCTGCGCAAGGCCATGGGCAAGGGCAAGGAACGCGTTTTCAATTACGAGGATTGAGACTGATGACCGAAGCAGTTGAAGCGACCGTTCCCGACGACGCCGCCGTCATCGCCGGATCCGAATTCCTGAAGGAACTCGTCAAGGTCTGGCGGGCGCAGGATTCGCATGGACATTGGGACGGCAAGTCCGACGCCCAGGTCATTGGCGAATATATCGTCACCAAGGAACAGCGGAAGTCCCTGCCGATCATCGCCGACCCCGATCCGGACACTTTGTGGCGGCTGGAGCTGTTCTACAACGCCGTCGCCCTGTCGATCGAGCGCGTCACCAAGATCATGGTCACGCCGATGATGAAGATGAGCCATGAAGGGTTTGGCCGCATCGTGCTGATCGGCGGCCGGCTGATCGTCGTCAACAAGCAATTGCGCGACGTCCATCGCTTCGGTTTCGAGACTTTCGCCAAGCTCGGACAGGAGGGCGAGAAATTCGTCCAGCAGGGCGTCGAAATGATCGAGAAATTCCCGGAAGCGGCGAATTACTGAGGCCGACCAAACCGCCTGCAAGCATCAAACGCCGGCGGCAGCCGGCCTAGGAGCGACTGCGACGCCGATCTGATGCGAGGGACTCCGAACGCGAAGCGTTCGGAACGAAAAACGTCGGCGGGCAGCCGGCCTAGGAGCGACTGCGACGCCGAGCTGATGCGAGGGAATCCGAGCGCGAAGCGTTCGGAACGAAAAACGCCGGCGGGCAGCCGGCCTAGGAGCGAACGCGACGCCGAGCTGATGCGAGGGAATCCGAGCGCGAAGCGTTTGGAACGAAAGAAGAGGCTAAAATGAGCGACGTGGATACATTGAAGGCCGAAATAAAGAAACTTTCGGCGCGCGCCATGCAGGCCAAGATGAACCTGCATGACCTGTCGGAAGAATTGCCGCTCGGCTGGAACACGATTCTAGACGTGGCGCAAAAGGCCCATGCCGCTTTCGCCGAACTCGAAGCCAAACGCGAACAACTCAAATCCGCGGAAGCGGCCTGAACGAAAGGCGACGGACATGGCGAATGCGCGCGACGGCCGCGAATGGCAGCCCGAATATCTGCTCGACATCGACGCCGGCAAATGTATCGGCTGCGGCCGCTGCTACAAGGTCTGCGGCCGCGAAGTGATGACGCTCAAGGGCATTAACGAAGACGGCGACGTAGTCGATCTCGATGACGACGATGACGACGAGATCGAAAAGAAGGTCATGGTGATGGCCGAGATCGGCGCCTGTATCGGCTGCGGCGCCTGCGCCCGCGTTTGCCCGGCTAATTGCCAGACGCATGGCCCTCAGGCTTTGGCCGCCGAATGACCGCCGACCGGGCCTATCGCTGGCTGATGGGCGCCTCGCGGCGCTCGACCGGCGACGGCTTCGATCTGCATGTCTGCGCCAGCGTTATGGCCGTGGCCGTCGCCCAGGCGGAGGAGGAGGGCCTGTCGCTCGCCGCGACTTCGGGCCTCGACGCGGCGACGCTTCGCGCTTTCGCGGCGGAATGGTTTCCCGGCGCCGCCGTCGCGCTGGCGGAAATGGCGGGGGCGCTCGCGCCCGCGCCGGGCCCGGAAGAACAGTCCATCGTCGATATTTTGCTGATGTACGCCTCGGGCCGGCTCGAATTCGTGCGGCCCTTGTCGCGGATGATCGCCCGGCGCTGTCAGGAGCCGCGCCATTTGTGGCAGGATCTCGGGCTGCGCGAGCGGGCTGAGCTTTCTCGATTGATGCAAAGGCATTTTCCGCGCCTCAAGACGCGCAATTCCGGCGACATGAAATGGAAGAAATTCCTTTACCGGCTGGTCTGCGGCTCGGAAGGCTTTGTGCTGTGCCCGGCGCCGGTCTGTTCGGATTGCGACGATTTCGCCGCCTGTTTCGGCTCCGAGGAGGGCGTCGCGCAATTGTCGCACACGTATCGCGAAGAGCGGACGGAAGCCATTACGGCAGGCTGATCCGATCTCGAAGACCTTGCCCCTGTTTGTGGGCAGAGCGAAACGCCGTCAATAGCCACGCTTACGTCTAGACGTATCATTGCGAGCAAAGCGAAGCAATCCAGCTTTGCTCGCAATGACGGACGTGTGAGAAGCCCCTACTCGATCCCCAATTCCGCCTCCCGGCGATTGGCGGCAAGGCGGAATCGTTCGTGGGCGGCGGCGGGGTTGGAATAATAGGCCTTCTGCCCCGCGTCGAGCGCCGCCTGGGCGATCTTCGCCTCTTCCGCGGTCAGCGCCACGCGGCCGGCCATGAAGGCCGCTTCCGGCATGATCATCAGAATCGCCGCGCGATTGGGGTGGTCCTTCACTGCGGTCAGTTCGATGTCTTCCAGCTTGCCGCCGAGCAGGATCGCCGGGCCGACGACTTCCAGCTTGCGCCCGTCCTGGGTGGTTTTAACCAGAGTGGAGTCCATTTTTCCTCATCCTCCTGCAAAACGGACGGCGGCGCGCGCCGCCGCCCGGAAATTTGTCGGTTCGATCAGGGAACCTGAGGCAAAGAATAGCCGTCGCGCGGATGCGCATTGTAGTAATCGGGACGCTCCGGCCAGTCGCCGTCGGCGAGAATCTTGAACGATGTGATCTTCACCGGATCGCCGGGCGAGCAGGAGACCTCGCTGAATTTGATCTCGCGCGCGCCGGGACCGGCGGAGAAATCGGCCACGACGGTTCCATCGGCCTTGGTGGCGCGGGCGAAGCCCGGCGTGCCGACATGGGTGGCCTTGACCGGATTGGCGACGAAGGACGGCGTCTCGAATTCGCCGTCTTCCGCGCCGAAAGCCGGCGTGGCGAAGGTGAAGGCGACGAGAACGACGCTGCGGTCGACCGGAAGGTTGGCGTTGATCGGGCGGGCCACCGAATAGAATGTCAAGGTTCCGCCATCGAGCAGCGCCTTGATTTCATCCTTGGTCAGACTGGAAAAAGCGGAAGCGACATTCATACCCAACTCCTGAAATTTTGCTCTGTCACGCTCTGCATCAAATTCTGTGCCAGTCGCCGGCTCTTTGCAGCGCAACGTCGATATGGCGCGGGCGCCGAAAAAAAAGCGCGATTCTTGCAAGGACGATCCGGGCGACGGTCGGAGAGCGACGATGATTGAAACGGCGATTGTCGGGGGCGGCCTGTGCGGGCTGGCGCTAGCGGCGCAACTGCGCCGTCATGGCGCGGATTTCGAATTATATGACGCGCGCCAGCGTCTGGGCGGGCGCATCCTGACCGTCGATTGCAAGACCTCGGGGCTGGCGATCGATCTTGGCGCCTCGTGGTTCTGGCCGGACAACCAGCCGCTGATTGACGGCCTGCTGGCGGAACTCGGGCTGGCCTCCTATCCGCAGCATGACGAGGGCGCGGCCCTGCGCCTTGCCGAGGCCGACAAGAAGCCCGAGAAAATCGAAGTATCGGGCGGCGTCCATGGCGGCGCGCGCAAAATCGCCGGCGGCGCGCAACAAGTCATCGACGCGCTGGCGCGCCCCTTGCCGGCGGGGCGAATTCACCTTGGCGCGGTCCTCGAGCGCCTGAGCGACGGCGGCGACCATGTCGTGCTGCATTTCCTTCAGGACGGCAAGCCGCTGGTCGCGAGGGCGCGGCGGGTCGTGCTGGCGCTGCCGCCGCGTCTCGTCGAGGAGCGGATTGCCTTCGAGCCGGCGCTGGAGGAGTCGACGCGGCAGGCGATGCGCGAAGCGCCGACCTGGATGGCGTCGATGGCCAAGGCCGTCGCCACCTATGACCGTCCGGTCTGGCGCGAGACGGGACAATCGGGCAACGCCTTCGTCAGCCATGACCAGGCGGTGTTCGACGAGATTTTCGACGCCTGCGACGCCGACGGGCGGCAGGGCGCGCTCGGCGGCTTTCTCGCCCTCGGCCCGCAATTGCGCCAATCCTTCGAGGTCGGCCTGCCGCTGTTGATGCAAAGCCAGCTCGAACAGGTGTTTGGCGGCGATCTCGTGGCGCGGGAAAGCCATTTCCAGGATTGGGCGACCGAGATCGAGACCTGTAGCGCCCGCGATCGCGAAAATGGTCGCGAGGAACACAACAGCGCCGCCCATCCGATGTTGCGCCGCGCGCTTTGGGCGGGCAAGCTGTATCTTGGCGGCTCGGAGACGGCGGCGCGGCAGGCCGGTTATATGGAGGGCGCGCTGGAGGCGGCGCGGCGCATTTCGCGCGAATTTTTGCGCGACACGCAGGACGACGCCGGGGTTGACGCGACGGCGGGACAAAAGGTCCCCGGCGAGGATGTCAACGCCGCCAGCCTGCGAAAATTCACCGCCTGGGTCGCCGGCCAGAACGACGCGGCGTTCGACGATTATCGCCGTCGCCTCAACGCCCTTCTGGCGGCGCAGCACAAGACGCAAGTGACGCAGATGGCCATGCTGGCGACGGCGGAACATATTTTTGCGCAAGCGCTGAAAAGGCTCGAAGCCTTGCCCTTCGAACTTGGCGGCGTCGCGGTCGAGCAGGGGCGTTGCGCGCTGACGCCGCTGGCGCAAAAGCCTTTTGGCGATTTTCTGCGCCAGTTCAACGCCGATGTCGTCGCCTTCAACGCGACCTCCTGCGCCTTGTCGAATTTTCCCGATGAACATCGTCTGGCGCGGGAATATCAGCAGGCGATTTTCCGCGATCTCGCCGCCGCCTGGACCGAGTTCTCGCTCGCCGCCAATCGCCTGCTGCTCGCCAAGGCCGAAAATCCCGTCGGCGCCGCGTCATGAGGAGGGACGCGCCCATGCGCGACCCGATATCCAATTCCGCAAGCCAGAAAGCGAGAACGCAAAAATGTCCGAAGCCGCCTATGTGATCTGCGCCCTGACCGACATTCCGAGCCGCAAGGCGGCGGGTTTCCAACTGGCCGTGGTGGGAGAGAATGGCGCGCCCGAACCTTTTCCGATCGTGGTGGTGCGCTGGGGCCACCAGGTGTTCGGCTATCGCAACCGCTGCCCGCATCACGGCAGCAATCTCGATTGGGAGCGCGAGCAGTTTCTCGATCCCAATGGCTTGCGGCTGATGTGCGGCAAGCATGGCGCCTTGTTCGAAATCGGCACCGGCCGCTGTTCCGACGGACCCTGCAAGGGCGACAGTCTGACGCCGGTCGCCCTCGCGGTCATCGACGGCGATATTTGCGTGACCGGCGTGACCCTGGTCGAAGAGGACGAGGACTTGCCGCCCGAAGAGAATCGGGCCTGAGCTGGACCCCAAAGAGTCGCCCGACCCAAAAAATCCCGGACATTTCAGTCCCGGATTTTTCAGGTCAAGAGAGGCGCCCGACTCACGGAGACTTCAGTTTTTCGGGAAAATGCGAAAAAACCGTCCGGCGTCAGACCGGGCGGTTGGCGTTGCGGTTCTTGACCGGCTCGGCCCGCGACAGCGCGTCTTCGATCGACAAGACCTCATAGGTTTCCTTGGCTTCGGCCGCCTTTTCGAGGACGAGCTGGACCTTGCCGCCGCCGTCGAGCTTCTTGAAATCGTTCTTGTCGAGCCCGGCATATTCGCTGAGCTCCTTCCAGACCGTGGTCTCGTCGCAGGCCAGCACGGTAAACGTCACGCCATCGACCGAAATCGTATATTTGGCCAGCAGATCGACATTATTGACGAACAGGAAATAGACGCCGTCCGGGCTCAGCAGCGGCAGCACGATTTTTTTGAATTCCTCGAAATGCGCGAAGTCGTGGAGATAGCCGGCGAGCTTCTCGATCTTGCCCGTGCCTTCCTTGGCTACGGCGACGATCTGTTCGAGCTTGAATTCCGGCGGGCGCGCCTCATCGGCCATCTTGGGCTGGAATTTCAGCGCTATATCGCCGCGAAAACCATAATAGCCCGGCTTGCCGGTCGGTCCCTTGAAAACCGCGTTGAGCAGGCGGCCTTCCTTGTCCAGGGCGGCAAAGGCGGTCGTCTCGATCGAAGTCATGGTCATTCTCCAGATTCTTGTCTTGGGGTTCTTGGTCTTTGAGTCTACAAATTCGTCGCGCGCCATCGCGCCGTCTCCCCCTATGCAAATGATCTGCCGCTATTCGCGCCACGCCTGTGCTGGCGCGAACAATGCTTGTCGCGTTGGTCAAATTTTTAAAAAAGGCCGGGAACTTCCGGTCCTGCAAGGATGCCGGCATGAGCATGAAGCTGCACATCGCGCGCCCCTATGTCGAGGCTCTGGCGGACGCTTTTCCGGAGCTTGAGCCGCTCAAGGCGCAATTGATGTTCGGCGACAAGGTCGAGGTGGCCTTCCACGACCTGACCGGGCCGCAGGTCGACCGGCTGCAGGATCTCTACGGCGCCGCCGGGCCGCCGATGCAGAATCATCGCGCGCAATTGGCGACCTTGCGACGCGCCTTTGACGCAAACGGAACGCGGTTTGAAGATGCCGATCTCGAATCCGTGTTGCCGGCCGTCGTCGGCTGGCTCATCGAGGACGCGCAGCGCGGCTGGCTGTTCTCGATGAACATCGGCGGCAGGCCCTTGCCCTATGTGGTCGGGCGGCTCGACTACACGGCGCCGTCCAACGACGAGACCGGCAAGATTTTCGTCGAGCTCAAGGCCAATTCGCGCGGCGAACTGGCCAGCGTGCAGATGCGCATCGCCGCCGCCGACATTGTCGGCAAGACGGTGGCGGAAATTTTCGCCGCCAAGGGCTTTTTGCGCGAGACCCCGGAGCTGATCGCCGCCTATGACGCCAACGCCAAAAACTATTTCGACTGGCGGGCGCGCTACGGGGCGCAGTTTTCCGGGCAGGGGCTGGGCTTTTTTGCCGAGGACCCCGCCTCCTCGCACCGCAGCAACGACTGGACGCGCAAGGACGCGGTGATCCTGTCGTCGGGCGGCAATCCGGCGCGGCTGGTCAATGACGAAAGCCTGTTGAGCAACCGCGCGCTGACGCTGGAGGCGCCCGGCGACATTCTGGGCAACTATCTGCGCAAGGCGGCCAAAAGCAATCTTTACGCCGAAGAAGACGAGGTCGCGGCGCAGAACGAAGCCATCGGCAAGGGGCTGTTTCGCCAGATTCCGGTCCATCCCTTCATCCTGATGTTTCATCTCGACCTGCACCATTATGTCTGGACCCATGTCGAGGACGTCGAACCCTATCTCTACCAGCCCGACCTAAAGCAGAAACTGGTGCTGCCGGAAGAGCAGACCGATCTGATCGACATTCTCACCGCCGAGATGGACGTGCTGATGGACGATATCGTCGCGGGAAAATCCGGCGGCACCACGGTGCTCTGCGCCGGCCCGCCCGGCGTCGGCAAGACCCTGACGGCGGAGGTCTACGCCGAAATCGTCCGCCGCCCGCTCTATCGCGTCCATTCCGGACAATTGGGGCTCAATGTCGCGGCGATGGAGACGGCGCTCAAGGAGGCGCTGCTGCGCGCCCAGCGCTGGGGCGCGGTCATGCTGATCGACGAGGCCGACGTCTATATCAAGAAGCGCCAGGACGACATGACGATGAACGCCGTGGTCGGCGTGTTTTTGCGCGTGCTGGAATATTTCAATGGCCTGTTGTTCCTCACCACCAATCGAATCGACGACATCGACGAGGCCATCGTCTCGCGCTGCATCGCGCTGATCCGCTTCCACGCCCCCGACGCCGAGGCGCGCAAACGCATCTGGGGCGTCATGTGCGGCCAGTTCGGGCTCGCTCTCGATGACAGCCTGATCGAGACGCTGGTCGAGATTTATCCCCAGACCAGCGGTCGCGACATCAAGGGCCTCGCCAAGCTGGTGGCGAAATATTGTCGCCATCGCGACACGCCGCCCGACCTCGACGTGTTCAAACGTTGCGCTGTTTTTCGCGGCCTGGAGCGGCGCGACCCCGACCGCGCGGAAATGGCTGCCTCCTGAAAAGGCGGCATTGTCGCGATACCGACAAGCGCGACGCCAAAGGCCCAAAAAACCTATTGAAATCAAAGGGGGCCTGCGCGAGGGGGGGCTGGCGCGGCTTTTGCTAACCTGTTAGGCGAAAAGCTTCTTCCGATCTGGAGACCGGCCATGATTCATCTCACCGACAGCGCGCTCAACGCGGTCCGCAACGCCATCAAGGGGGCGTCCGAGCCTGTCGAGGGCCTGCGCCTGAAAGTCGAGACGGGCGGCTGCGCCGGCAACAAATATCTGATGGGCCTCGTGAAGAAGGCTGAAGCCGACGACGAACTGGTCGAACGCGACGGCGTCAAGGTGTTTGTCGAGCCCGCCTCGCGCGAATTGCTCGCCGGCGTGGTCATCGATTTCGTCGTCGCCATCGAGGGCGCGGGTTTCACGTTCGACAATCCCAACGCCACTCACAGCTGCTCCTGCGGCAAGAGTTTTGGCTGAATTCATGCCGAGCAAGCAAGAGGCATCGATCATGCAGACTGAAATCGTTCAAGAAAAAACCGACATCGTGCAGGAAAAACCCGACCTCTCCGCGGACCAGCAGCGGGCGCTGCGGGTCCGCGAGGTGATCGAGGAAATCCGCCCCAATCTGAAGCGCGATGGCGGCGATTGCGAGCTGGTCTCGATCGACGGCAACAAGATCAACGTCAAGCTGACGGGCGCCTGCGTGTTCTGCAAACTGGCGAGCGCCACGCTGGAGGGCATCCAGGCTCGCATGATCGAAAGGCTTGGGGAATTTGTCCGCGTGATCCCGGTTCCGATGGGATTCAAGGGCCGCAATTAAGGGGTTTTCGAGAGGGCTTTGCATGCCGGCGCTCGCAGCTTCGATGGAACAGAAATGCAAGGGCATGGCGGCGGCTCCGGGTCTGTGGAGCCTTTGGCGCGAGGACGTCGCCTGCGTCAAGGCGCGCGATCCCGCCGCGCGCCATGTCCTCGAGATTTTGCTGACCTATCCGGGCGTTCATGCGATCGTCTGGCACCGGCTGGCCCATCGGCTGTGGCGGCGCGGCTTCAAGTTTCCGGCGCGCTTTCTGTCTTGGTTCGCCCGGCTGGCGACCAATGTCGACATTCATCCCGGCGCCACCATCGGACGCGGCTTTTTTATCGACCACGGCGCGGGCGTGGTCATCGGCGAGACGGCGGAGGTCGGCGATCTCGTGACGCTTTATCATGGCGTGACGCTCGGCGGCGTCTCCTGGTCGCCCGGCAAGCGCCATCCGACCATCGAAAGCGGCGTGCTGGTCGGGGCGGGCGCCAAAATCCTCGGGCCGATCAAGGTCGGCGCGGGCGCGCGGATCGGCGCCAATTCGGTCGTCGTCGAGGATGTGCCGCCGGGGGTTACGGCGGTCGGAATCCCCGCGCGGATCGTGCGCGAACCGGTGCGGCGCGGGCAGGCTGGCGGGCGGATCAATCTCGATCACCATCTCATCGCCGATCCGGTGGGCGAAGTCTTGAGCATCTTGCTCGATCGCGTCGATTTTCTCGAAGCGCGGCTCAATCACATGCAGCGCCGCGCCCGAAAGCCCGCGACCGACGCCAAAGCCCCTTCGCGTGAGCCGGCCGCCTCTTCAGACGAAGCGAAAGCCGGGTCGCGCGAAAAAACGCGCAAAACCGGAACAGGAACGGAAAGGCTCGAAACATGAGCGTGTTGCAGGATCTCGGACATCTCTCCTCGGCGGAAGATTTCTTCACTTATCTCGACCTCGACTTCGATCCGGCGGTCGTTCAGGTGTCGCGGCTGCATATCCTGCGGCGCATGGGGCAATATCTCAAGGGTAGCGAGATCGACGGCGCTTTCGAGGGCTTGAGCGACGCGGAAATCAAGACTCTGTGCCGGTCGCATCTCGAACAGGCCTATCAGGATTTCATCGCCTCCTCGCCGATTCAGGAGCGGTTGTTCAAGGTCCACAAGGAGGCCGTCGCGCCCAAGGAAGAACCGCAAAGCAATTTCGTGGCGCTGGATTCGCTGAAGATCGTCTGACTTTTCAGGCGAAGCGACTGGCGCGGGTTTTTGGGGCCGATGGTGTTTCGGCGTTGGAGACGAGCATGAACTGCGACCGCACTTTCGCCTGTTGCTTTCGCGTTTCCTTCGTCGGGGAGGCGCGTCATGGCCAGTTTTGATGGCAAGTCCAGCTTTGGAGGCAAGTCCGGTTTTGACGGCGCGTTCAGCCTGGACGGAAATTCCGGCCTCGACCACGAGTCCGCCTCGCGCGGCGCAGAGGGACCGGACCGCGTGCCGAATTTCGCAGCGCACCGCGGAAAACCGTCGAGTCGCGCGGAAATCGAACTACTCGGCATTTACGAAATCTCGAAAATTCTCGCGGCGCCTGGGCGTCTTGATCGGGTGCTGTCCCATGTCCTGAGCGTGCTGGCGGGTTTTTTCGACCTGCGGCGCGGCCTCGTTGCGCTGTTCGACAACGACGGGACGGCGAAATTGGCGGTCGGCCTCGGCTGGCGCGACGGCGAGGCGAGGGATCATTTCGCCAACCTGCCCGAAAAAGTCGTCGGCCGCATCGTCGCCGGCAGGACGCCGGTCATCGTCGAGGATGTCGCGCGCGACTCCCTGTTCGCCGGCTGGTCGCAGGCCGACGCAGGCATGGGCGGAAGCAACGGCAAGAGCAAGGTTCTTGGCTTCATCGGCGTCCCGATCCAGGATCGCGGCCAGGTCATCGGAACGCTGATCGTCGACCGCCTGCACGACGGCGCCGGCGGAGCGGGCGTCGAGGAAGACGCGCGTTTCCTGACCATGATCGCCAATATGGTGGGGCAGACCCTTCACCTTTACGACCTCGTCGCGCGCGACCGTGAAAGACTGATGGACGAACAGCGGCGGCTGGAAAAGGAGCCGCCGCGCCAGCCGGCGCTGCGCGGCGAACAGGCGTTGATCGGCATTGTCGGCGCGAGCCGGGCGATCCGCGAGGTGTTCAACCAGATCAACGTCGTCGCCCGCACCCATACGACCGTGCTGCTGCGCGGCGAATCGGGCGCCGGCAAGGAGCTTTTCGCGCGCGCCACCCATGACCTGTCGCCGCGCAAGGACGGGCCTTTCATCCGCCTGAACTGCGCGGCGCTGCCGGAAACCACGCTCGAATCCGAGTTGTTCGGCCATGAGAAAGGGTCGTTCACCGGGGCGCTCGGCCTGCGCAAGGGGCGTTTCGAACTGGCCGACAAGGGCACGCTGTTTCTCGACGAAATCGGCGAGATTTCGCCTTCCTTCCAGACCAGGTTGCTGCGGGCGCTGCAAGAGGGCGAATTCGAGCGCGTCGGCGGATCGGAGACGGTCAAGGTCGATGTGCGCTTCGTCTTCGCCACCAACAAGAATCTCGAAGCGGCGGTCGAGCGCGGCCGGTTCCGCGCCGATCTCTATTACCGCATCAATGTCGTCTCGATCCTGCTGCCGCCGCTGCGCGAGCGCCCGGAAGACGTGACGTTGCTGGCGCAGGAATTCATGCGTCGTTTCAACGAGGAAAACGGCACGCGAAAAAAGCTGACGGCCAATGCGTTGCGGCTGCTGCAGGCCTGCAATTTCCCCGGCAATGTCCGCGAACTTGAAAATTGTGTGCGCCGCACCGCGACCCTGGCGCGGGAGGATGGAATCGTCGAGTCGGATTTCGCCTGCGCCGCAGACGCCTGCCTGTCCTCGTCGCTATGGCGGGACACCGGTTCCGCGCCCCGGCCGCTGGTCCGTCTCGACGACCTTGCCGGCGAGGGCGCGGCGCCGGGCGCCGCCGCGCTGACTCCTTCGGCGCCGGGGCCGGATTTCGGTTCCCCCGCGCGGCGCGCCCGCCTGCGCGGCGGATCGATGCAGGAGAGCGCCCGTTTCGGCGTCCCGGAACGCGATCGATTGATCGGCGCGATGGAAAAAGCCGGCTGGGTGCAGGCCAAGGCGGCGCGGCTGTTGAACATCACGCCGCGCCAGATCGCCTATGCGCTCGGCAAGCATCGCATCCCGATCAAGAAATTCTGAAAAGCCATAAAACTCCCGGCTTTGTCGCGATTCAAACGCGCCCGGTTGCGAAACCTGCAAAGGGCGTGCGGCGACTGGATAAAAGCGCCGCCTTCGCCGCTGGCACGGGCCTTGCTCACTGATTGGGGTGGTCGAGCGCGGGCGGGCCGGTCCGCGAAAACACGACTGAGTTGATACGACTGAGCTGAATTGAGGAGATTTACGATGGCCTACAAGATCATCGCTTCGTCCTGCACGGGTTGCAGCCTTTGCGAGTTTGAATGTCCGAACGCGGCGATTTCCATGAAGGGCGACACGTTTGTGATCAACCCCAAATTATGCACCGAATGCGAAGGCCATTCCGATCGCCCCCGGTGCGACGAAGTCTGCCCGGTGCCGGGAACCTGCGTGAAGGCTTGATATTAAATCATGAGACGCCTGCCGCTTTGGGGTGAGCAGGCGCCGGTTATGTCCGACTGCCTGTCCCGACAAAGCCTGCGCCGACGAACGAGCCGGCGCCGGGAGTCCCTGTTGGCGCCTGTGCGATACGATCGAAAACAAGCCGACGTTGCTTCGTCGGCCAAACGCCAGCCGACTTCTTGCGTCGGCGGAACAATTGAAACGCGGCGTCAGCGAAAGAAATAAATCAATGAAAATCATGATCCGTCGCTCTCCCGAAACCGGTCTCTGCATTTACGTGCCGAAAAAGGATCTGGAGGAGCCGATCGTCGAAAGCGAATTCGCGACCCTTTGGGGCGGCTGGATCAAGATCGCCAATGGCTGGGTGCTGGAATTGCCGGAACTGGCCGCCGACACCAGGTTGCCGATCACCGTCGAAGCGCGCAAGCGCAGCGAAGAGGAGTAAGCATGAACGCTCCCATCCTGGACCAGGATTTCCTGAAACCCGCCGAGGCGGAAAGCGTCCTCGCCGATCTCGCGCGGAAATTGCGCGGCGGCTCGATCATTCCCTATCTTGGGCCGGCGCTGGCGCAAATCTCCGCCCCGGCGGTTCCCATGACGCCGGAAGCCCTCGCCGATTTTTTCGGGACCAAGGTGGCGCTGCCGCGTCGCGCCCGGGGAAATGTCTGGGCCTCCGCGCAATATATCGAGGGCCAGCGTCATCGCTCCACCGTGACCAATCTGATGAACGAAGCCTTCGCGTCGCCGGTCCAGCCGACGCCGCTGCACGATTACCTGGCGTCGTTGCCGCTGCCGCTGATCGTCGACACCTGGTATGACGGCGCCGCCCGCCTCGCCTTCGCCAAACGTTCCGACTGGGGCGAGATCCAGGGCATCACCCGCGCCGGCATCGGCGAAAGCCTTTGGTATCGCTTCTACGACGCTTCCGGCGCCGAAGTGGACAAGCCGGCGGCCGAGGCCTGGACGACCATCCTCTACAAGCCGCATGGCGGCGTGATTCCGGCGAAAAACTTCCTGATTTCCGACGCCGACTATGTCGAGGTGCTGACCGAGATCGACATCCAGTCGCCGATCCCCGAAGCGGTCGCCAATCTGCGCACCGAGCGCAGCTTCCTTTACATCGGCTGCCGCTTCCACGACCAGATGCTGCGCACCTATGCGCGCCAGATCTCCAAGCGCTCGGCGACGCCGCATTATGCGCTGGTCGAGCCGGAAAAACTGTCACTGAACGAGCGCCGCTTTTTCGCCACCGAAAGCATCGTTCCGCTGGCGGTGCCGCTGGAACGCGCCTGTGAAATCCTCATCAAGGGCTGAGCTTTTTGCCCGCTCTGGTCGCTAGAGCAATGGGCGAAAAAGTGGACGCTGGTTTTTCGCGAAAACATTGCGAAAACAAAGGAATCGAGAGTCGATTACGATTCAACCGAATCGCAATCGACTCCAGGGATCGAAGGGAGCCGCTCGCGGCTCCCTTTTATTTCCAAGCTTCGGGTTTCAGGCGCGCCATCGACGCCTTGTCGGTTTTGCAACAGGTCGATAATCGCCGCAAATCCTGTGCACAAGCCGACACGGCGACTTCGACAAGCGACTTAAGTTGTTGAGAAATAGAGATAATTATAAAAATCTCGAATGTGGCATATGCGTTGCTACCCTTTCATTCAGTTTATAGCTCCAGTGGAAAATGCGAGGATCGGACATGGATTCAGCGGCCCAAAATGACTCCGACGCCAAGGGTTCCGGCGTCGATCTCGAAGCGGTGATGCAGCAGGTCGCCGAACACAAGGGGTGCGGCACGTCGGGTGGCGCGAGCAAGCCGAGCTGCGGCTCCAGCGACGGGCCGGAAGACATGCCGCCCGAGATCTGGGACAAGGTCAAGAACCATCCCTGCTACAGCGAAGAAGCCCATCACCATTATGCGCGCATGCATGTCGCGGTGGCGCCAGCCTGCAACATCCAGTGCAATTACTGCAATCGCAAATATGATTGCGCCAATGAATCGCGTCCGGGCGTGGTCAGCGAAAAGCTCACCCCGGAGCAGGCGGCGAAAAAGGTCCTCGCGGTCGCCTCGACCATTCCGCAGATGACCGTGCTCGGCATCGCCGGCCCCGGCGATCCGCTCGCCAACCCGGCCAAGACCTTCAAGACCTTCGAACTGATTTCGAAGACCGCGCCGGACATCAAATTGTGCCTGTCCACCAATGGTCTGGCCCTGCCCGAACATGTGGACACGATCGCCAGCTTCAACGTCGATCACGTCACCATCACCATCAACATGGTCGATCCGGAAGTCGGCGCGAAAATCTATCCCTGGATCTTCTATAAGCACAAGCGCATCACCGGCGTCGAAGCGTCGCAAATCCTGACCGATCACCAGTTGCGCGGTCTCGAAATGCTGACCGAGCGCGGTATTCTGTGCAAGGTCAATTCGGTGATGATCCCCGGCGTCAACGACCAGCATCTGGTCGAGGTCAACCGGGCGGTCAAATCGCGCGGCGCCTTCCTGCACAACATCATGCCGCTGATTTCCGACCCGGCGCACGGCACCGCGTTCGGGCTGTCCGGTCAGCGCGGACCGACCGCGGCGGAGCTGAAAGCGTTGCAGGACCAGCTGGAAGGCGGGG
>NZ_CAIUXT010000128.1 GCF_903903185.1 uncultured Rhodoblastus sp.
CTTGCTCCAGGCGATGTCGTTGACGAGTTCGTTCTGCGCGCGCAACAACGCGACTCCGTCCTTGCCGGCGCGCGCCGCGGCGCGGGCGGCGGCGGCGGTCTGTTCGCGCAGCATCAGCCGGTCGGCGCGGAAAATATGATCCTGCGCCGAAAAAAACGCGCCGAAATTCTTGAGCAGAAGTTTTTCCTGCGTCGCGGAAAGATCGGACTCGCGCCAGATTTCACGCGCCAGACGTTCCGCCTCATCGAGCCGCGCCTCGTCGGCGCGCAACAGATTGGCCATGGCGATTTCGCCCGCGACCGATATGGGCGGGAATTCGGCGAGATAGGCGGCGACGCGCTCCGGCCGGGCGCTTTCGACGCCCGCCAGTTCTTCGGCATGTTTGCGCATGGCGGCGACGGGCCAGTCGGAATGGGCGCGCAGGAAAGCGGCGATGCGCTCGACGCCCGCCTTCACCGGATGATCGCGCAGGAAGGCCCATTCAATGGCGGCGCGAACCAAAGGGTCCTTCGTCGCCAGCGCGGCGTCGCCCGATTCCGACTGGCCGTCCCGATAGAATTTGAGCGCCGCGACGACGCCCGAGAGATCGTGGCCGAGGGTTTTCGCGCCGGCGGCGTTGGCGGGGTCAGCGACAGGCTCCTCGCGGCGAAGGCTGTCGAGTCCGGCTCGCACTTCCTTTGGCGCGCTTTCCGGCTCGCCTTCCCGATCGACTGCAACCCGGGTCGGGGCATTGGGCTCGGCCCCTGTGGCGGGTATCGCCGGAGCGCGGAAAAGCCCGATCCGGCTGGCGAGATCCAGCGCGCGGGGCGGCAGCCAGTTCGGCGGCGATTGCGGAGCGAGGAACAGCAGGCAGCAGGCCGCCGTCGTCGCTCCCGCTGCGGCCGCAAGCGTCCAGCGGCGATCGCCATGAAAATTCCGCCCGAATTTCCCCATTCAATCGTCCTGTTGTTCCGATGCGTCGATAGGAGCCTGCGCTTCGGAAATTAACGAAGGGTTAACCAATTGAACCGGCCCGACGAAAGGCTTTCCGCCATCGGGGGCAAGGCGCCCCTTTCCGTCGCGTCCGTCAGGGGCTATGAGTACCCCGGCAACTAACCTGCCAAAAGCGGCGCGGATGCGGCGGCAAGCGGGACGGAAGATGGCAATGGCTAGGGAAAAGCAATTTCGGGGATGGATGACGGCGCTGGTGACGCCGTTCAAGGATGGAGCGGTCGATGAGGCCGCCTATCGCTCCCTGATCGACTGGCAGATCGAAAGCGGAATTGCAGGCCTGGTGCCGGTCGGAACCACGGGCGAAAGCCCAACCCTGTCGCATGAGGAACACAAGAAAGTCGTCGAAATCGCCGTATCCGAGGCGAGAGGCCGGGTTCCGGTGATCGCGGGCGCCGGCTCGAACAATACGAGCGAAGCCGTCGAACTGGCGATTCATGCCGAAAAGGCCGGCGCCTCGGCGGCGCTGGTGGTGACGCCCTATTACAACAAACCCAATCAGGAAGGCCTGTTCCAGCATTTCCGCGCCATTGACGAGGCCGTGGGCATTCCGATCGTCATCTATAATATTCCGCCGCGTTCGGTGATCGACATGTCGGTCGAGACGATGAAGCGCTGCTACGGCGAATTGCGCCATATTGTCGGCGTCAAGGACGCCACCGGCAATATCGGGCGCATTTCCTTGCAGCGGCAGGCTTTGGGCCCCGAGTTTCTGCAATTTTCGGGCGACGACCTGACGGCGCTGGCCACATTCGCCGCCGGCGCCGTCGGCTGCATTTCGGTGGTCTCCAATATCGCGCCTCGCCCCTGCGCCGATCTCTGGGAGGCGGCCAGCGCCGGAGACTACGCCAAAGCCCTGGCCATCCAGGACAAGCTCACCCCGCTCCATGTCGCGACTTTTCTGGAGGCCGGCGTCACCGGCGCCAAGACCGGGCTGAACCTGCTTGGCCGCGTCGGCGAGGACGTGCGGCTGCCTCTGGTCGGCTCGACCGCCAAGACCCGCGCGGCGATCGAGGCGGCGATGGCGTTCGCGGGCGTGCTGAACGGGTGAAGCGGGTCGAGCGCAAGGTCCGGCAAAAGCGCGCGCCCGCGCTGTTTTGCGCCGGGTCCGACCGGTCCGGCTTCCCGGCCGGGCTGGCGCGGAAAATTTCGCCCGACGCCGGGCAGGGCTCGGAGGCCCATAATTAAATTGGCAGAAAAACCGCACTCCAATTTCAAGATCGTCGCCGACAACCGCAAGGCGCGCTACCATTATGAGATCGGCGAGGCTTTCGAGGCCGGGCTGATGCTGACCGGCACCGAGGTCAAGAGCCTGCGCACCGGCCGCTCGACCATCGCCGAATCCTACGCCAGCGTCGACAGCCGTGGCGAAATCTGGCTGGTCAACGCCACGATCCCGGAATATCACGCCGGCAACCGCAATAATCACGAGCCCAAGAGGCTGCGCAAGCTCCTGCTCAAACATCGCGAAATCGTCAAATTATCGCATGGCGTGCAGCGGGAGGGCATGACCATCGTGCCCTTGAAATTGTTTTTCAACGATCGCGGCCGCGCCAAGATCGAAATCGCGCTCGCCAAGGGCAAGCAGGTTCACGACAAGCGCGAGACCGAGAAGCAGCGCGACTGGAACCGCGAAAAAAGCCGGTTGATGAAACAGCGCGACTAAAGAACGCGGCTTTTGGCCTTCGCGACAGCGCGGGAACTGCTAGATTGCGCGACGGGGCGTCGACGGCAAGAATAAATGCCATCAAAGGAAAGCGCCATTTTTGGGGAGGGCGCCCGCGTGAGCGGAACGATGCAAAGCCGTTTTTTTGCGGCTCCGGACGGACTTAATCTGCATGCCCTCGTCCTCGGCGAGGACGCGGCGACGGCGCAACAGCCGACGCCAATCGTCTGCCTGCCCGGCCTGACCCGCCCCGCGCGCGATTTCGTCGTGCTGGCGCAATATCTTTACGCCCGGACGCCGCGCCGCATCGTCAGCCTCGATTATCGCGGACGCGGCGGGTCGGACTGGGACCCGGAATGGCGCAATTATTCGCTGCCGGTCGAATATGTCGACATTCTCGCCATGCTCGACCAACTCAAATTGGGTTCGGCCATTTTCATCGGCACGTCGCGCGGCGGATTGCACGCCATGACCCTGGCGTCTTTAAGTCCCGAACGGGTCAAGGCGCTGGCGCTCAACGATATCGGGCCGGAACTCGGATTACAGGGGCTCGCCAAAATCTCCGCCTATATCGGCCGCCTGCCGGTGCTGCGGACGGTCGAACAAGCGGTCGAACATTTCAAAGGTTCGTTAGGCGGCAGTTTTCCGGCGGTTCCCGACGAAGATTGGCGCATTTATGCCGACATTTCGCTCAACGACACGCCCGAGCGACTGCGCCTGTCCTACGACCCGCAACTGGCGCGGACGATGGATAATTTCGATCCGGCCAAACCGCTGCCCGATCTGTGGGAGCTGTTTCAGGGGCTAACGGCGCCGGTCCTTGCGCTGCGCGGTGAAAATTCCGATCTGCTGTCGCCGGAAGTTTTTGCCCGGATGGCGGCGGTCCATCCGCGTTGCCAGACCCATGTCGTGCCGGGCCAGGGTCACGCGCCGCTGCTTCTCGACAAGCCAACACTGGAGCGGATCGCCGCGTTCATCGACGAGGCGGACAGAGGTTGAGCAGGCTTAAATCTCGCGCAGGCCGGTGAAATCGGTCGCGCCGAGCGGCGAGTTGAACGTGCCGGCAAGCGCGTCGCCGCTGGCCTTGACCGAAAAGCCGATCACCATATTGCCCATCGGCGTCGGCACGTCGGCGGCGAACTCCGCCGTGTCTTCGGTCACCTTCAGATCGCTGAGCGGCGCTTCGCCAATCTCCGAGATCAGCGCGCCGGTCCCGTCCGCGTCGATGCGCAGCAACGGAGTCTGGACGCCGAACGGCGTTTCCAGCGTCAGTTTCCAGGTGCCGGCGATCGCCATGGGTCGTCCCTCTTCATGATTGCAACGCGCGGATGGTCTGCGGCGCAACGCGACCATAAAGGGCGGATGCAGCGACCGCCACTGCCATCGGACGAAAAAGTTTTTTAAAACCAGAACGGTCGAGGCCGGATCGTCACTCATCGGGGCGTTAATGCCATCCGGCGCGCCAGCCGGGAAAATCCGCCAGGAGACGCCCGCCTTCCGAAAGGTCCGCAGGCTCCGTTCGCGCCTGTATCAATCCCGCCGGTCTTCGCCGGCGGGACTGGCGTCACCAGCCGGCGATGCGGGCGCAGGAGCGGCCGGCGGCGCCAAATTCATAACGGTCGCCGCAGGCGAAGGCGACCGGCGGCACATGGCTGCGCTCGAACAGATCATAGCCCTGCTTGAGATTGCGCCAGAACGGACTCCAGTCGCGGCGTGGCGCGCTGTCTCCCTGCTGCGAGAGGAAGGCCAGAACATTGCCCGACTTCGGCGCGGATTCGCGGGCGATGGCCGTTTCGGTCAGGCGGAACGGGAAAATATGCACCGGGACTTCGCGTTGGCCGCCTTCGAGCGCCGCCGCGACAATGCCGTAGATTTCGTCGATGCCGTCATTGGTCATGGCGAAACAGCCGATCGACTTGCAATCGCCATGGACCATGACGGCGCTGCCGGTCGAGCCCTGCCGGCGGTCGAAGGCGTTGGGATAACCGACGTCGAAGGCGAGATGATAGGCCGAATGCGGATTGAGCTGGCGCGCCGAGACCGAATAAAAGCCCTCCGGCGATTGATAATCCGCCGTCCGGGTCTTCGGTCCGAGCTGGCCGGACCATTTGCAGATCGGGAAGGCCTTGTACAAGCCGTAGCTCTCGCCACGCTTGATCCAGAGCTCCAGCGTCCCTTCCTGCTTGAAGATGCGGACATAGACCGGCGAGCCCTTCTTGAACCCGCCGCCCATCGCCGGAGAAGGCGCTCCGGCATCGCCGGGCGGCAAAGGCGTGGCGCCGCCGACCGAAGCAGTCACAGCCGCCAGCGCCGAGGCGATCCCGGGAAAGGCGCTGGGCGCCTGAATCGCCGGCAGCGCGGCGGGCTGCTGCGGCGACACGGCGGCGACCTGACGCGGAGCCGGTTGCGCCGCGGCGGCGACCGGCGCAGCGACCGGAAGCGGGGCGACGGCGGCGACCGCCGCAGGCGGGGTAGCGGCTGGCGGCGAAAGGGCGGCTGGCGGCGCGACAGCGGCGACCGGCGTTTCAGCCGGCGGCGCGGCGGTTGCCGGATCGAGGAGCGCGGACGGCGGCGTGGCGGCGGCGGACAGGCCGGAGGGCCGGCGCGGCGGCAGCGGCACGGCCTTGACCGGGGTCATATCGGCGACCGGCGGCAATACGATTTCCAGGCTGGCGAGATGTTCGGACTGAGCGACCGGCGCGCTGTCCGTGGGCGCCGCTTCGCGCTCGGCGTCGTCACGGCGCAATCCGAGCGGCGCGACCATCGAAGCAAGAGCCGCCGGCGGTTCGTGGGCGACTGGAAGATTGACCTTCACCAGCGCGGAAGAGGAGTTTTCAGTTTCGGCCTGACGTCCGGCGGCTTCGACCGGCGCAGCTTCGACCGGAGCGCCATTGGTCGCCGCGACGATTTGCGATCCGGCGGAATTGGCTGCGAGTTGTTCGTCGGCGGCGTTATCCCGCCCTTCGCCGGCAACCTGCCCGAACCCCAGTTCATGGACCTTGGCTGCGTGGTAGGAGAGGTAGGCCCCCGCGCTCAGCGATACGGCGCAGGCCAGCGTCAGGCCCAGAACTCGCTGCAATCTCCGATGCTTCACGGCAAACGCCTCCCGCCTCGATCTCGAACGAAATAAGCCGACTTCCGCAAACCCCCACTGGCGAGTATGCCAAAGCCACGATTTTGTGATCGACAGCTACGATTTTGTGATCGTAAGCAATTCACCTTGCGTGAGGCTTACCTTGTTTGAAATGGAAATCGGGCTTTTTCCAGATGATCTGAGAATTTTTTTCGCGGGCATGGTTTTTTTGCCACACTTATCCACAGATTTTGCCAAATCGCTTTACGAAATCCCAATCATCTTGTGAGTCTGCAAACTGAGCCGCCAAAGCGGATGCGTCAGGCAAAAAGCCACGGCGGCGGCGGTATTTTCAACGCGTCGCGGCCCGTCCATCGGCTGAATCCAGAAATGGTCGAAGGCGAGTTGTTCGAAAACCTCCGGTTGCAGGCCCGGTTGCGGAAACACCAGCTTCAACTCGGCGCCCGCAGTCGCCTGCAAGGGCGCGCCGGCTTTCGGACTGACGCAGAGCCAGTCTATGCCGGGTGGCGGCGGCACTGCGCCATTGCTCTCAACCGCGATGAAAAAGCCTTGCGCGCGCGCCGCGTCGATCAGCGCCGCATCGAGTTGCAGCAGCGGTTCGCCGCCGGTGAAGACGACAAAGCGCCCTTCCCTGCCTTCGCCCCAGGTCTCGGACAATCTTCGGGCCAGACTCTGCGCGTCCGCGAATTTGCCGCCGCCCTCGCCATCGACGCCGACGAAATCGGTGTCGCAGAACGTGCAGACCGCCTCGGCGCGGTCCTGTTCGCGGCCGCTCCAGAGATTGCAGCCGCTGAACCGGCAGAACACGGCGGCGCGTCCGGACTGGCCGCCCTCGCCTTGCAGGGTCTTGAACATTTCCTTGACGCTGTAAGCCATCTTGCCGTTCCGGCGCGAAGCAGAATTGCGTGCGGGGCGCCACTCGCGTAAATCTGGCGCCGCGGCGGCTTTTTTGCGGCGACCGACTGGAGCATTTTCATGTTTCGTGGAAACATCAAAATGCCCCGGCCTTCTTGTTGACCGCGCCTTCTTTTCCGAAAAGTCTGCAACTTTTCGGGAATATGCTCCAGGGTTCAAATGACGATCTCGACCGCCAACCGGGACGACGAACTGGCGCAATGGCTGCAAGGCGCGGCGCAGGGCGACCGGCAGGCCTTCGCCGCGCTCTATCGCGCGACTTCGCCGAAACTCTACGCAACGATTTTACGTATCCTCAACGACCGCGCCCTCGCCGCGGATGTCCTGCAGGAGGTTTATGTGAAAATCTGGCGCCACGCGGCGACATACGACGCCGCGAGAGCCGCGCCGGGGACCTGGATGACCGCCATCGCCCGCAATCGCGCGCTCGACGAGGCGCGCAAGCGCAAGCCGCCGACGCTCGACGCGGAAAGCGAGGAATTGCATCTCGCCGCGCCGGAACAGGACCCCCTCGCCGGGCGCGACCGGCAGGAGGAATTGCGCCGCCTGCTCGGCTGCCTCGACGGTCTCGACGCGGAAAAGCGCCGCATTGTCATACTCGCCTATTGTCACGGCCTGAGCCGAGAGGACCTGTCGGCGCGCTTCGATCATCCGACAGCCACCATCAAGACCTGGCTGCGCCGCAGCCTGGCGCAATTGCGGGAGTGCCTCGGCTCATGAACGGCGAGGAACAGGACGATATCGAAACGCTCGCCGGCGAATATGTGCTGGGCGTTCTCGACGCCGCGGATCGACGCGCCATCGCCGCGCGGCGGATCGCCGAGCCGGCGCTCGACGCCGCCATTGCGCGCTGGGAACAGCGTTTGGCGCCGCTTTCCGCCTTTGTTGCGGAGGAAGCGCCGCCCCCCGACGTGTTCGCGCGGATCGAGCGCGAGATCGAAGCCCCGGCGGGCGCCGATATGGTGACCCTTTTGAGCGCAAGGGCGCGGCGGTGGAAAATCGCGGCTCTGACCAGCGGCGCCCTCGCAGCCTCGCTCGCAGTGGCGCTGATCTCCGGCGCGGTCCGGCAAAGCGTCGCGCCAAACAATTTCGTCGCGGTGCTGCAGAAGGACGCGGGTTCGCCGGCTTTCGTCGTGTCGGTCGATCTGCGCACGCGGGAATTGACGGTGCGCCCGATCGAGGCCGTGGCCCCGGCCGGAAAATCGTATGAATTATGGCTCATCAACGATCGGCTCGACGCGCCGAAATCGCTCGGCGTGATCGAAAAGGCCGACTTCACCCGCCGCGAGACCCTGCGCGCCTTCCCGCCCGAACTGCTGAAAACGTCGCTGTTCGCGGTGACGGTGGAGCCCGCCGGCGGATCGCCGACAGGCAAACCTTCCGCCGCGCCGGTTTTCGCCGGAAAATTATTCCAGTCCGAACCTTAGAGATCGAACGAAAAACCGGCTTCAAAGCATTGTTTCAATTTTATATTATTTAACCGTGCGCTCAGCCATCGGCGGGAAAAGCCCCGGCGAACACGATCTGGCCGATGGTCTTGCGCGCATTGGGCTTTTCGAGCTTCTGCTTGTCCGGCGGCAGGAGCGAGGCGTCGCCCCTCTTGCCGATGGCGACCATCGCCTCGAGTTTGAGGCTTGGCGGGGCGCCCGTCGCGAGGCGCGCGCGCTCCTTGTCGAAACCGCCCATGGCGCGGGTCGTCCAGCCGAGCAGCGCCGCCTGAAACGCGAGGCTCGCCCAGGCCGCGCCGGCGTCGAAGGAGGCCGTTGGCGAGACGATTTCCTCCGCTGCGCCCGGCGGCACGAAGGCGGCCCGGGAGGCGATCAGGACGAGCGCGGAAGCCTCGCCGGCCCAGGCCCGGTTGGGGGTGGAAAGGCAATCGACATAGCGCGGAAAAGCCTCGTCGCCGCGTTTTGCATAGGCGAAACGCCAGGGCTGCGAATTATAGCTGGAGGGCGAAAAGCGCGCCGCCTCGAACATGGCGAACAGGATTTCGTCGGGAATCGGCTCGGCGGTCATGGCGCGGGCCGACCAGCGCGTCAGGAACAGCGAGGAAACCGGCGTCGCCGCCACGCGGCCGTCCGCATGCGAAATCAGCGAAACGAGGGAAGGATCGGGAGCGTTCATCGGCTTTTCCTTGCATTTGTTTCATGGGCGAGGATCTGGAATTTCCTAGCGGAGATTTGCCTGTGACGGCGGAGGCGATCGATATCTTTCGCGTGGCTGACGCCTGTGCATACGCTGAACGGTCTCGGGACGATCATTTTCCTCAAAATCATATTGTCATCCGAAAGGTCGCCGACTTTCTGGAAACAGGCCCCGGAGCGCCAAATATGCCCTTGCGGAGTCGCCAACCGAAAAGGCCCGGATCAGAACCAAGCTTAGACCATGGGATAGAACGGGGGCCAAAACTTGGCCCAACGCTTCCATTCGCGCCGATTTTATGGCAATTAGAACCGTTCCAATGGCGTTCCTTGCCCAGGACGCCGCTTTACAGCAGAGTGACGCCGTGACAGCTCTTTTTGTCGGACATTCCTATATAGATATGACCCTGATCACCGACGTCATGCCTTCGGGCGACGAAAAGGAGGTGGCCAGGGATTTTGCCGTCTCCTTCGGCGGCAATTCGGTGACGGCGGCCTTCGCCTGCGCCAAGCTTGGCTTTCCGCCCGATTTGCTGACCACGATGTCCGACGATTGGCTCGGTCAGATGTTCTGGGACATGGCGCGCAAATATGGCGTCACGCTCTATCCGCGCAAAGTGGCGCGCTCATCGCTCTCCTTCGTGCTGCCGCAAGGCAACAAGCGCGCCATCCTGCGCGCCCGAGACTCGCATCATCTGCGGCCGTTCATGAAACTCGACGTCTCGACCTACGAGGCGCTGCATCTCGACGGCCACCAGGCCGACGCCTCGCTCTATTACGCCAAGGCCTGCCGCGAAGCCGGCGTGCTGACCTCACTCGACGGCGGCGCCCTGCGGGTCAATACCGACGAGGTGCTGCATTACATCGACGTCGCCGTGGTTTCCGAGGCTTTCTGCGGGCAGTTGAAATTGTCCGCTCTGGAAACCCTGGCTTATCTCAAGTCGCGCGGAGTCACGGTCGCCGGCGTCACCGAGGGCGAGCGCGGCCTGTTCTGGATCGACGAGGACGGCCATATCAGCCGCATGCCGGCGCTGCATGTCCCCGACGATAAAGTCATCGACACTTCGGGCGCGGGCGACGTTTTTCACGGCGCCTATCTGGCGTCCTATCTGAAGAACCCGAAGGGTCGCTGGTCCGAGCACTTCGATTTCGCCCGCGCCGCCTCGGCCTTCAAGGTGCAGCATCTCGGCAACGAGGTCGGCCTGCCAAGTTACGAGGACATCGCGGAAACACGTCGGCTGTATCCGCCCGCAGAAGCGGCGGCTGAAGCGCGGGACAGCGGGTCGTCCCGGCGGGCCTGAAAAAACCTGGACGGAGGAGGGGTTCTCCTCCGGACCTTTCGTTCGAGTTCGGGCGTCCGTGAGGCCATGGTCCTATCCATGTCACGCCCAGCTCAAAATGAAGGCCCCGGCGCCGATAACGATCACCAGCGCCGCAATGATCCAGTGTCTTGCCGTCCAACTATGCATGATCATTTTTGTCCCCATGTCGTGTTTTGCGCCCGCCCAAGGCGCACCCCGACTTGTTGTGAAACGGCTTTAAAGCCGCGTTTTCGCCAAGGCCCCTCATGGTGAGTAAGCCGCCGTCCGGCGTCGCCAGACGCCTGGCGGCGGCTTTATCGAATCATGGGCAGCCAACCATGAACGGCACGGCTGAAACCTCGTGGCTCCTGACGCCCTCGCCCTTCGAGACGCCTGCCCGAGGGTGAGCGGAATTCTACTGAAGATCAAATAGTTAGCCCACTTTTTTCCAGATTCGACAAACCCGTTCCCCGAAACCCCCTACCCCGCCCAGGCCAGCGCGCCGCCGGTCGTCGGCTCCGAAACGCCGGTGGTGGTGGGAAAAGTCAAAGGCAGGCCCCTGACCGAACGCACGGCGAGAAAGGCGAAGGCCTGCGCCTCGATGGCCTGCGACTCCCAACCGAAATCCTCCGCGCGGCGCACCGGACAGGGCGCCCGTTTCGCCAGCGCCTGCATCAGGGCCGGATTATGCGCGCCGCCGCCGCAGACCACGATCAGGCGAGGCGGCGCCGGCAGAAAGGGCAGATGGGCGATAATGGCGCTGGCGGTGAAGGCGGCCAGCGTCGCCGCCGCGTCCGGCAGCGACAGACCCTCGACCGGCCCAGCGGAAAAAGCGTTGCGGTCGAGCGATTTCGGCGGCTTTTGCGCAAAATAGGGATGATCCATCAGCGCCGCCAACGCCTCCTCATCCACCTTCCCTTCCAGCGCGCAGGCGCCGTCCTCGTCCATGGCGCGGCCGGTATGGGCGAACATCAGGTCGTCGATCAGCGCGTTGCCCGGCCCGGCGTCGCAGGCGATGGGGTCCGCGCCGGCGTCGACGAAGGTCATGTTGGCGACGCCGCCGATATTGACGAAGAGCAAGGGCGTGGCGACGCCCGAGGCCTCCGCCAAAGCGCGATGATAGACCGGCACGAGCGGCGCCCCCTGTCCGCCAGCGGCGATATCGGCGGCGCGCAGGTCATAGGCGACATCGATGCCAATGCGCCGGGCCAGCAGCGCGCCATCGCCGAGTTGCACCGTCAGCCCGCTCTCGGGGCGATGCAGCACGGTCTGGCCATGAAAACCGACCAGATCGACGGAAGCCGCATCTAGACCGAACTGGGCGAGAAAAGTCTGGATAACCTCGATATGGCGTCCGGTGATCAAATATTCGGCCTCGGCCAAAGGACCGGGCCGCTCGTCGCGCCGGCTCAGGGATTTCGCCGCCGCCACGGCCCGGCGCAGCAGTGCGCGATCCTCGTCGGAAAAGGGATAGGAGGCGCTCGGGCCGAACCGCAACGTCTGGAGGCCATCGGTCTCGAGATAAGCGAGATCGACGGCGTCCATCGACGTGCCCGTCATTGCGCCAATGGCGCGAAAGATTTTCGACATTGCAATCCCCGCGACGCGGTTACATCTCTATCTTCGTTAGCACGCAATGATAATTGGCCGAAAGGGCGACGATGATCGAACTGTTTTACTGGCCGACGCCGAATGGCCACAAGGTCACGATTTTTCTCGAGGAGACCGGCCTCCCCTATGAAATCCGCCGCGTCGATATCAGCGCCGGCGACCAGTTCAAGCCGGATTTTCTGAAAATCGCGCCCAATAACCGGATGCCGGCGATCATCGACCACGCGCCCGCCGACGGCGGCGAACCCGTCGCCATGTTCGAGTCCGGTGCGATCCTGACCTATCTGGGCGAGAAAACCGGAAAATTCCTGCCAACCTCGTTGCGCCAAAAATACGATGTGCTGCAATGGCTGTTCTGGCAGATGGGCGGACTCGGGCCGATGGCCGGCCAGAACCATCATTTCAGCCAATATGCGCCGGAAAAACTGCCCTACGCCATCGACCGCTATGTCAAGGAAACCAACCGGCTCTATGGCGTGCTCGACCGGCAACTGGCGAAAACCCGCGAATCCGGCGGCTTTGTCGCCGGCGCCTATTCAATCGCCGACATGGCGAGCTATCCGTGGATCGTGCCGTGGACCCTTCAGGGCCAGAACCTCGACGATTTCCCCGATCTGCGCCGCTGGTTCGAGGCGATCCGCGCCCGCCCCGCCGTGCAACGCGCCTATGAGATCGGCGACCGGATCAGGCCGCCGACGCCGCTGACCGAGGAGGCCAAAAAGGTGCTGTTCGGACAGACCGCCGGGAGCGTCGGACCGAAGGAATGAATAAGAATTTGATTTATATGAAAAATAGAAAGAGCACACTACCGATTCGTCTCTGCATCCGCCACAATCCCCTCACCCTGAGGAGCCCTCCATAGCCCTTAAAAGGGCTATGGAGGGCGTCTCGAAGGGCGAGGGAGTCGCCGGCCACACGCCTTCATCGAGACCGCATCTGCGGCCCATGGTTCGAGACAGCCTCCTCAGGGCGTCTTGAGACGCCCTGAGGAGGCTTCCTCACCATGAGGGGGTTGGCCTCACGCCATAAAGCCGGGCAAATCCTCCGCCTCGGGCAGGTGGGCGAGTTCGGTCGCGAGATCGGCGGCGATGTCGAATGCAGTTCGAGCAGCCTCCGGCTCATGAAGGTGCGGAAATAATCGCCCCAGATGAATTCCTGGAACGGCGTGTCGAGGTTTTCGAAAGCCTTGCCGCGCACACGGCGCGCCAGACCGCGCCAGACATTGTCGGTGAGTTCGCTGACGTGCTGCGGAATGGCCGAATAGGGCCGTCGATTACCGTCGGCGTCGATCGGCCAGCAATAGCCGCAAGCCTCCATCTGCCGCCAGAAGGGTTTGACGTCGAGATCGGACCAGTCGGCGAGCCTTTCCCCGAGCACGGCTTCGCGAATATTCAGCGACCACAAGGCCCGCGCCAGATGATGATGATCGACCATGAAGATGTCGCCGCCCGGCCCCAGCACATGGGGAATCGCCTTACGCTCCAGCGCGGCTTCGCGCTCTTTCGGCGACTGGCGCGCGATTTTCGCGGCCCTGCTGGCGACGTCCGACAGGCCGAGCGTCAGTTGCGTCGGCCTCAGATCGTCAATGTCGACTTTTTCGGACGGCACGGAGGGCTCCATCGGAGTGAGAAGGTTAAAACGTCGCCGAGGTCAGTCAAATACTCACTTGTGCAGCAATTTATCGACCAATGAATGTTCGCAGGCCTTGAAACCGAGATACATGGCGAGCGCGAAATAGCCATTGAGCAGCAATTCGCCAAGTTGGGCCAGCGCGCCTTCCATCACCGCCATCGCGCCATGTTCCGTCAAGAAGCGGAGATTGGCCTCCAGCATCACGAAAATATTCAGGGAAGCGGCAGCGCCAAGAGCGGAAAAGGCCCCCATCAGCAGGAAAGTCGTAATCCAGTGAAAGCTCAGGACTTTTTGCAGCCAGATGCGCATGTGACCTCTCCGCCGAGCACTTAAATGGAACAAGCACATACTATCCGTCGTTGACGCCGTTGATCAAACCGCAGAAAATTTAGGGGAATCTATCTGCACACCCTTTGGTATCCATATCGCGGATTTTTCATCGCCGAACGGAACCGCCTTCCCTTCCAAGGCGCAAATCGCAACCCAAGCACAAACGACCGCGTCAATCATGTCTTCGTATGCTTTGAGATAGACGACTTTGGTATTGGCAGGCGGGTTGCCAAGAGCGCTGGAAACGCCGGCGATCTCATTATCGAGTCGCGTCACTATTTCTTTCCATTTTCCGATGACCTTGGCGCGCCGCTCGCCAACGGAGGAATTCGGCCAGTAGCTCCGGAGCTTGGCCAGCTTGTACGGCAAGCGCTCAGAAGCGGAGAATATTTCGACAAGGGCTGGATGCGGATAGACCTCGATCAACCCTTGGTAAACGATGGATTCCGTCTGCAAGGCGTAACCAGCGAGTTGAAATTCATCGCGCAAAATGTCGCTGATTGAGCCTGGGCGTTTCTCACTTGGCGTGTGAGTACCACACTTTCTCCCTCCATATTCCCTCGAAACCATATTGTCGGACTCTCGCCGCGCCGTGATAGGTTCGCGCGAAAGAGGCATATCAATGGCGACAAGGTCGGCGCGACAACCGGCAAGCGCTTCGCAGGAAGATAGCAACTCTACGGCGGATGGCCTCGAACCAGTCAGCGGGCCGGGACTCGCCTGTTTCTTTTGCGCCAACGCATTGAACTGTTCATAGGAGGGCGCGACCGCAACCAGTTGCCAACCACTTCCAACATTCTTTGCGAGCGCGACGCCGCTCGGCTGACCAAGAGTCCAAGCGGCGTCGATCCCAAGAACCGCGCGCACGGAGTTTTTCGGCGCCAATTCATCGCTCACCGTCATTCACCCCCCGATCACGCTGGTGATCACCTGTCCGCCCCGGTTGATCGACAATTTCCACACATAGGGCCGCTGGGCGCATAATCTCTCCAGATCGCCGGTGGCGCCGATCTTCTCGCCGCTCAGCGACAGCACGATGTCGCCCTTCTGGAAGCCGACCGCCGCCGCCGGGCCGGCTTCGTCCACATCGACCACGGCGACGCCCTCGCGGGCGTTGGCTATGGCGAATTCCTCGATCGTCGCCGGCGAAATATTGACCACGCTGGCCCCGGCCAGGGGACAGGCGCCCTTGAGCTTGATCCGGTTGCGCGGCGGATTTTCCGGCGCGGCGATCAGGTTCAGCGCCACCGCCACCGGCTTGCCATCGCGGCGCACCGACAGCGCGGCGACGCCGCCGAGCGGGCGCGCGCCGAGCCGATAGCCGACGCCGCCGGAGTCCTGCACCGCCTGCCCGTCGATGGCGACGATAACATCGCCGCGCTTGAGCCCGCCCGCCGCCGCCGGCCCGCGCGGATCGACTTCCGCGACCAGCGCCCCGGCGGGCCGGTCGAGGCCGAGCGATTCGGCGATGTCGCGCGAGACATTTTGCAGGCTCGCGCCGAGCCAGGGGCGATGCACTTCCTTGCCGCCGGATTTCGCCGCCGCCACGACATTTTTCACCATATTGACCGGAATGGCGAAGCCGATGCCAACCGACCCGCCCGACTGCGAGAAAATCGCCGAATTGATGCCGATCAGCCGTCCCTGATTGTCGATCAGCGCCCCGCCGGAATTGCCCGGGTTGATCGCCGCATCGGTCTGGATGAAGAAGCCATAGTCGTTGATGCCGATTTCCGTGCGCGCCAGGGCGGAAACAATGCCCTGCGTCACCGTCTGGCCGACGCCGAACGGATCGCCGATGGCGAGCGCCAGATCGCCGACCTCGATGGCGTCGGAATCCGCCATTTCGAGCACCGGAAAATCCTTTTCCGCCGCTTTGATGCGCAGGATTGCGAGGTCGCTGCGCGGATCGCGCAGCAGAATTTCCGCCGGGAATTCGCGCCGGTCGGACAAGGCCACCTTGATGTCGGTCATGCCTTCGACGACATGGAAATTGGTCACCACGAGCCCGCTGGCGTCGACGATCACGCCGGAGCCCAGCGATTGCGCGCTCGGGCCGCCGGGCCGGCGCCCGTCGCCGAAAAAGCGTTGAAAAATCGGATCGTTGAAAATCGGATTGCGCGGCTGCTTGTCCAATCTTTGCGCATAGACATTGACCACCGCCGGCGCGGCTTTCTTCACCAGCGGCGCGAAGCTCAAAGCCACTTCCGTCTTGCTCTGCGGAACGGTTTTCGGCGCTTGGGCCCGGGCCGTCGCCGCCAAAGCCAGCACCAGAGCCAGACCAACGACAATTGCTCGCGCGGAAAAAAATGAAGGCGCCATGCGATTCCCCGGTTTTGCTCAACGCAATATAGGTCGGGGCGCGGCCATGAAAAAGGGCGGCCCGAAGCCGCCTTTTTATTTTGAAATCCTGTCGCTCTATTCCGCCGCGTCGAGCACCGGGCCGGAATCCTTGCCGCGAGCGGTGACGTCGCGATCGACGAATTCGATCACCGCGAGGGGCGCGTTGTCGCCGTAGCGAAAACCGGCTTTAAGCACCCGGGTATAGCCGCCGCTGCGCTCCTTGTAGCGCGGGCCGAGCACGTCGAACAATTTCTTGACGAGCACGGCGTCCTTGATCTGGGAAATGGCCTGGCGGCGGGCGTGCAGATCGCCGCGCTTGGCGAGCGTCACCAGCTTTTCGACGACCGGGCGCAGATCCTTGGCCTTGGGCAGGGTGGTGACGATCTGCTCATGCTTGATCAAAGCCTGGGACATATTGGAAAACATCGCCTTGCGATGTTCGGCGGTGCGGTTGAAACGACGCTTTGAACGACCGTGATACATGTGGCTCTCCTGATTGTTACGGCCGCCGTGCCAAGGTACGGCCGTTCTGTGCTTGCCCTTATTTGAGGGCGTTTTATCCCCTCTCCCCGTTTGCGGGGAGAGGGAGAGCGTCGAGACTAATCAATCGATCAGTAATGTTCTTCGAACCTCTTCGCCAGTTCGTCGATGTTTTCGGGCGGCCAGCCGGTGACTTCCATGCCCAGATGCAGGCCCATCTGCGCCAGCACTTCCTTGATTTCGTTGAGCGACTTGCGGCCGAAATTCGGGGTGCGGAGCATTTCGGCTTCGGTTTTCTGGATCAGGTCGCCGATATAGACGATATTGTCGTTTTTCAGGCAGTTCGCCGAACGGACCGACAGCTCCAACTCGTCGACCTTCTTGAGCAGGGCCGGGTTGAAGGCCAGTTCCGGAATCGCCGGGGCGTTTTCCTCGCGCTTGGGCTCTTCGAAATTGACGAAGACATTGAGCTGGTCCTGCAGGATGCGCGCGGCGAAAGCCACCGCGTCTTCCGGCGTCAGCGACCCGTTGGTCTCGACCTGCAAGGTCAGCTTGTCATAATCGAGCACTTGCCCCTCGCGGGTTGGCTCGATCCGGTAGGAGACCTTCTTGACCGGCGAATAGATCGAATCGACCGGGATCAGGCCGATCGGCGCGTCTTCGGCGCGGTTGCGGTCGGCGGGAACATAGCCCTTGCCGGTGTTGACGGTGAATTCCATGCGGACCTCAGCACCCTCGTCGAGGGTGCAGAGCGGCAGGGTCGGATTGAGCACGGCGATGTCGCCGGTCACGCCGATGTCGCCGGCATAGACTACGCAAGGACCCTGTTTCTTCAGGGTCATGCGCTTGGGTCCGTCGCCGAGCATGCGGATCGCCACGTCCTTGATGTTGAGGACGATGTCGGTGACGTCCTCGCGGACGCCCGGGATCGACGAGAATTCATGCAGCACGCCGTCAATATGGACGGAGGTGATGGCCGCGCCCTGCAGCGACGACAAAAGAATGCGGCGCAGCGCATTGCCGAGCGTCAGGCCGAAGCCGCGCTCCAGCGGCTCCGCGACCACGGTGGCGACGCGCTTGGGATCCTCGCCGGGCGTGACATGCAGCTTGTTCGGCTTGATCAGTTCCTGCCAGTTTTTCTGAATCATCTAAGAAACCTCTCCTGCGGCGCCGGGCATATCGGTCCGTCGACCATGGCTGCGGCGCCGTATTCTGGGCATACGCGCAAGCATCCCGTCGGAGCCTCGCGCCTTTTATTTACGCAACGGCTGCGGCAACCCGCGGCCGACTCCACGCACGCAACTTTCTACGAGTGGATGGGCGCGGCTGGATCAGACGCGACGGCGCTTGCGCGGGCGGCAGCCGTTATGCGGGATCGGCGTCACGTCGCGGATCGAGGTGACGGTGAAACCCGCCGCCTGAAGGGCGCGCAAAGCCGATTCGCGGCCGGAACCTGGACCGGAGACTTCGACTTCCACCGTGCGCATGCCATGTTCCTGCGCCTTGCGGGCGGCGTCTTCGGCGGCCAGCTGCGCGGCATAGGGGGTCGATTTGCGCGAACCCTTGAACCCCATCGTGCCGGCGGACGACCACGAAATGGTGTTGCCCTGCGCGTCGGCGATGGTGATCATGGTGTTGTTGAACGAGGAATAGACATGGGCGACGCCCGAAGCGATGTTCTTGCGTTCCTTGCGGCGAACGCGGGTATTTTCCTTGGCCATTTTTCAGTCCTTCAGGCGCGCCCGTAATGCCAGGCGCTGGGGTTATGGGCGAATGAGGCCCTATGATCTCGCGCCTGCCAATCGACACGACGCGAACAAAATCCGGTTTCAAATGGGTGAGGCTGCGCCTCGCCCATTTGCGGCCGGCTCTTACTCCTATTTCTTCTTGCCGGCGATCGGCTTGGCCTTGCCCTTGCGGGTGCGGGCGTTGGTATGGGTGCGCTGGCCGCGAACCGGCAATTGCCGGCGATGGCGCAGGCCACGGTAGCAGCCGAGATCCATCAGCCGCTTGATATTGATCGCCACTTCGCGGCGCAGGTCGCCCTCGACCATGTAATCGCGGTCGATGGTCTCGCGAATCTGCAAAACCTCGGCGTCGGTCAGCTGGTTGACGCGGCGCTCGGCCGGAATGCCGACCTTTTCGGTGATTTCCTGGGCCTTTTTCGCGCCAATGCCGTGGATATATTGCAGGGCGATGACCACGCGCTTGTTGGTCGGAATATTGACGCCGGCTATACGAGCCATTTTTATCTCCATGTGCGGGCGGATGCGCCCCTTGTGATAACGAGGGCCCGGAAACCCTGCGATGGCCCCGCGTCCGGTGGAGACCGGCCCATGCGAGGTTTTTTGCGACCGTCCCCTGCGGATTTCCTGCAAAGGCGAGGACGCAAATAAAGCAAGCGCCCCTGCTTTCACAAGCGGGAGCGCTTCGCCAATCCTCCGTCCATAATCAAGTCGGTCCCCGGCGTCAACCGCCGGAGGCCGAAAAGGCAAAAAAAAACAGACCGCCGGCCGATCGTACCGCTGTGGCTCAGCCGATCAGGACCTTGTCGATGGCCGACGAAACGTCGTCGATCGGCGCCATGCCATCCACGGTGCGCAATTCGCCGACGCTTGCATAGTAATGCGATACCGGCGCGGTCAGTTCGTGATATTGCGCCAGACGCTTCTTGAAACTTTCCGGATTGTCGTCGGCGCGCACGGTTCCCCCGGCGGCGACGGTATCGCGGGCGCGGCCCTCAATGCGCGACAGCAAAAACTGGTCGTCCACCACCAGTTCGATCACCGCGTCGAGTTCCTTGTGATGGCGCTTGAGCATGTCGTCGAGCGCCTTGGCCTGCTCGACCGTGCGCGGGAAGCCGTCGAGAATGAATCCCTTGGCGCAATCGGGCTCCTCGACCCGGGCCTCGATGATGCCGACCACGATTTCGTCGGAAACGAGACCGCCGGAGTCCATCACCACCTTGGCTTGCAGGCCGACCGGCGTTCCGGCCTTGACGGCGGCGCGCAGCATCTCGCCGGTGGAAAGCTGGGGAATGCCGTATTTCTCCTCCAACCGCGCCGATTGCGTGCCTTTTCCCGCGCCGGGCGGTCCAAGCAGAATAAGCCTCATTTCTTTTTCCCCCTCAACTTGGCCTTTTTGACCAGGCCTTCGTATTGCTGCGCCTGCAGATGACCGTGAATCTGTGCGACCGTATCCATGGTCACGCTGACCACGATCAGCAGCGACGTGCCTCCGAAATAGAACGGCAGCGAGAATTCGGAAATGAGCATTTCGGGCAGGAGGCAGATAATCGCCAGATAGCCGGCGCCCAGCACCGTGATCCGGGTCAGCACATGATCGATATATTGCGCGGTGCGCTCTCCCGGCCTGATGCCTGGAATGAAGCCGCCGTGTTTCTTGAGATTATCCGCCGTCTCGACCGGATCGAACACGATGGCGGTATAGAAAAAGGCGAAGAACACGATCAGCGCGATATAGAGGAAAATATAGGCGGGCCGTCCGTGGCCGAGATAGGTCGAGAGAAAGCCGAGCACGCCGCCCGCGCCGCCATTGGCGGAGAAATTGGCTATTGTTGTGGGCAGCAGCAGCAGCGAGGACGCGAAGATCGGCGGAATCACGCCCGAGGTATTGAGTTTGAGCGGCAGGAACGAGGTCTGGCCCTCATAGACCCGATTGCCCTGCTGGCGCTTGGGATAGGTGATCAGCAGCCGCCGCTGCGCCCGCTCCATGAACACGATGAAGGCGATGACGCCGAACGACATCACGATCAGAGCGACCAGCACCAGCGGCGAGATCGCGCCCTGACGCGACAATTCGAGCGTGTTGGCGATCGCCGAAGGGAAGGCCGCGACAATGCCGGCGAAAATGATCAGCGACGACCCGTTGCCAATGCCGCGTGACGTGATCTGCTCGCCGAGCCACATCAGGAACAAGGTGCCGCCCATCAGGGTCAGGACGGTCGAAACGCGGAAGAACCAGCCGGGATCGCTGACGACATTGGCCTGGCCTTCGAGGCCGACGGAGATGCCATAGGCCTGAAAGGCGGCGATGACCACCGTGAGGTAGCGGGTATATTGATTGATGACCTTGCGGCCCTGCTCGCCTTCTTTCTTGAGCGTTTCCAGCGAGGGAATCACCGAACTCATCAATTGCACGATGATCGAGGCCGAAATGTAAGGCATGATGTTGAGAGCGAAGATCGCCATGCGCTGCACGGCGCCGCCGGCGAACATGTTGAACAGTTCCAGCACGCCCTGCTGCTTGCCATGAAAATTGGCGGCGAAGGCGGCGGGATCGATGCCCGGCAGCGGGATATAGGTGCCCAGTCGATAGACGACCAGGGCTCCAAGGGTGAACCAAATCCGCTTCTTCAGCTCTTCGGCCTTGCCGAAGGCCGAGAAATTCAGGTTAGCCGCAAGCTGTTCAGCTGCCGATGCCATGGACTTCGCTCCGGGCGGCGCGCTTTGGGGCGCGCAACTGCATGAGATCACTAAAACGGGGCGGGAGACTGTCTGTCCGCCGCCCCGTGTTAATCGTTCGCTACGGCAAAATCACGCCCATTGGCGAAAATTGCCGCAAATTTTTCAGGCTTTCGGCGCTTCGGCCACGGCGGCGACGAGCAATTTAACCGCGCCGCCGGCCTTTTCGATCGCCGCGACCGCCGATTTGGAGGCGCCGGCGACTTCGAACGACAATTTTGCCTTCAATTCACCCTGGCCCAAAATCTTAACCCCGTCGCGCGGCTTGGAAACCACGCCGGCCAGAATCAGGCTCTCGACCGTGACAGGCGCCGAGGCGTCGATCTTTCCCGCCTCGAACGCTTCCTGGATGCGACCGAGGTTGACTTCGTTGTAGTGGGTCGAGAACGGGTTCCAGAAGCCGCGCTTGGGCAGACGGCGATGCAGAGGCATCTGGCCGCCCTCGAAACCCTTGATCGCGACGCCGGTGCGCGCCTTCTGACCCTTGACGCCGCGTCCGCCGGTCTTGCCCTTGCCCGAACCGATGCCGCGGCCGACGCGCATGCGCTCCTTGGTGGCGCCGGGATTGTCGGAAATGCCGTTGAGTTTCATGGGCGCGATCCTCAAATGGCTTCGACGACGCGCACAAGGTGCGCGACTCGAGCGATCATGCCGCGAACGGCGGGCGTGTCCTGCAACACCGACGTGCGGCCGATCTTGTTGAGCTTCAGGCCGACGAGGGTCTGGCGCTGGTAGGCGGGCCGCCCGATCGCGCTTCCGGTCTGCACGACCGTGACTTTTCTGGCTTGCGTCATGTCGCCCTCCCTCAGCTTTCGGCCGCTTCGGCGTCGCCGCCGGGGCGGCGCGCCTGCAGCACCGAGACCTTGAGGCTGCGGCGCGCGGCGACCGAACGCGGCGAATCCTCATGCCTCAGGGCGTCGAATGTGGCGCGCACCATGTTGTAGGGGTTCGACGACCCTTGCGACTTGGCGACGACGTCATGGACGCCGAGGGTTTCGAATACCGCGCGCATCGGGCCGCCGGCGATGATGCCGGTGCCGGCGGGCGCCGCGCGCAGAATGACGCGGCCGGCGCCGTGGCGGCCGTTGACGTCATGATGCAGGGTGCGGCCTTCGCGCAGCGGCACGCGGATCAGCGCGCGCTTGGCGGATTCGGTCGCCTTGCGGATGGCTTCCGGCACTTCGCGGGCCTTGCCATGGCCGAAACCGACGCGACCCTTCTGGTCGCCGACGACGACGAGGGCGGCGAAGCCGAAGCGGCGACCGCCCTTCACCACTTTCGCGACGCGGTTGATGTGGACCAGACGGTCCACGAATTCGCTGTCGCGCTCTTCATCCTTGCGATCGCGGCCGCGGCCGCCTTCACCTTCACGAGCCATTTGTTTTTCCGTCACTTGCGCGGAACACCCCGTTCGGCGTCCGCTCGCTCCAAAACTCGACAATCCCGGAGCGCCTTGCCGGCGGTCCGGGATCTCCGAGGCCTTCAATCTCCGGACAAAATCCGAAAATTTAAAACTGCAGGCCGCCCTCGCGGGCGCCGTCGGCCAGGGCCTTGACCCGACCGTGATACTGGTAGGCGCCGCGATCGAACACGACAGCCGTGACGCCGGCGGCGACGGCGCGTTCGGCGATCAGCTTGCCGATCGTCTTGGCCGCCTCGACATCGGCGCCGGTCTTGAGACCCGCGCGCGCGTCCTTTTCCAGCGACGAAGCGGCCACCAGCGTGCGGCCGTTTTCGTCGTCGATGATCTGCGCGTAAATCTGTTTCGACGAGCGAAACACCGAGAGGCGCGGCTTGCCATAGGCGCGTGCGCGAACCGAGCGGCGAACGCGCGCCTTGCGGCGGTCGGTGGATTGTTCCTTGGCCATGACGCCGTTCCCTTACTTCTTCTTGCCTTCCTTGCGGAAGATAAACTCGCCGGCATATTTGACGCCCTTGCCCTTGTAGGGTTCGGGGCC
>NZ_CAIUXT010000129.1 GCF_903903185.1 uncultured Rhodoblastus sp.
AGCCGAAGGCGACGCTGAACTATCCGCACGAAAAGAACCCGCAGTCGCCGCGCTCTCGCGGCGAGCACGCGTTGCGCCGTTACCCCAATGGCGAGGAGCGCTGCATCGCCTGCAAGCTCTGCGAGGCGATCTGCCCGGCGCAGGCCATCACCATCGAGGCGGCGCCGCGGGGCACTGACGGCACGCGCCGCACCACGCGCTACGACATCGACATGACCAAGTGCATCTATTGCGGCTTCTGCCAGGAGGCCTGCCCGGTGGACGCGATCGTCGAGGGGCCGAACGCCGAATTCGCGGTCGAGACGCGCGAGGAACTCTATTTCGACAAGCAACGCCTGCTCGACAATGGCGCGATCTGGGAGCGCGAAATCGCCCGCAACATCGCCGCCGACGCGCCCTACCGCTGAGAAAACGCCGCCCTTTGCAAGGACGCGGGGGGGCGTGCCCGCCAGAACCGGACCGAAAACCGAACCGACTTTACCCCAGGCCGACCTTCGATTAATCGCAACACCTAATCGCAAGCCGGCGAATGAAGCGAACAAGGCCCGATTTCGGGCGCACGGGTGGACCATGACGTTAGCCGCGGCCTTTTTCTATCTGTTCTCGACCCTGACCATCGGCTCCGCCGTCATGGTGATATCGGCGCGCAATCCGGTTCATTCGGTGTTGTTCCTGATTCTCGCCTTCGTCAACGCGGCGGGCCTGTTCCTGCTCGCCGGCGCGGAATTCCTGGCGATGATCCTGGTGGTCGTCTATGTCGGCGCGGTGGCGGTGCTGTTTTTGTTCGTGGTGATGATGCTCGACGTCGATTTCTCCGAACTCAAACAGGGTTTTCTGCAATATCTGCCGGTGGGCCTGCTGGTCGGACTGATCGTGCTGGTGGAGCTGGTGCTGGTGGTCGGCGCCTGGTCGGTGACCCCGCAGGCGGTGCTCGGCACGCCGACGCCGGGAAACATGTCCAATACGGCGGCGCTCGGCGAGGTTCTCTACACGCAATATGTCTATCTGTTCCAGGCGGCGGGTTTCATCCTGCTGACCGCTATGGTCGGCGCCATCGTCCTGACCCTGCAACACCGGACCAATGTGCGCCGCCAGTCGATCGCGGCGCAGAACGCGCGCACCCGCGCCTCGGCCATCGAACTCAAGAAAATCCCGTCCCGGGCGGGCGTGTGAGGAGCGGATCATGATCATCGGGCTCGAACATTATCTGATCGTCGGCGCCATCCTGTTCACGCTCGGGGTCGCCGGCATCATCCTCAACCGCAAGAACATCATCGTCATCCTGATGTCGGTGGAATTGATTTTGCTCTCGGTCAATCTCAATTTCGTGGCCTTTTCCGCGCAATTGCACGATCTGACCGGGCAGATCTTCGCTCTGTTCATCCTCACCGTCGCGGCGGCGGAGGCGGCGATCGGGCTGGCGATTCTGGTGACCTATTTCCGCAACCGCGGCACCATCGCGGTTGAAGACATTTCCATGATGAAGGGCTGAAGACATGGTCGCCGCAATCGTCTTTCTTCCCCTTCTCGGTTTCCTGATCGCCGGCCTGTTCGGGCGCCAGATCGGCGCGCGCGGGTCGGAAATCGTCACCACCACGCTGTTGTTCGTCTCGGCTTTTTTCTCCTGGATCGTGTTCCTTCGCATCGGCTTTGGCGGCGCGCCCTTCACCGTCCATGTGCTGGCCAACTGGCTCACCTCGGGCGTGCTGAATATCGACTGGTCGCTGCGCGTCGATACGCTCACCGCCGTCATGCTGGTGGTGGTGACGACGGTGTCGTCGCTCGTCCATCTTTATTCGATCGGCTACATGCACGAAGACCCTTCGCGACCGCGCTTCTTCGCCTATCTGTCGCTGTTCACCTTCGCCATGCTGGCGCTGGTGACCGCCGACAATCTGGCGCAGATGTTCTTCGGCTGGGAGGGCGTCGGCCTCGCCTCCTATCTGCTGATCGGCTTCTGGTATGAAAAGCCCTCGGCCAACGCCGCCGCGATCAAGGCCTTCGTGGTCAACCGCGTCGGCGATTTCGGCTTCGCGCTCGGCA
>NZ_CAIUXT010000130.1 GCF_903903185.1 uncultured Rhodoblastus sp.
GCCGGCGCGGGCGATGAACAGCCGGGTGTTTTCCGCCCGCAACGCCGCCAGCGCGCGCGCCACGATCAGCAGATCGGCGGGCGTATAGCGCCGGTTCTCCACGAAACGGCTGGCGACGCTCGGCGGAACCCGCAGACGCGCCAGCGTCGCCTTGACCTCTTCGACGATCTGCGCCGAAGTCTTTTCCAACAATGTGCCGCGAATGGTATCGACCGTCGAGGTGGAGCTGACGGCCGCGCCGGCGCCGCCGGGGATCGCCGTCAGCGCCGCCCGGATCGAAAGGCCGCCCAAAGCCGAGGCGGTGGCGACATCGTTGAGCCTGGACGCGAGCGGCGCGAAATCGGTGTAGGGATCGACGCCGAGTTCGACGCCCAGCGCGCGGCGCGCCGCGTCGATCCCGAGCAGGCTGGTGGCGACATTGTCGCGGTTGGCCTGACGGTTGTCGATGGCCGCGCCGATGCGGCCGAACATGTTGGCGACCCCGGACATTGATTTCTCGAGCGTCGCCTTGGGATCGGCAATCAGGTCCTGACCAAAGACCAGAGGCGCCTGGGCCGCCTTTCCGGCGGCTTCCATGAAGACGGTCGACTCGGACATCGCCTGCAACTTGCGCAGGGCGCGGAGCTCGCGGACGCGCTCGCGAATCAGATCCTCGCCATCGACGTCAAAGGCGCCATAGCGGGTGCGCAGGACGAAAAGCCGCAGCAGGCCGTCGCTGCGCACTTCCGGGTCGATGCGATAATTCGGGCCAGTGGCCTCGGCGCCCAGCACGGTTTCCGCCTGCGCCGTTGGCGGGGCTTCAAACGCCCGCGCCGCGTGCGGAATCGCCAGGCTGAACAAGATTGCGGAAACAGCTTTGCCCCAGGAACAAGTCATCGTCATCAGCCCGATTGCGGCCGCTTGAACTTCGCGGCGCCCATCCGCGTTATCGAATTGATTCTGGCCGCATGTCCAGATCAAAGTTGCAGGCGGCGCTGGCGAGGCTTGCGATGACAAAGGGGTTGGCGCCTTTCCGGCGCGCGGCCTTGGAAAGGACGATTCAAGCGCTGGGTGAACGACTGCTTTTTGATAATGATGGCGCGGCTTCAGCGGGGACGGCAATGACCGCAGCTGGCGCGAATCTGGCGGCCAGACGTCGTTTCGAGCGGCCGCTATCTGCGGTTGGGAGCTTCTGCGCCGCCTGGGCGTTGTGTTTCTGGCACGCGGAGAGCTGGGAGTTGGGGGGGGGAGTGGTCGGCAAGGAGGTTACTTCCATATTCGAGGCGGACCTCCGAGACCGACTTCGATGATTTCGAGATAGCCGCTTTTTAATAAGACGCCTTTTTCTGGCGCCCATGGAACTGCGGCGAACCAACGGGGGTTCTCGCTCCATAGGCCTGCTGGCGAAACAAATATTTGGGAGTTGTTCGGTGAATATTTCAGCGCCTGAAGATTTGCTCTCCCGCCCTTGGCTTTCCGAATATCCCCCCGGCGTGCCGGCCGATATAAACCTGAATGACTATGCCAACCTGGCGGACTTTTTGGAGAGAGCTGCAACGCGATATGACGAAGCCGTCGCTTATCACTCGCTTGGCGTTGAGTTCAGCTACCGTCAGCTCGACACGTATTCCAGGCGTCTGGCGGCTTATTTCCAGCAGGATTTGCGGTTGCGGAAAGGCGATCGCATTGCGCTGATGATGCCGAATGTCCTGCAATATCCCGTCGCCTTGTTCGCAGCCCTGCGCGCCGGCCTGGTCGTCGTCAACGTCAACCCGATGTTCACGGCGCCCGAACTGGTTGCGTTGATCGAGGATGCGCGCCCGCGGGCGATCGTGGTGCTGGAAACCTTCGCCGCCACATTGCAACGCGCCCTCAAAACGACGCCGGTCGAAACCGCAATCGTGGCGCGGATCGCGGAACTCCAGCCTTTTCTCCGCTCCCTGATCGTCGATTACGTGGTCCGCAAGAAGAAAAAACATGTGCCGGCATGGAATATTCCTGGCTCGGTAAAGTTCCGGGAGGCAATGCTGGCCCACCCTATCGGCGTGTTGCGAGCGCCAGTCTTGTCCCGGGACGACATTGCTTTTTTACAGTACACAGGTGGGACCACCGGTGCGGCGAAAGCCGCCGTCCTCACCCACGGCAACGTCCTTGCGGAGGTGCTCGCCGCAGCAGCTTGCATGGCGCCGTTTGTTCGGCCCTGCGCCGAGACGACATTGGTCGCGCTTCCGATGTATCATGCCGCCGGGCTGTTCTGCCAATGCCTGTCGGCGATTCAATTGGGAATGAAGGCGGTTCTGGTCATCAACCCGCGCGACATTCCCGCCCTAGTCAAGGATTTCGCAACCCACAAGCCGTCATGGTTCGGAGGGCTGAATACGCTGTTCAACGCGCTGCTGAATAATGCGACGTTCCAGCAACTCGATTTCTCGGCCTTGCGCTATACATTGGCCGGTGGGACCGCGACACAACCCATTGTCGCCGAGCGCTGGCAAGCGCTGACGGGCTGCGCGATCCTCGAATGCTATGGCCTGTCGGAAGTGGCGGGGGCCGCAACTGTCACGCCAATGACGCGCACCCATTTTGACGGTTGCATAGGCGCGCCGATACCTTCCGTCATCGTGGAGATCCGCGACGCCGCCGGAGCCGTTGCCCCGTTTGGCGAGCCCGGCGAAATTTTCATCAAGGGCCCGATCGTCATGCAGGGATATTATAATCAGCCGGAGGAGACGGCCAAGGTTTTGGGCGAAGACGGGTTTTTTGCCACCGGCGATATCGGCGTGATGGATGACCGAGGCGTCATCAAGATCGTCGAACGCAAGAAAGACATGGTGCTAGAGCGGTTTCCGAGCTGGCTGAATCGATTGCGATTCCCAAATCGGCGAATTTGTGATTCATGATTCTCGCCGTGCGAAGGAGGCGGCGGGAATGGCGCTTTCCGATGACCTACGCCAACGCGTCGTGGATGGGGTCGTTTCAGGCGGCTTGTCGCGCAATGAAGCAGCCCGACGCTTCGAAATCAGCATCGCCAGCGCGGTGCGCTGGGTCAAACTCTATCTGACAACGGGCGAGATTTCGCCCCGGCCCGCGGGCGGAGACCGTCGCTCCGGGCGTATCGAGGCGCATCGCGCTTATCTTCTGGGCTTGATCCGGCGCGCGCCGGACAGCACGCTCCTGGAGATCCAGCAGAGGCTCATCGCCAACTGCGGCGAGCATTTTTCGGTCTCCGTTCTTTGGCGCTTCTTTGATCGCCATGGGATCACATTCAAAAAAAAACGGCGCACGCCGCGGAGCAGCAGCGTTCGGACGTGTTGAAGCAGCGTCGGGAATGGTTTGACGGCCAGCCCGGTCTCAATCCAGGGAAACTGGTTTTCATCGACGAAACCGCAGCCTCCACCAATATGGCGC
>NZ_CAIUXT010000131.1 GCF_903903185.1 uncultured Rhodoblastus sp.
AAATTGCTTCCCGCCCTTTCGCCGGAGGAGTTGGAAAGATTCTATCAAGTTCAGACGCCTAAAGCCGCCCCGTGAAGGCCAGGAGGCGCCATGGCGCCGGCGCTGTTCACCTGGCCGTCGAAGGGCAAGATCTATCACCGCGACAGCAGCATCTATTCCCGCGACGCGCTCGAAAAGGTTCTGCACACTTTGGCCGACGATCCGCGGATCGAAACGGTTCTCGCCCATTTGATGGGCAATTCTCGATGCTGAGCCTCGATCGGGCGGCGCTCGATTGAGTTTTCGCCAACCTCAGGGAACTGGATCATGACCGCTACAGATAATGCCCTTGGATGTCTTGCACTCACGCTCGCGTTGCACATCGCATCATTGGCAAACGCAGACCCTTCTCTTCCGCCTTTTTATGAAGCCGTCACCAAGATGAAGGCCGAAGGGAAGCTAGGCGAAGTCATCAAAAAGGAAAGAGTAACGACGCCCATTCCGAATGCTGAGGCTTGGCGCATCGCCTATATCTCCTCAGATATGGCCAACAAGAAAACGATCTCGACGGGAATGGTGATTGCCCCAACGGGGAATGCTCCAACCGACGGACGTCCCATCATCTCGTGGGCGCACGGAACAACTGGGACGGCACAGAATTGCGGACCGTCCCAAGTCGAAAACCCTGCGGTCCCCTTGAATGAATATTTCCTGGTCAGCGGCAATTCCTGGACGGATTATGGCGTTCCGGCTCTCGCGGAGTTCATCAAGGCGGGCTACGTCGTCGTTGCGAGCGATTATCAAGGCCTCGGCGGGGGCGGAAAGCACCAATATCAATTGTCAGCCACGCAAGCGCGCGATTCGATTGACGCCATCCGCGCCGCCGGTTCTTTGAAAGAAGCGGGCGCCGCCCGAAAGTCGATCATTTATGGGTGGTCGCAAGGGGCGGGCGCCGCCATCGCCGCCGCAAGCTCTCCTGAATATATCGCCCGCGAGGGAACAGCTTTTGACGGCATCAAGGTCGAAGGCTTTGTCGCAATGGCGCCGCCTTTTTTCAGGGCCATTGCCCCTCAAGGAGCGCTCACAGACGCCAGCGCGCACGCGATGATTTCCGGAACGCTCAAGTCTTTCTCCAATAGTGTAAATAATTTCAATCATTTTGCCATGACGATATGGGCTTCGCAGGCGGCCTATCCCGGCAAATTGAAATTGACCGACGTTTTCACGGATGATGGAGCCCAGTTTATCGACACAATCATGTCCAACAAATGCGTTCATTCCGCATCCGATACCTTGAATTACACCTATGGTGATGGGTTCGCCGAACTCGTGAGGCCAGACATCGGCAATGCAAAGGCGTTCGCGGAGACCTTGATCGCCAGTGCGGGTCCTGACGAAAAGCCAGTGGCGCCGGTGATCATCTTTTGGGGCACGAAAGACATCGTGGTGCCGCCGGTCATGCACAAAATCTACCGTGAGCATATGTGCAGATTGGGCGGCAATGTCACGCGCATCCAGTTGGCTGGCGACAAGACTCACTTCGCAACGCCTGCTGCGTCGCAACCCCTGTATCTGCCCTGGATTGCCGATCGTCTGGCCGAAAGACCCGCCCCTGACGGCTGTGCAGCCGAACTGGTGCAAGACTAACTTGTGAAACTTGGCAATGTGAGTGTCGTCTGCTCCTCTTTTCAATGCGGACCTTCTGCTTTTCGGCCGCTTTCCGCCCGTTGGCGCCGATGACGATTCCTGGCGTGAATTTCCGGTTCGGGTCAAAACTCCCCGGTCGGGCTGGTCTTTCGACAACCGTTGTCCGTGAGAAGCAGCCGGGATGATCGTTGCAATCGATTTGCGGCGTCGGTCCTCGCGGCGCTGAAGCTTCAACCTTAGATAGCGGCCACTCAAATCGACGTCTGGCCGCCGGCTCCGCGTCAATTGCTGTCGTCCATCGTCGATCAATGGATTGGCGAAAAGCTGTCATTCCGGCGTGACCGGAGATGCAGCCAACGTGCACTATCTGCGCGCTTTGCAAAATATTGCTTGATCCGATCGTCTCGATAATTCGCAGCGACGTCCCGAATCGATCGTCGTTTCCCACTGCGTGACAACGAGGGCATTCGCGATGCAGCGGTTTGTCGAAAGCGTGAATAGTTCGCGCCGGCGCAACGCTATTCTTCGCTGGTGGGCGATGCCGAGGTCGGATATACTCTTGCTGACTTCAATCAGGCGTCGCGGCAGGCAGTCAGCCGCGTGAGGAGAGGGCAGTGAAGCCATAAACGAGTGGGGCGGCAGGATTAATGTTTCGAACCCGTTTGATCGCCCCGATGTTGATCGTCAGCTTTTGTTTCCAGGCCATGGCGCAGCCGCTCAAAGCGCCGGAGCCCGATGGCGAGGAGCAACGCACGATGGAAGCGAATTCCTGGTTGATCGACCGAATTTCGTTCGAGCAAGCGGAGGCCGAAAACACGATTGACAGCGTTCCGTTTGGCGCGCAGGCAAGTAAATGGAAGGCGTTCAAACTGAGGGCGCAACCGGGTGACGAAGTCTGGAGATTTTCGAGCCCGCCGGAAAGTTGGCGCGCCCTTGCGGGACGCGCCGGCATTGCGCTGGTGCGCAACGGCGCGATCATGGAAAAATTCGTGACTTTGATGAATTGACGCGCGAAGAGGTTTACGTCGGCCTCAACGCCTTGGCCAACTCGTCCTCGGACCAAAGGCCCGAAGCGTTTCTGCGAAGCTTGAAAACCTGGCTGGCCAAAATTTTTTTTCAATCACAGGTTCGTCGTCGAAATTGGCGCCAGCGTCGTCCTTGACGATTTCAAAAGCGCCGTGATCGAAAGGGTTCCCGGGATCACTCTGAACCGGCTTCAGCTTTTCAATCTGTCCAGCGCCGCTCGGCGCCAGGGCGCGAAAATGACGGTAAGGATTGTTTCCGGTTCGGCCAAAAAGGACATGTGAGGTTTAGGCGCAGCCGCCGCCACAGCGTTGCGCACGAGGGCACGTCTTGCAAAATCCCCAGAGTTTGTTCGATCGCGCGCGCTTCTCCGCAACGAGATCCGACCAGATTCGTTTGTGCGCGTGCTTTCGAATGTTGCCTCTGACATAAGCGGCGCTCGGAAGGGAAGGACACCCTTTCACATTGCCATTTGCCTCGATACCCAGCGTCGAAACACCGGCGCGGCAACCAGCAAGCCAAAATCGTCCGCGCGAGAGACCAGCTTCTGACCTTCTGCGACGATCCCGGCGAGGTCGAGGCCACCAACAACGGTTCAGAGCGAGCGCTGCGGCCCTGTTTGATCCAGCGCAAAGTCACGAATGGCTATCGCGCCATGTGGGCCGCACAGGCCGAGGCGGACGTGCGCACGGCCGTCGACACCGCAAGGCTCAAGGGCGCAAACCCATTCCAG
>NZ_CAIUXT010000132.1 GCF_903903185.1 uncultured Rhodoblastus sp.
GCGCCATATTGGTGGAGGCTGCGGTTTCGTCGATGAAAACCAGTTTCCCTGGATTGAGACCGGGCTGGCCGTCAAACCATTCCCGACGCTGCTTCAACACGTCCGAACGCTGCTGCTCCGCGGCGTGCGCCGTTTTTTTTTAAATGTGATCCCATGCCGATCGAAGAAGCGCCAAAGAACGGAGACCGAAAAATGCTCGCCGCAGTTGGCGATGAGACTCTGCTGGATCTCCAGGAGCGTGATGTCTGGCGTGCGCCGGATCAAGCCCAGAAGGTAGGCGCGATGCGCCTCGATCCGCCCGGAGCGCCGGTCTCCGCCCGCAGGCTGAGGCGAAATCTCGCCCGTTGTCAGGTAGAGTTTGACCCAGCGCACCGCGCTGGCGATGCTGATTTCGAAGCGTCGGGCTGCTTCATTGCGCGACAAGCCGCCTGAAACGACCCCATCCACGACGCGTTGGCGTAGATCCTCGGAAAGCGCCATTCCCGCCGCCTCCTTCGTACGGCGAGAATCATGAATCACAAATGCGACGATTTGGGAATCCCTGTCGATTCAGCCAGCTCGGAAACCGCTCTAGCCGCTGTTCGGCCTCGGCGAGAAAGCTGCGATTTTGCCGATGCGGATTGCTAATGGACATGGGTGATCCTGAAGGAATTTAACAATGCTCAAACCTAACCATTCATGTTGCAGTGCGTCAAGGACGGAAGCGCTGGATTCGTCGCGGCGGACGCTATGAAGCGCGATCGTCGGGTCGAGGGAGGGGACTCTCGCCGTGAAGAAACGGACAAATCCTATCGTCCACTTCGCTTTTTCGCCGGAGCAGGTTCGGTCTGCGGCAAATCGTAGCAGTAGCGTTTGTCGATGGGGCATTTCAAGATCTGCAGGACGCGGTTGGCCTCGCGCACCGCGCGTTCGGTTTCCCCGGAGAGGCAGACACGATAAGCGAAGACGGAAGCAACGTAATGCTCGACCGCCTGTTCGCAGGCCAGGCGATCCCTGGGAGGGATGGCCGAAGCCTTTTCGGCGGTCTTGTTGGTTGATTTGGCGTAAACCTCGACGCAGGCGGGCGGGTAGGGCGGCGGGCAATAGCTCCAGTTCCAGCGATCGTCTCCGGCCTTCGCGCCGGATGACAGAACACAATGAAGCAAGGCGATAGTGGCCAGCGGACGCGCAGTCGCTCTACGTCCGGCGCTCGAAATCCAACGGCCGGGTGATTTCCGAAAAATCGTCGCCGCCGACACGAATCCCGTTCCTCCAATCGCGTCTTCACGTCAACATATCAAGGGTCGGGCGGAACGCGACAGGGTCAAATCTTGGAAACGGTAAATCCCATCAGCGCCGGCTGGGCCGCCGTGGTGAACAGCTGCATCGCCTTGTAGAATTCGTTGGACGGCGAGGCCGCGACATAGATCATGTCCTTGTTGTGGAGCGGCATATGGCGCGCCACGAAATAGGTGTTGGTGTCCTTCAGGTTGATCCGGTAGACGACGTTGACCGTGCGGGCGCCCGGTTCGATCGGGAAGGTCGGGTCGAGCTGCCGCGCCAAAGAGACGGGTTCGGAGCGCATCAAGAAGACGCCCTGCGGATCGGCGAGATTGTCGAGAATGCCGCCGGATTTGGCGACGGCCTCCTCCACGGTGAGGCCGACGGCGTCGAAGGGTACAAGAGCATTGCGTCCGGCGGCGCCGAAAACCGTAAAAGTCTGCGGTTGTTGTTCGACGGTGATGACGTCGTTCGGGCGGGCGAAAATGTTTTCGCGCGGATTGGTCAGCAGCGCCTGCATCGGCACGCGCGCCGTCGCGTCGCCGCGCGAAAGGGCGATGAACACTTCATGGACAGGCGCCTTGACCCCGCCCGCCGTGGCGATGATGTCGAGTATGCGGTCTCCCCGGCCAGTCAGCGGCACCCGCGCTCCGCCGGTCACTGCGCCGGTGACGGTGACGGTATTGCTGACATTATGCGGCACGGTGACGAGCGCCTGCGGCTCGATGGCCTTGCCGGTCAGATGGGTGACAATGGCGCGTTCCACCTGCGACGGGGTCATGCCGGCGACGTGAATGCGCCCGGCGTAGGGCACTGTGATCGCGCCGTCACGGCCGACGACCTGTTCGGGAATGCTCGCCGAATGCGATCCCGTCGATACACCGCCTATCGCCGCCGAGGAAAACAATCCGCCTGACGCCGCTTCCCAGACCGTGACCTGAACGGCGTCGCCTACGCCGATCGCACTTGCAGGCGGCTCGCCGCCTCTTGCGCCGAACCGGCCGTAAAGCGAGGCCCTCGGGCTGCTGTCGAGGATCGACACGGCGCGCTCGTTGAGTTCGACGGTGAGGTAGCGCGGGATTTCGACCTGATCGACGACCCGTTCGCCGAGGACCTGACTCGTGTTCGGCCCCGCCGATGGCAGATTCGCACATCCCCCGGTGGCCAACGTCAGGCCGAGGAAAGCGAGCGAAGCAATCTGGGGGCGCAGCCGCATTCAGTCCTCTAATTCCAGCATTGGCCGCATAGGTGCAGCGGCGTCGGTCCCAGGTCAACCGCCAAATGCGGTCAAATCAGCCAGCAGGGCATTTTGGGCGCCATCGTGGCGCAATGGGCACAATAGCCTGTTAACATAGATCATTATCGGTGATTTGAGCCGGTTCGCCAGTATTATGGTTAAAATTGGGCCGCTTTCGCTTAGTTGAACGCTTTTGCGGGCGCATTGCATCGCTCGTCTTCGGATTGAACGTCTTCAGGGTGCGAGACGCCTCAGAAATTCGTCAAGTTTACGGAGGCGTCCCTTCTCAATGGCTGGTTCGACCGCAATTGGCGCGCGGCGTTCGGCTGGCGTTTTCGGCGCAGCAAAGGCCAGATCGGCGATCGCCCGGAGCCAGGCCGACGGCGACAGGGGATCGAGATGGACGGCGCCCTCGCCTCCCTGTTCGCGAAAGGGCGCGATGTCCGAGGCGACCACCGGGATGCCCGACGCGAGCGCCTCGGCGACGGGGAAGCCGAATCCTTCGGCGAAAGAGGGCGCCAGCAACGCGCGACTATGGTCGAGAAGAATTTTATAATCCGGGGTAGACAGGCCCGCAACCTCGAGTACATGTCCGCGCAGGGCTTCATCTTCCAAGGCGGCGACGATTTCGACGCAGTTCCAGCCACGCTTGCCGACGACCACCAGCTTCGGCGCGTCGTTTCCATATCGGTCGATGAGGTCGCGCCAGACCCGCAACAGCAGCATATGATTTTTGCGCGGCTCGATCGTGCCGCAGACGATGAAATAGGGAAGCTCCGCCAGTCGCGCGTCGAATTGCGCGGGCTTGCCGAACAGTGTGTCGGTCGGCGGCGGCAGGCGGAAAACAGGGAGGTCGGACCGTCCCAGCCGCGCCAGATGGTCGTGCAGGCGCGACTCGACGCTTGCGCCGGCGACGACGGCGGCTGCGCCGCGCCGCGCCAGCAGTTCGATTCGCATCCGATGCAGAACCGGCTCCCGTCCCCAGAACCAGTCGGGACGGTCGAGGGGCAAAAGATCGTGAATCCAGAACACGGGCCTCACATCGCGACGCTCATCGAGCCAGGCGACGTGGCGCTTCCATTCGAGTGGAAAATGCGTGGCGTTGAAATAAATCGCGCCGCGCGGCGCGGAATGGAGTGGCGTTCTTCCGCTAGGCACCAGGTGGCGGAACAGCGCGTGGGCGATGTTGAGCGCGCGTCGGGGTCTGGGGACGACCAGACGCGAGGCTCCGCCGTGCGGCGGGCTTTCGCCGCGAAGGCGCGCCACTAGGGCTTCGTAGCTTCGTGATCCTTGCGGTCCCGGCGATTCGACCGCCTGTTCGCGCCAGGCGGCGGCGACGCGGTCGGCGGCGCCACGCGAAATCCTGTCGGGCATCAGGCGTGGCCCGGTAAAGCCGAGGCCGAGCGCCTGGGTCTTGAACTCGCCATGCAGGAGAAAATGGCGCGCCAGCAGAAGATCGACCCGATCGATTCCATTTGGCGTGGCGTGCAGGACACGGGTGACCAGCCGGGACAGATCGTAGACAAGGGGGGGGGACATGATCTGCGGCGTGCTTTCCGGGGACGCTGCCTCCGCGACATTCCCAGCCCAGATCAGTCAGCGCGATGAGTTTTGTCAAGGATCGATCGTCGGCGGCGGAGGAAGACGCCATGGGCAGGTCTGCGGCGCTGCTGTCAACAGGATGTCATAGAGCGGGATGAACGCTCCGCCTCGGTCGAAGCGACACTTGATGATTCGAAGCATTTGCTCCAGTAGGGCATAGAGTGTCTTCGAAGGCACAGTATCAAATTTTTTGAGTACGACGAAGCGTGCGCTGTTGACTTTTCGTGTCAGGGTCGGCTAATCAAATTAAATTGTTTTGACATTTTTTAGGAGATGATTGTGGTTCAGCGCGGCAATCCCCATCGTCAAAACCGCAGCGTTCTCGCAGAGTCCGAGCAGGATCTCATCCGTTGGCTGCTGCCAAGGATTCCGCCGCAGACCACCTCGCTTCATCTCACCGCCTTTGGCATGTTTGGCTCTTTTGCTGCGGCTGTCGCCCTGGTTGGCTGCAATTGGACCTTGTTGTGGCTTCCGATGGTCGCCCTTGGCATTTTCATCAACTGGTTTGGCGATTCGCTCGACGGATCCCTCGCGCGCTATCGCAAGGAGGAGCGTCCGCGCTTCGGCTTTCTCGTCGATCACACATGCGACCTGTTCTCGCAGATATTGCTGATCGTCGCCTTCGGGCTATCGCCTTTTTTGTCGCTAGTCTCGGCACTGACGGTCCTGCTCTGCTATCTTTTGTTCTCGGCCTATACCTACATCCGGGCCGCCGCCCACCACATCCACCAGATGTCCTATATCGGCGTCGGCGCGACCGAGTTCCGCATCCTGATGATCGCCTGGGCCTTCGTCGCCGCACTGTGCCACGTCCGCGAGCCTCTGGTGAGCGGGCTCTCCGGTCTGGACCTCGCGATTCTGGGGCTCGCGGTTTTCGCCGTGCTCGGCCTCGGGATCAAGGCGGTCGGCGATGCGCGCCACGTCGCTGCGGAAGAAAACCTGAGCCTCGCGCAGGCTTCGGTAGTCTTCGAGGAAGATGCCGAGGCGGCAGCGGTAGTCGCGTGATCGGCTCGATCGGGTGATTTCGGTTCCGGGCCTTAGCGCCAGTTGAAAAGACGACCGGAGCCGCGGGGTCCAGAATATAAATCGCCAATTTTTTCGTCTGCCTTACCCGGCTGGCGCGGCCTCGATCACGGCGGAGCGTTCGGCGAATAGTTTTTGGCCGGCGACGCTGATGTTCGAAGTGTTTTCTCCGCAACCGATTGCGGCCTCGTTCGCCAATACTTTCAACAGCAATTCAACTGAAAATCTCCGTCTGTTCCTTTTTGTTCCAAGTCCGTTTCTGCCAAAATGACGCCTATTTCCGTTGTTTTTTCAGCGAAATCCCCTTTGACCACAGCCTTCACAAGGGTGGGGTCAAAGGCTCGATCCCTTTATCGCCCACCATTGATTATTAGGGGCTTTTCTGCCAGCACCGTTCGTGCCGAAAACAATAAAACAGCATGGGCGCAGCACGGCGCTGAAATTCGGGCCATCGGCCCTTCAACATCTTCCATATAGGATTGATGCGAGTCAGTCGCAAAAAGCGGCCCACGCTTTTCAGCATGGACCATTCTTTGAACCGCGTTCAGTTGCGGCCCGACCTATTCGCGTTCTTCAGTGGACTTGGCCGTTTGTCCTGAACCGTCAAACTCTGGTGCAGCCATGACTATTCTCGCTTTTCTGTTCATCGGAGCCGTCGTCGTCTTTAGCATCGCCCGCACCGTAAAAAACATCGGGGCTGCCTATGAAGCCGATCTGGAGCAGGTCCTCCACCAGACCCTGGCGGAAGTCAAAGCGGCCCGCGCGTCGGAGGTCGAAGCGGCGAAAGAGGCCGCTGAACGGGGGGATTGGCCGAGAAGTTTGCGCGGCTGCGGGAAACCAAAGAAGTCCTCACCCAGAACGGCGACTTCTTGTGGGCGGACCGCGAATGCATGTCCACCTAGATATATATATATTAGTAGGCGAACTTTTTATGAACACAAGTCGTGTGCTGAGGACATGCATGCAGACAATCCGGTGAACAATCAGTTGGCCGGATTTCTCAGCCAGCGACTGGATCCAAATATTGCAATGGGTTGAAAAAGTATGGCTGGTGCTCCTCCCGCGCCAGCGACGTTTCTCCCCGCCGTTCGGGCCGTCATGGTCCTATTGATTGCTTATCAGACGCAGCGGGCCGAGCGTTGCCGATCATCCTTCGGCTTCGAGCAGCAATTTGAGATGGTTGCGGGTCCCCGCAACCATCAAAAAAACCCCGCTCATCAATGGTGAGCGGGGTTTTCGTTTGGGCAAACGCCGGAGAAAAACAGAGGCGGCCGGTCATATCTTTTCGGGTTCGGGTTCGGATTTTATCGCCGAGAACCAGATGATCGCCAGCAATGCCGCCTGCGCGGGCAGGCGCCAGAACAGCAAGGTCGGCGACAGCCCCGTGAACAGTTCGGGATGCAGCCACATATGGATGTTGGCCGGAGTAACCAGCACGGTCAGGACGAACAGCCCTATGCCCGCCGGTTTCCGCGTGGCCGGAAACAACAGGGCCAAAGCGCACAAAATTTCGAAGACGCCGCTGACATAGACCGCCTCGCGATGCAAAGGCAGATAGGGCGGCATGATCCTCATGAAAAACGTCGCCAGGGCAAAATGGCCGGCACCGCTCGCCAGGAACAAGGCGATGACGAATATCAACCCGGCTTTGCGAGGAAAATCGTTCATTTGATCTCCGGTGGAAAAGTGCGCGGTGCTTTGTCCTCCGGAGCTATACGCTGAGAAGCCGGCGCGGTTTCAGCGTTAGCGGCACGGCGATCCCATCTACCAATTCTCTGAGCGTTCGCTAGCATCCCGGGCAGGCCATGGATGCGTCGGGTGTCGCCGTGAAGAATGATAGTCCTAATGATACTCATCAAGACAATCGCAACGACAACGGGAGC
>NZ_CAIUXT010000133.1 GCF_903903185.1 uncultured Rhodoblastus sp.
AACTGTTGCGCCAGCTCGGTCAGCGTCTTCTCGCCCTTCAGGGCGGCCAGGGCCACTTTCGCCTTGAAAGCCGGCGTGTGGTTCCGGCGCGGTCGTTTGGTCATAATCTCTCCTGATGCGCGCCGATCATCGACGCTGTCACGCAGAAAAGCCACTCATCGTTCCGTCCAGATTCCCCGAGCCAGCTCTACAGGGCGTTTCTTGCGGCTTTGGACGCCGAAAAAGGCCCTAAAACTAAACACTTGCTATTTTTTCAAGATCTGCATCGCGTTTTTCGGAGTCTATCGAGGAGGATTTAAGCTTAAATTCCCCTTGATATCCCCCAAATAATTTAGGAGATAATGACGCTTAGGATATCTCCACAATTGAAACATCAAAAGTGTTCCTCTGGCCTCTAAATAGACCATATAGAGCTCAAAATATTGAATTTTGGCTTGCCGGAGCTATGAAATCACCCCAAAATCACCCACTAAATTCCGTGAATAGACGTATTACGGAATAGGCGGCGTTTTTGCTTGTTGAATGGGTGCCTCCAAACGGCACGCAATTTCACCACTAGAGATGCGCGAAGCAACTTGGCCGGCACCGCATCGCGCAGGATTTCGTCACCGATGAGTTCGGCAATGGATAGGCGAGTGCGCAATTTAGTGAATTGAAATGTCACAATCGCCTTGCTCAACCCTTCTTCCAACGCCACGGCGCATGCATCCCAATCATGTGGGGGGTCGGACTTATCGTTATCCGCTTCGATCCACGACGGACGCGTGCTCGCAAACGCCACCATTTCTGGCGTCGTTGCAAAGAGGTGAATATTTACCGAGGAAACAGCGCCTGCCTTGATTTCCATCGCGCCAGGCAAATCGCGCGCGATGACGGGCTTGCGATATTTCAGCGCATGCATGATCGGGAAGCCGAATCCTTCGTAATGACTCGGGAAGAGCAGGCTGTCGGCATTTGCATAGAGACTTTCAACCAGATCGTCGCTGAGTTCTCCCGACTGATAGCTCGCGCGAATGATCGAATCCTCGATATGCAGGCCCAAGACGACTATGGGCGGGGGATTTTCCATCTGATTGAACAGCGACAGAGTGTCACGGACGTGCTTGTGACTGTAATGATTGCCGACGATCAAAACATAGTCGCCGGTCCGCAGCGGCGTCGCCATGGATGAAGCAACTCCATGGCCTTTGAGCCTTACTTTCTGAGGCAGATAGTCGCGCGTGTCGACGGAGTGGAATGCGACGAATTCGACGACATCCTCAGGCACGTCGAAGCGACGCCGGAATTGGTCACGCGAGAACCGGCTATTGTAGCCGATGAGCGCTGTCGTTTGCAGCATCCAATCCCAAAGACGTTTTAGATCGAATGTGTCTATATATTGACAGTCCATCGCAATCGTATCCAGCATGACAAAGGCAGTCACAGGAGCGAGCCGCGCGATCGAAGTCAAATCTTGCTTGGAAAAGGGTTGCGAGAGACAGATCGCTGCGGCGAAAGGAGAAGCCTGAGCTAACCCGTCCAATTGATCGATCTGGCTCAAAACGTTGATGGAATCCAATCCGTGGAATTTCAATGCTTCCTGGCTGCAGTGGATGAAGCAAGCATATCGATCAGCAAATTGGTCGACGAACGTCTTGATCACTTTCTTGGCGAACTCGGATGTTCCATTATGTAATCTCCCGAGATTGGAACATTCGAATAAGATCCGAAGTCGCCCATCCTCGTCAGGAATGAGGCCTGAGACGACCGACTGCGCTTTGAATTCGACGCTGTTGAAATAGCGCTCGACAGATCTCGTGTATTCCGGATAACGCTTAATAAATATATTGCGATTCTCTTCTTCTATGTTATCGCGTCCTTCTTGCGTCAATAAGAAAGACGCCTCACCCAAGTGATAAACGAATGCGTGGTTTGCCAGAACGGCGCGATATCCACGTTGATTGCATCGCATTATGAAATCATTTTCTTCGTTATATCCGCGTCCATAGCTAACATCTAGCATGCCGAATTCGAGGAGCATGAGATGACGAATGTAAAGACAGAAACCCACCGCAGTCGGCACATATGTCATGCGCGGGAGAAATTGCTCGATATAGCGATGAGCCTCAATGGCCGCATCGACACCAAGCTCTCGATAGCGGTCAGGGTAAGGCGAATTGCAAATCGTGGCGTTGTTGGAACGGGGGCTGACGAACCCAATGAGCGGATCCTCATAGGCCAGCTCAGCCATTTCCAAGATTGCGCCCGGAGTCAACAAGGCGTCGGAATTGAGCAGTATGGCGTCGCGACCTTCGGCGAGTGCGAGTTCCAAACCTTTGTTGCAAGACGTAATGAAGCCGAGGTTGGCTTCATTGGCTATCACGGCGGCGTCGCAACTGTTGGGAAGATACGAAAGATGTGATGCGAGCGCCGCTGCGACGTTTAGGTCGTCGGGTGAATCATTTATGAAAAGGACCTTTGTATCGAATGTTGCTAATTCATCTTCGGCAGCAGCGATCGACCGAAAGAGACCCGGAATGAGATCTACGTTCTTGTAAATAGGAACAATCACCAAAATTTTTTTGGCGTGCTTCATATCTGGCCTTTCAATGAAATCATCAAAATTCATAAATGTGGATCCTAAACCAATGGGGAGATCCGCCGGCTACTGACGGGGTGGCAGTAGAAGTTTGACGTTTCCGGGAGCCCACCACGAAATTTCCAACGTGAGCAGCCAAGCACTCGGAAGGAAGTTTCGCGATGGACGAGTTTGAGAGCTTAAGTCACACGAAATGGGACTGCAAGAGCTGGCTCGGGGAGTATGAACAGAGAACGATAACTGGCTTTTCTGCCTGACAGCGGCGAGGATCGCCGCAAATCAGGAGCTGAAATGACGAAGAGAACACGCCGGAACCACGCACCAGCCTTCAAGGCCAAAGTGGCGTTGGGGCGAGAAGACGCTGGCCGAGTTGGCGCAGCTCATCCATCACTGCGACATCATCGAAACCGGCAATGAAAGCTGGCGCTTCAAGCATCGCGCCTGACGTTCAAAGCCACGCTTCCCGCCGCCGCGCTCGCCCCAACTGCGCAACCCCAACCAGATCCGCCGCGGCGATCGGCCATCTGAAAGCCGAGCACCGGATGGGCCGAAACCACCTCGCCCATGCCCAAGGCGACGCGATCAACGCCGTGCTCGCCGCCGCCGGCTACAACTTCCTCCGCCATGCTCGCATATGCTGGCTTTTTTGTTCGCTGCGATCTGGGCCGCCAGGGCCCTCCAGATTGACGACCAAAATCAGTCAATCGTCGCGTGAGCGCCGTTCTTCACAGGCGACTATTACTGCGTCGCCAAAAGGCGTTCTTGAGGAGCGCCAAAAAAGGATCGGTCTTTTTTCTCTCATGCATCCAATGGCAACGCCACGTAATCGATTTGCTTTTCGTTGTGTTCCTTCGCCACACGCAATTCGTATCCGAGTTCAGAAAACAGGGCTTCCACTGCTTCGAACGAAACGCCGTGAGGCTCGGCAAGCAGGGCTTCCCACTCAAACACGACGATGGGTCGACACCGTCGGATGGTCTCCTTGGCGCCCAGAAGCACCCTCCCATCTGAACCTTGGCAATCAATCTTGATGAATCCGACGTCCTTGAAGCCGAAAGAGTCCAAAGGCACGGCCTGAATGCTGCTGACGTTCGAACCGTCCACAAGGAAGGTCAGACCGCCAGTGTTCTCCACTCGGTCGAACGCTATTTGAAGATCGACCTGAGTATCGATGGCGACCTCCTGCTTTTCCGGCGCTGCAAGCGAAAGCGTTGTTTCGTGCGAATACAGCGCGACGTTATGCGGAAAAATGGTGCCTGGAGGCCTCAGAATCGCATTGGCGCTGAGGAAGCCGAATGTCCGCGCATTGGCTTCAAAGGCATGCACAGTTGAAAAGCATGTCGCCATCGCGCAGGCCAATGTGCCGACATGCGCGCCGGCGTCCAAAGCCAAAAGTCCTCTTTCCGCGCCGGCCTTTATCCATGGCAGGATATGCTGATCCCAGGAACCATCCCGCTTGACGAAATCCGTGATGAGATCATTGGGCTTCATGATCATCGGACCGAAATCGGTCGGTACGCAAACGGCGGCGCCGATCGGAAATGAATTTGCCGAGGAGTCTTTGACCTGTGTGGCCAGAACATTTCTCAGATGGGTTTCGAGCAAATCGAGCCGCTCTTCGAAGCGAGGCAGGATCGTTGCCGCATTTCTAACCTTGTCCAGATGAATCGCGTTGGCCGTCATGGCGTCGTCGATTTCCCCAAGCCGGCGGGTCGTCGCCAAAAGCTCAGCGCGCGTGGCGCGAACGAAGTCGCTCTGTCCCAAAACCACTTGTTCCAATTCCCGAACGCGGCCGTCGATGCACGGGGCCACCCAATTCACTGTCAATTCGTGAAAAGGCCCGACGAAACGCCAAAAAAACTTCCGAATTTTGCGTTTGAAGTAAGGCTCGCCGTTCCCACGCTTCATCAGGCGACGGAACTGGTCCTTGATTTCATTTGTATCGGTGCTCATGGATTCCAGGCTCTCGTGATGGTGAACATTACGTCTCGCGCCATGCGGGGGGTCATTGTCCGGACGGCATTTGACGGTTCGGAAATCAAACGCTCGATACGCGGGAACCAGCGGCTCGCGCCGAAATATCGCCGTACATTCCGACAGGCCCTCGCTTGCATCGCCGCGCGCTCATCCCCGCTCATATGCATGATCAGCTGCATTCCACCCGCCAAGCCAAAGCCGCTGCGCTCGATCTTGATGCACTCGCCTTCGGTCAGCCATTCGCATGCCCCCGTCTGGGCCGTGACAATGGGGATGCAACCCTGCGCCGCAGCCTCGAACGGGACCAACCCGAGCGGCTCGCGTTGCCATGTCGGGAAGACCAGCGCGTCATATTCGGCGAAGCGCCGGACCATTTCATCGCGCTCGACAAGACCAACATAGTTGATATAGGCGGAGAGCCCTTCCGCGTGAACTCTTTGAATGAACTGCGGCGCCAGACCACCGCCATAGACGTCCACCTGAAAATTCCTGTCGCCCCGTTCGACCAGGATGCGCACGGCGTCGATCAGGATATCGGTGCCCTTATGCGGCGTAACGCGTGACGAAAAGACGAAACGCATGGTCTCGCTTGAGCTGCGGCGATGCGGCGGGATCGTGTCCTCCACCCAGCCGGGAACATAGACAGGCTCCTGTATCGGCGTCGCGATCGCCGTTTTCGTTTCCAGATAGACATTTTCGCTTACCGCGAGAATGCGAAGGCTCGCCATCGCCTCCCGAGCGCGAAAGACATCATAATACTTGTCTCTCAAGGCAGCTGTATCAGAATCCGACACCATAAAAATATTATCTCCTAGGTAAACCATTGGACGCAAGCCAACCAGATACCCAAAAAGGACAATTCCATAAGCCCCAAGCCCAGATAAACTGAACAAGAAGAGGCGGTCTGGTTTGAATTCCTCAACGATGCTCGATATTGCAAAAATATTATTCAGGTTCACGAATTTTATTTTGAACCTCTGATCTTCACCTCCGTGCAAAGACACCCACGTGCATTGCAATGTCCGATAAATAGCAAAACCCGGTTCGTCGGGATCACGCGTGTGATTGACCAGAGGCGAGGTAGCGACCGCGACCTGGTGACCCGCCTTGCTGAGGCGCAAGGCGAGTTCATGGGCGACCAGTTCATATCCACCTATAAACTCCGGCGGAAATAGCTCCGAGACAATGAGAATGCGCATCGGTTCAGCTTCCCGCGATCAATCGTTCGATCAAGTTCAGATAGGCAAGACCGAATTGCTTCAGGCCATATTTGGCGACGACGTCGGCGTTGATTTCCGCCGGGTCGGGCGCGCCAGCGCCCGAGCGAAACCCACCCATCAGTTGCGCGAGATCGTCGCGGTCCGAATAGACGCGGCATCCATCCAGAAAAACGAGTTCCGGGAGGGCGCCGGCGCGGCTCACGACAGCGGGTGTCCCGCAACACATCGCCTCCAGCGGAGTCAACGCCAGCAGTTCCGGCTTCGCATGAAAATTTCCATCATAGCTCCGGTGCAGTCCGGTGTGGACAAACAGGCCAGCGCCGCCAATCCGCGCCTTCACGGCCGCATCGTCGAGCGTCGTCTCGAAGACGACATTCTTGCCTCCGGTCCGCCCCTGGAGGAAGTCGAAATAGCGATTGTCATATTTGCGGCCGATGATCGTCAATTGTCGGCCGGAAGGCAGCGCGTCGATCGCCTCTTCAAAGCCTTTGTGAGGAAGAATACGACCGACAGCGACAATCTTGTCGGGATCGCGCAGACGAAAATCGATCGGAAAGGCGAGATCGTCGACAGGACCGCGAATGACCTCGACCGGCGTTTTCATCTGGGTGAAGGCGGCTGCCGCAAATTGCGATTGGGCATGGAAACAATCGAACATGCCGCCCACGACCGGAAACATCTCCAGCAGCGGCGATTCGCCGCCGCCATGATCGGTGCCAATCACCACCTTCCCCGCCATGCGCGCCCGCGCCGCAACGAAAAAGCCGAATGGCAGCAAACATTGATGGATGTGGACAACATCGTAATCGTCGATCAATTTGTCGAAGGCTGCTCCAGCACAAGACATGAGATGATCCGCGCTGGCGGGAAGAATATTGAGAACGCTTGCCGATCCCATCGCCATGGTTTGCGCCGAAGAACCAAACGAAAGAACGTCACTCCGCGTTTCTGGGTCTTGCGACGCGATTCGCACTGCGGCGCAGACATTGTTGACGTAACGTTCGCCTCCACCGATCACCGACTGCTCGGAAAAATAATAGGGAGTCACATGCAAGATGCGAAGCGCGGATTTAGGCAATTTTCCGACCCCTGTTCCGCTCCAGCATCCCGAGGATGCAGTCGAGCTTGATCTGGTAGACGACATTGCTGGCGAACTTCGCTTGAGCCGCCTGGGAAATCTCCAGATGCGCATCGTCACGCGCCGCAGCAGCCATGGCGGCGTCGACCGCAGCCTGATCGTCGTTGCGCGCCAGATAACATCCCCGCTGACCGGAATAAAGCGACAGCAATTCTTGTGTCGCGTTGGTGACGATCGGCGTGCCGCAAGCAAGGGATTCTGCGAGAGGAATGCAAAAAGCTTCATAGTCCGAGAGCAGAACGAACATCGCGGATTGCTGATAAAGGGCGACAAGCTCGTCGCGCGAAACGAAACCGGCCCTTGTGATACAACCTTTCAGCGATTCGGGAATAGCGACAGCGTCCGAACCGCGCCCGCCAATGACAACGCCCCAGTCAGAATTCAGCCCGATGAAACGCGTCATAGCCGCAAGGCCGAGATCGACGCGCTTGCGCGGTTCGGCAAAATCCGCGACCATCAGGATCTGTCGTTTGCGCGGATGAGACGACAAACAGAATGTTTCAACGTCGATGCCGTTTGGCGCGTACAGGGCGAATGCGCCCGGCACTCGATTCTTGACGACATCTACCTCGAGCGGCGAAACGCAAAAGACCACATCGGCCCTGGTCAAAGCCCTGTTGAAGACCGGCTCAAGCAACGCATTTTCTTCAATACCTGGAACAGTCCAGGCCGGCTGCGTATGAGGCGTGAAAACCAGCATGCTCTCGGGCGCACAAGCCTCGACGACATCGAAATTTGTCGCGGCATTGGCCCAACTGACGATCTCGATCACCGCCCATTTGCCCGAAGCCGCATGGCGCTGAGCATCCGCAACGCCCGGATCGGGCGCGCCCAATCGCCGAGCCGGCCCGCAAGGGAGAAAACGAAGTCCTTCGGCCCTGCAAAAATCACGGGCTATCATATAATTTCTTGCGACCAGATTATCGATGCAAATGGCGAAATCGAACACATGCTTCGCGTGACGAATCCATTCGAACAAAGCCGTCCCGGTTCCAGAATACAATTGGTTGGACGACGTTAAAATTATCAAATAAGTCTCCTTGCCGTGCGGCAAGGGGAGGTGCTGGAAACTCAACATTTTATTGAACCTTGAAGTGGTATTGTGCGCTTCTAATTCAGAAAATAAGATTTTACAAACGCAGCCCTCACCAAAATTCGCGATGGAATTTTGGGTGAGGCGGGCATGAGGAGCTGAATATCGATTTTCAGCCCATTTTGGATCCTTTGGCGTCTGTTTGGCGCTTCGCCGAGCCTCCAGATGACGATTTTGGCGGCTGGATTGAGTTCCATTGAGAGTTGACCCGGCTACGCAGGAAATTTCCACCAAGAATTGACCCATGTTTTGAATCCGCCCTGGCCGTTTTCAGCGGGGGGCTTTGGAGTGATCAACATGGAGTTATTGAGCGTTATCCGGCGCTGGGTGCGAATTCCGATTTAATCCGGCCGGTGATTCCGATTTGATGCCGGCCACCATTCCGAAATGAAGCCGGCCACCTGAGCCGGGTTTTCGGCTCTCAAAGTTTGCTCCCCGTAGGTCAGCAACTGCGTCACTCCTGCCTCGCCAATGAGCGACGAGGAGAATGGAATGCCGGCGACCCAGCCATGCGCGCTCCTCAGATAACCCGCACGATACGTCAGAAGCGCGCTTGATTCCCGTAAGGCCGATTATGGAACCCTTTCGCAAGTTCTCGCGAAGCTTTTTTAAAACAAAAAAGCCACCACTGTCAACGGCGGCGACAAAATGTGCCAAGTGGCGGCGTAAAAGTGTACCAGTCGGGTTGAGCGTAACAAAGATCAATTAAAGCGATTTTTGCCAGTTCAGTGATTCTCCGCTGCATTCGTTCCTCCGCAGGTAGCGCCTCGAATCAACGCCAATAAACGATAATAGGTTGTGTATTTGTTATTGAACAATCGAGAGTTGTAAAATTTGCCGCTTTATCCTTGCGCCGGCCAGCGTGGCGCAAGCTTCGTATCTCTCCGGGAGCGGCGACCTTCCTTTGATGGCTTATTTGGTGAAAGATCGCTCTTACGATTGCTCTTACTTAAGCGCCCATTCGGCGCCGTTCAGTCATCGGGATTGAAATTCCACGGCACCAGCACCTCGATGTCCTTGTCGGACCATCGGTTGGCGGTTCGCTCCAGTTTCTGTTTGGCCCCGGCGTTGGGGTCGGTGCCATTCATCTTGCAAGATTGAACCGGGCATATCGGATCGCGCCGGTCCGGGAAACAGAGGGCCAGAGTTTCGGCGAGACCGAGCCGCCGCACCGCTATCGTAAGTAGCATGACGCTGCCGTCCGAATTCAGGCGTCCGCCGTCGAAATCTGCTGTGGAAGTTTTCACAACGAAGGACGGGCGGCTCACCAGGGTTCCTATGGGTGCTCTGCCCATCGGCCAGGTGCAGGACGTCTCCGTGCGCGATGGCCGGATTTTCGTCGAAACCAAAACCTTCCGCGAAAACGATCATCCTTGTTGCCCGACCGACAGCCAAAGCTTTGTTTTCGCGCCTTCTGATGAGGTTTTGAACGGCGCGACAAAATTAGCGCTGCACCTTCGCTTGGTTTCGCCCGTCGATTTCGCGGCACGGACGAGGCCCACGTTTCTCCTGAACGACCTACAGGATTTTGCGGTTTGCAACCGCCCAATCCACCTCGGGCCACAAACCCTTGAAGGGAACAAAAGCATCGCCCTTGATCGGCTGATCCGGATGCGCGCGCGCATAGTCGTAATCCGCGCGAAAATCCTCGAGCGTTCGGTCGCGAATCCGCTGAACCGCATGGGCCTGCTCGACCAGGGGGATGAGATCGTCGAGCCCGAAATAAATAATGACAGCTTCCCATCCGACCCATACATGCTGTTCCGGCTCCTGCTCGAGCTCGTCGAATGCCCAAACCAGAAACCGGCGTAGCGTGTCCAGGTCGAGCGCGCCGCGCTCCACGAGCAGGATGAGCGTCCGCCACTGCCAGAAGCGGATTGACTCGCTGCCTGTCTCATCGAGCAAGAGCGTAAACAATGGCGCGGGATCGCCATTAAAAATCTCGGCCATCACGCGAGCGCCCTGAGTGTCGTAGACCATCTCGGAAAGCAGATTCGGCAGTCCCGCAAGGGGCCAGCGCAATAGTTCGACGTAGCGAGAATAGGCCTCTGTTTGCTTCCATTCCGCTGCAAGCAAAAAGCCATAAAATAGCGGAGAAGGTGTCCGCAGCGCCTTCTTGACCATAGAGAGATACTGTCTGTCGGTCGTGGCCTTTTCCAAAATTTCTTCGAATTGAGCGAGAAGGCGATCGATTTCCGCGAGCATAAGCGGCGCGACCTCCGTCCGCCGCTCAAGGGCGGCCTCCAAAGCGCGCACCGGCGGTTCCTCATGTCGCTTGGACAATTCCCGAAAAATCTCTTCCGGCGTCATGATGACGTCCCGTCCCTGGTCTTCAGCGCTTCTCACCCCGGAGTCGATGCCGCGAAAAAAAGTCAGCGAATTCGCGCCATCGCATGATTGTTTTTCTTGTCAGCTTGCGCCGTCCAAATCGCAAGCGCCAACACCAGGATCGATGACCTAGATCGAGCGCGTGCGCCGCCGACAACGATTACGACAAAAACGATTAGAACTTCGCGCCACCCGCGCCTTCCCTTGGCTCCCGATAAAAACCATGAGCCAGGAACAAATGCCCGCAAAAGCCAGCCCTACCGCTAACGCCGCCGTCGCCGCAAGGGTGCGTCGCTCCGCTCCCGCGCCTTCCGCGCGCCCTTGCCCCGCCGCCGCCTCGCGGTCGGACGCAAGACGATCGCAGGGAAAATTTGAACGGCTCGAGAGAGCCGCCCGGCGCCAATCCGGGAGGAGCAGATGAAAGATCCTCAGAGAGAAGTTGAAGAACTGCGCGCAGGCGTCAGCTGCGCGACCGTGCTCGAAAAATCCGCGCCGCCTTGGCGTCTCGACTGCGGCGAAAGCTCGCGGCGATGCCTCAAATACCGTCGCGGCGGCGGCGAGATCGTCGTCGTCACCCATGAAGGCGCCGGCTGGTGGGATCCCAACAGCGACGCCAAGGGCGACGTATTCGACCTGGTCCAGCATCTCGAACCGCGCCTCAATTTCGGTGAGGTGCGAAAAGTATTGCGCCCACTTGCCGGAATGCAACCGGATTTCACGCCGGCCAGCCGAACGAGAGCGAGAGGCGACGCTCCCCTTCCGGTCGCCGAGAGATGGGCGCGCCGGCCGCGCCTGCGCCGGCACTCGAACGCCTGGCGCTACCTTTGGGGCCGCGGTTTGTCGGAGGACGTTCTTTTCGAAGCGGCGCGTTGCGACGTGGTCCGAGAAGGACCGCACGACTCGGCCTGGTTCGCTCACCGCGATTCCAGCGGCCTCGTTATCCACGTCGATGTTCGCGGCCCGACCTATAAAGGCTCGCTGACCGGCGGCGCCAAGTCGCTGTTCGTGTTGCCCTTCGACAATAAACGCCGGCGCTCTCGGTTCGTCCTGGCGGAAGCGCCGATCGACGCCCTCAGCCTCGCGGCTTTCGAATATCTGCACGAGGACACGATTTACGCGGCGACCGGCGGCGGCATGGGCCCGGCCACAATCGAGGCGATCAAGGCGCATCTTCTCTCGATCAAGAATTTGCCGAACGCGCGGTTCGACAGCGCGACCGACGCCAACGCCGCCGGCGACCGCTATGCCGCGCGCCACGAAGAATTCGCCCAAAACATTGGCGTTCCGTTTCGCCGCCTGCGTCCGGAGATCGAGGGCCAGGACTGGAACGACGTGCTCAAATCGAGGAGACAAATTCAATGAAACTGCTCGACTTTTCGCTCTTTCCGCCTCTCAACGATCTCAAAGCGAAAATGGGGATTCCGGCTGATCGGATCGAGCCACGAAGTGACGAAGCGCCCGTCGAAACCTTTTACCCGATGCCGCCGCGCGCGGTCGTCATGTTTCGCTCCGGCGCGAAACTCGACCTGCTCGATCCGCAACCCGATTGCTGGACGGACGAAGATGTCGCCCAAAATCTCGCCCGCATCAGCAGATGGGGCGGCGCGACCAAATGGCAATTCCCGCTGTCCGTGGCCCAGCACAGTCTCATGGTGCTGGCGATCGGCGAAGCCAATGCGGTGTTGACCCCGCGCGAAGCCCTGCGCGAGCTGCTGCACGACGCTTCCGAAGGCTTGCTCGGCTGGGATCCGATCGCGCCGCTCAAACCCGAGCTCGGCGCGAGATTCCGCAATCTCGAAGACCGGCTGCAAAAAGCGACCGCCCAACGTTACGACCTGGATCTCTGGTCGGACGCAACCTACGCGCGTCACAAGCACGCCGATCGTCTCGCCGCCGCGTCCGAAGCCTTCCACGTCGTCGGCTGGACGCTCGACGACATGCGAGACGTCCTCAATATCGAACTGGCGCCCCTTTCCGATTGCCCCATTTCCGCGCCGGAAGGCTTGGCGCCTTGGCAGCCGTGGCCGCCGACGCTCGCCGAACGGCTTTTTCTCGAGAAGTTGAAGCTCTTGCAGGACGCAGTCAAAAACGCCTGACGCTGCAAATCGGAAGCGATGCAGGAGACGATTTCGACTTCGCGCACTTTGGCGGCAGCCTCGTTCCGATATCATCGGGCGCGACGACAGTTGAGAAAAATCCCCAAGAAAAATGGCGGCAAGGAAAGACGGGCCGCTACCGCGATCGCCGCCCACGAATCAAGGGTGCGTCGCTCCGCTCCCGCGCGTGCCGCGCGCCCTTGCCCCGTCGCCATCGTTCCCGTGTGTGGATGACGTTTGCGGAGAGGCATGGAGAAAGGCTTCCTTCAGCCGCGCTCCGCGAACGCAAGCGCATCACACTCAGCCCTCAAACCGACGCCCTCGCGCGGAGCCACCGACATGCCCGATCCCGACGAATATCTGCCTGAAGCAATCGACGGCCCCGATTGGGACGAATACCAAGCCATAATGGCCAACGAACCGCCGCAAAGCGTTCCGGACGCCTGGGAAGCCCTCGCCGCGCGCCTCACGGCCGCTCAACGTGAGGCGGCAATGCACCCTGGCTCTACGCTCGTTCTTGCCGGCGCGGGCACGGGCAAGACTTCGACTCTCACCGCTTCGGTTGTCCACAAAATCGAAATCCAGAAAATCCCGGCCTCTCGCATTCTTGTCGTGACCTTCACGAACAAGGCCGCGGCCGAATTGGCCGAGCGCATCCGCGCCGCTCTCGACGAACACGCCGCCCCCAACTGGCTCGGCACGTTTCACGGGCTTGGCGCCAGACAGCTTCGCGCCACGCCCGAAGTCGCCGGCCTGCGCAAGGATTTCGACATCCTCGACGCCGGCGACAGCCACCTGCTGATCAAACGCGTGATGAAAGCGCTCAACCTCGCCAATGACGTCGAGACCGGAGGCGGTCGCGATCCCGTCAAGGCCATCGCCAACAAAATCTCATCGTTCAAGGACCAACTCATTACGCCCGAAACCGCGGCAACGCGCATCGACGCGATCATCGCCGCAGCCGCGCACCGAGGCGAACAGATCGAAAGCGTGGTCCTTCGCAACGCCGCGAAAGTCTACGCGATCTATCAGCGACGCCTTCGCGAAGCCAACGCCGCCGATTTCGGCGATCTGCTGCTTTGGCCGACCCTGGCGATGCAGAACACCAATGAATATCGCCGCCAATGGTCCTCGCGCTTCGTCGCCGTGCTGGCGGACGAATACCAGGACGTCAATTACGCGCAATACACCTGGCTCAAGGCCATGGCGAGCCATTGCCGGCGCCTCTTCGCGGTCGGCGACGACGATCAATCGATCTATGGCTGGCGCGGCGCGGACGTGAGCCTCATCCGCCGATTCACGCGAGATTTCCCCGACGCGGCGGAAGTTCGTTTGGAAGAGAATTTTCGCTCGACCGGGCATATTCTGGCCGCCGCCAACGCGGTCATCGCCGGCGACAAGAGCCGCCTCGGCAAAACCCTGTTCACCAACCTGGGCGCCGGCCATCCGATCGCGCTCGCGACCTATCGTGACGCGGAAGCCGAAGCCCTTGGCCTCGCCGCCGCGATTCTCGTCAAACATGGAGAAGGCGCCGCATGGGACCACATCGCGGTCCTCTATCGCACCAACGTCCTCTCCCGCGCTTTCGAAGAAGCGCTCATGCGGGCCAAAATCCCTTATGAGATCGTCGGCGACGTCGGCTTTTACGCCCGCCAGGAAATCAAGATCGCTCTCGCCTACCTTCGCCTCGCCACACATCCGGACGACCGTCAGTCCGACGAGGCATTCCGCCGCGTCATCAACGAGCCTCGACGCGGTTTTGGCCCCCAGGCGCTGGCAACGGTCGAAGACGAGGCCTCGTTTCGCGAAGTCTCGCTCCTTACCGCGCTCGAAACCGCTTCCCTTCCTCCGAAAGCCCGGAGTGAAGGATTGAAGTTCGCCGATCAGGTCCGGCGGATCGGCGCCGATCCCTCGCATTCGCTCGCCGACCAGATCTCGCTGCTTCTCGACGCCTGCGGCTATCGCGAATTGCTGCGAGCCAGCAAGGCCGAAGAAGCGGCGGGCCGGCTGGAAAACCTCGAAGAACTCATCTCTCTGGCTTCCAGCTTCCATTCGGCGCGCGAACTCCTGGATCATGCGGCGCTTGCGACGAACCGGGCCAGCGAAGGCGCCGCCCCGGCCGTGCGCCTCATGACGATGCACCGCGCGAAAGGCCTGGAATTCGACCACGTCTTTTTGCCGGCTTTCGAAAACGGGATCATTCCCTCGACTTACGGCGACGCCGACGAGGAACGCCGGCTGGCCTATGTCGCGCTGACGCGCGGCAAACGCCACGTGACGATTTCCTGGGCGCAATATCGGCGCGGCCCGAGCGAGCCCTCGCCATTCATCGAAGACATTCCCGAAGACGCCAAAGCTCGCGTCGTCCGCCAATCCGATCGCGGCGGACGCCCTCACCTTTCCCACCAAAAAGCGTCCGCACTGCGCGCTCTCGGCGCGCGCATGCGCGGTTTTTGACGCCATACCGTCGAAGATTTCAGGGGATAAAAATGAACGCCCACACACCCAGCCCCAACAGCGAAACCGATCCCGGCTCCGAACTGGCCGCTCCGCAAATCGAGCGTTTGATCGTGCGCGAAAGTCTTCCCGAGCGCCGAAAAGGCTATACGCAAAAGGCCCGCGTCGGCGGACACAAAATCTATTTGCGCACCGGCGAATATGGTGACGGCCGCCTCGGCGAAATCTTCATCGACATGCACAAGGAAGGCGCGGCCTTTCGCAGCCTCATGAACAATTTCGCCATCGCGATTTCGATTGGCCTGCAATATGGCGTGCCGCTCGACGAATTCGTCGACGCCTTCACCTTCACGCGATTTGAGCCGGCCGGCCTCGTCGAGGGCAACGACGCGATCAAGAACGCGACATCCGTCATCGACTACGTTTTTCGCGAACTGGCGGTCTCGTACCTCGGCCGCGACGACCTCGCGCATATTCCGCCAGCCCACGATCCAGACGAGCATTTCCGGCCGACGGACATCGCCGCGATCTCCAAAGGCTTCACGCGATCGAACGTCCCGCTGACGATCGGCGCCGACACGTCTCCCGCGCCCGCCGAACACGATCAGCCTTCCGATCGTGCTGCGAACCCATCCCAGCCTTCGATCGCCGAGCGCCGCGCCGAAGCGCGCCAGAAAGGCTACATCGGCGAAGCATGTCCGGATTGCGGGAATTTCACGCTTGTGCGCAACGGCACATGCCTCAAGTGCGATGTCTGCGGTTCAACAACCGGGTGTAGCTAAGGGTCTGCGAGAGCGGAATGATTTGATCAACCCGGTTTTTCCGCAAAACCCCCGATTCGTTCCGCAGTTTTCAACATGGTTTTTCAGTACCGTTGAAAAATAAGGGAAAACTGGCGCGGTAATCCGAAAGCTCTAAATAATACCGGCGGCGGGCGATTCAAGCCCGCCGCCAAGTCTGCTTCAACGTCTCCGTCGTTAAAAAGCCCAGGTCATGAGTTCGTACAAAAGCCACCTCAACGATTTGATCGATCGCCCTGCCTTAGTCATGGCAAGGCGAACCTGATGCCAGCAAGTTCTTCATTGATCGCTGCGGTCGAAGCGCTTTGGCGAATCCCGCGCCCAGGTCCGGATAACCTTAGAAAGGAACCGAGCTTCGTCGCACTATGCGATATATGCCAAGAGGAGTTTGGCGGCCCCAGGCCAATCTTCGCGTTAAGCACGGCGCTACGCTCGTTAGGGCTTCCGTGTCAGCTCCCAAGAAACTGCGCTGAACTCGCCCTTCACCCTTTGATCGCCGCAAACGCGATCGACGAGGCCTACAAACGCAAAACCACGCTGCGGCGGCATCTATGCCCGCTGGATCTGGCGGACAACCTTCCAGCGCTGAACTTCGGCAGCACCCGCGTCGCAAAATTCAGCGCTGCCGAATTGGCGGGCCTGTTCGATGCCTCGCGTCTTGCCCGCTATTTTCCCAAGCAGACTTTCGACCAAGAGCTCTTAGCACAATTCCACTGGCTGGTTGTCGACGAAGAAATCGAACTCGATCCTCGACCGGAGGCGCGCGCCTCTCCGTTTATGAACATGACGTTCAACCAAGACATCGGCGAGATCGATCCCCATCTCGGCCGCTTCCCTCCGTCCGTCGAAGCAGCTCTTTTCTTCCTGCTGCTAGCCCATCTTATTCAGTGCGCCCCGACGGCGCGTATCACCAGTGGAGGAAGATTTCACCCAGAGAGTTGTCGATTGATCTGGTAGCTGGCGAGCGGCTTGGACGAGCAATCGGACGGGCGGAAGCCTCGCGACAAA
>NZ_CAIUXT010000134.1 GCF_903903185.1 uncultured Rhodoblastus sp.
GGAAGTCCGGCTCGATGCCCTTGGCCTGGATCGAGCGGCCCGATGGCGTGTAATAGCGCGCCGTGGTCAGGCGCAGCGCGCCATTGTTCTGGCCGAGCGGAATGATGGTCTGCACCGATCCCTTGCCGAAGGAGCAAGTGCCGATCAGCGTGGCGCGCTTGTGGTCCTGCAAGGCGCCGGCGACGATTTCCGAAGCCGAGGCCGAGCCGCCATTGATCAGCACCACCACCGGCTTGCCATGGGAAAGGTCGATCGGCCGGGCGTTGTAACGCTGGGTCTCGTCGGCATTGCGTCCCCGCGTGGAGACGATCTCGCCATGGTCGATGAAGGCGTTGACCACAGCCACCGACTGGTCGAGCAGGCCGCCCGGATTATTGCGCAGGTCGAGGACATAGCCCTTGAACTTGTCCGCCGGGATATCCTTCTGGATCTTCGCCAGCGCGTCCTTGAGGCCGTCGAAAGTCTGTTCGGTGAACTGGGTGATGCGGATATAGCCGACATCGGGCTGATCGACATGCGAGCGCACCGACTTGATCTGGATGACGGCGCGGGTCAGATTGACGTCCAGCTTGTCCTTCTTGGGACCGCGCATAATGGTCAGCTTGACGTTGGTGTTGACGTCGCCGCGCATCTTGTCGACGGCCTGGTTGAGGCTCAGGCCCTGCACGTTTTCGCCGTCGATGGCGGTGATGAGGTCGCCCGAGAGGATGCCGGCCTTCGACGCCGGCGTGTCGTCGATCGGCGCGACCACCTTGACCAGCCCGTCTTCCTGCATGACCTCGATGCCGAGCCCGCCGAAGGCGCCGCGCGTCTGCACCTGCATGTCCTGGAAACTCTTGGCGTCCATATAGCTCGAATGCGGATCGAGCGAGGTGAGCATGCCGCTGACCGCCGCCTCGACCATCTTCTTGTCGTCGGGCTTTTCGACATAATCGGCGCGCACCTTCTCGAACACGTCGCCAAACAGGTTGAGGTCGCGATAAATGTCGGAGGCGGCGGCCATCGCCGAGCCGCCAAAGCCCGCGCCGCCATGCAGAAGATTCGTCCGAGATACAAGGGAAACGGCCGAGGCGCCCATCAGGACGCCCAACAGAACCAGAGATGTTTTGCGCATTATCCGCGAACCCTTTGAATTTCCGGTTTCGTCCACCATGGACCCGGATCGATTGCCGCCCCGTCTTTACGAAACTCAACATAGAGCACCGGCTGCGTCGCGCCAATGGCGACGGCGGCCGCCGTCTTCGCCCCACCATCCCCCATCGCGCCGACGGGTTCGCCGGCGAGTACGAATTGCCCGACCGCGACATCGATTCGCTGCATTCCCGCCAGCACGACATAGTAGCCGCCGCCGGCGTTGACGATCAAGAGCTGCCCATAGCTCCGCCAGGGCCCGCTGAAGGCGATATAGCCATCGCTTGGCGACGAAACAATGGCGCGCGGCCGGGTTGCGAGCGAAAGTCCCTTCTCCACGCCGCCAAATTCGCCGGTCGCGCCGAAATATTTGAGGACATTGCCGTTGGCCGGCAGCGACAGCATGCCCTTGGCGTCGGCAAAGGCGATGGCCGGAACGAGTCGCGCCGGATCGCGCAACGGCGCGCTGGCGAATCGCCGCCTCGCCTCCTCGGCCGCCTCCGCCGGGAGTTTCTCCCGATCCTCATCGGCCTTGCGCGCCTTTTCCGCGGCCTTTTTCGCCGACTCCAGCTCATTTTCCATCCGCGCCATGAGATCCTTCAGGGTGGCCGCCTGACGGCCGAGCTTTTCCGACCGCGCCCGTTCGGACGCCAGCGCCTCCTGCGCCTCGCCGATGGACTTTTGGCGCTCCGCGACCAGCGCCTCCAACCGCGCGCCCTCATGGCGCCGCGTCGCCGATTCGCTCGCCAGTTTTTCGCGCTCGGAGGCGATGGAGCGGCGCAGATTGACCAGATCCTGCAAATCATTGGTCAGCGCCTCGGTCTCGGCGCGCAATTGCGGCAGCACAGCGCCGAGCATCATCGAGGCGCGGATGGCGCGTAGCACATCCTCCGGTTGCGCCAGCAGCGCCGGCGGCGGCTTGCGGCCCATGCGCTGAAGGGCGGCCAGAACCTCGACCAGCACGGCGCGCCGGCTGTCGAGGGAGCGGCGGATCGCCGTCTCGCTGCCGGTCAGCGTATCGAGCCGGTTTTGCGCCTCGGCGGCCTTGTTGTCGGCCTCGTCGATCTTCTGCCTCGCGTCGAGCAGGGCGGTCATCAGGGCGGCGCGGTCGTTCTGGAAGGAGGCGATTTCCGCCTCGATCTTCTTGCGCTGCGCCTCGGACTGGGCGAGCGTGTCCTGCACGCCCTGAAACTGCACGCGCTGCGCGTCGAGATCGGCGGCTTTTTTGGCCTTGTCTTTGTCTTGCAACTGGCCCTGGACTTTCAGGGCGGGCGGCGCAGGATTTTCCGCCCGAGCCGGCAACGCGGCGAGCAGGCCAAGCGCGACAAGGCGCGCCAGCAAGGGCGCGCCTTTGTCACCTTGTCCTCGTCCGCCCGGATTCATCGTCGCCGCCCGCCCGATTCGTTGGCCTCAGCTTAAAGCCGCATTTTGCGTCGGCAATGGGGCGCGAGGAATTCGGGGACAGGATCGAATTGCGCGGTCATGGCAGCTTCAGGCTTGGCGCGAAATCGGGGCCGCCACTCGTTTACTGTCCCCTATTCCGGGTTCGTTACCTTTTGCCGGGGCGCGAACCGTTTCCTGCGCCGGGATTTCGGGTGCTTTGGCGGCGATCTTGGAATTGCGGATTTGGCAGGGTGTCACAGTAATCCGTAGCTGACTGCGGCCTGACCATCCCCAACCATGTCAACTCTAAATCGGCGAGATCCGGCTGCGGGAACCGACTGCGTCCGGGCTTTTCCGAGCCGAGGCAAAGTGACGGAAGTGTCGGAGTAAACCCTCGACACAGCCCGCCGACGCGCGTGTTCGCCAGGGTCATCGGCGCTCGACCGGCCACCGTAGATCACAACGACAGCGATCAAAGCCTCGGCTGCCAGGCCTGAAGACTCAGTCGCGAAGGGAAAATGATGTTTGAACGGCCCATCCTCCCGGGGGCCCGCCCGCAGGCCTCCGTCTCGCCACGTCAGTCCCTGCGCATCGCTTCCTTACCAGCATCATCGGAGGAAGGCCCAGGGCCGGTCGGCGCGAACCAGATCAGCGCCAAGGCCAGCAAAGTCCATACGATGATCCCCGTCGACGCCGGATGCCCGTGCATCCACGATCCGGCCGGAAAGACGTCGACGACGTCGAATCCGATACCGGCGAGCGCCAATCCGTAGGCCGAGAACATTAGCCACGCAACCAGGGGCCGCTCCTTTCGCGCCGCCGGCAAACGGCACCCGCCGCACGGCGGCAGGTCGCGCGTCGCCGCTGGCGTAACGTGGAACGTCCGCCCGCAGATTGGGCAGACAGCAGGCATCCAGCGACCAATTCGTTTACCCGTGGCGCGCCAGGCGACGAGTGGCGCCAGGAAGTCGTCGGGCATGTCGGCCGCAGTGGTGAGCAGCACGGCCCGCCCTTCGGTGTCGAACGTGATCAGCGATCCCGGGCCAGGATCGTCGAAGTCGACGGCATAGCCGAGACTCGCAAGTTGCTCGCGGAACGCCGGCCAACCCATCGGGGGCGGACGATCCCCTATCCGGCCCAGCCATCGGACGAACGCCGACCGATACGCCGTGGCCCGGTCGTAGGGCGGCGTGAACACGAACAGCTTTTCGTGCGCGCCGATGCGACGCAGGTGCTTCAGTTCCCAGCGCACTGCGTTGGTCACGGTGGATTCGGCGAAAACGCAAGTGGAAATGCGAGCGAGCCGGTCGACTTCCGCCTGCCAGGTCTCGTCCGTCACGTAGATCCTGATCGCGCCGAGCGGGACGATGTAGTCCGTGGGATTGCCGAGACCGACTAGCAATCCCAGTCGCTCGCGCGTCGCGTCCTCCATGAATTGCTCGAACGGGATGTTGAGGCGGTAGGAATTGGCGGCCCCTGTAAGTCCCAAAACGCCCCGCACGCCGGGCGCGCTCGTACGCGCGGCGAGGCCCTTGACCCACGCCCCGTATCTGGCGGCATCGCCTCGGACGAAGGGAAGGTCTTCCTGGCCGAAGGCTCGCAGGTAAAGCACCGGCGGACGGGGGTCGAGCGGGACCGCTTCCTGGTACGACGGCATCCGGCTCCGGTCGATCAGTTGGCGGCCCGCGAGGTAAATAAAGATCGCCGCCGGCACGGCTCGCAGGGCCATCCAAACGAACGACTTTCGACCCGCCAGCCAGAGGCAGATCGCGGCGATGCCAAGCGCGGCGCCAAGCGCCACGCAGATCCATCCGAACGCCAGAAACGGGATGCGGTTGCGACGCTCGTCGAAGGAGCGACCGCTTCGCCGGGGCAGAACCAGCACGGCCATCCACGCGATTGCGAGGTGGAATGCCGGCAAGATGCCCAGGAAGAGCCACCAGTCGGACTTGTCCAGCCTTGTCATGGCCACAGTCACGGCGCCGGCTACTGCGACCCCCCACGTCATGGCCACGACCATGTAAGCGCCCAGCGACCGATAGCCCTTCCTGCGGACCCGGCGGGACACGATCCATGACACCAGCATCATGCACGCTATGACGAAGAGGCCCGCCGCCGTGAAGAACATCATCGCGAGGTCTTCGGAGAGCCGCGTCATCACAGGACTCCCAAGCCGCCGGCCCTGGCGGTCGTCACGGCTCCGCTGCAGATTTTACGGTGAAATCTTACCCAATGTCCAAATGCCGCCATTGGACTGCATCCCTCGGATGAGACACGGCCCATGCGGTGACAGCGCCTCGCGTTTGACAAATTGCGTGTTGCGTTACGATGACGAGTTAAGGCGACGATCGCGAGTTACGGAGTTAAGGTGAAGCTTTACTAAAGTTACGGTAACGCTTTACCAATTCTCCGATTAAAACAGATTGCCTATAAGGATCGGAATTCGGAGACTGAATCAAATGCGCGCTTCGCTTCGCGCGCCGCCGTCGTAGATCGCCGCCAGAGCCGTCAGCCGCCGCGCTTGCGGACCATCTTTTGCGCGTCTCGCAATCGCCCGAAGTACAACCGCGTCGAAATCTTCCCGAAGCCTTATTGCCGCTGACATGACCAACGTCCTCCCGTTCGCCAAGCCGAATCAAATTTTAACCGATTCGGGAATCCCCCTCGTGAGTCTCCATCGGCGAGCTTTGGTATTATTCCTTGCAAAATCAGATGATGGCGGGCGTTGCTGGCGTGAAACGCGTGAAGGGTTGGCTTAGACACCCGAATCCTACGCCGTATCATGGCCTTAAGCTATGCGTGCCAGCCCAAAAATCACACGCTTGAATTATCCCGGCTGGCGGCGACGAGCCGCTGCGATTTGCATAACCCTGCCGAAAGTCACGATTCGCGAAACGCGTCGCACGCTGCAATTTTTTTCAAAAGAAAAAGTTTTTTTTAGAATGTATTGGCTCGCAGGGACCTCAATAATGCCCACAAAGGTGGATTTTTAGAACCGAAACGACGAAAGCGAGATTGTACCCAAAAATATAACATATTGAAAAAATTCAGGTTTTTGTGTTGGAGTCGAGAACATATGACATTTTGATTGAAAGGCGCTGATTTTTCGGAGTTCCGAAAAATAGTTGGCTCAATATTTGTTTTCGGCACCTGGGCATCCGCCGCTCAAGAGGAGCGGAGCGCCCACGATAAATGGTTTTTTGGGGAATGACATGAATATCAATTTGAAAACAATTGCCGGCGCCCTCACCCTTGCCGCTGCGATCGGTGTCTCAGGCGCTGCACAGGCGACGACCGGACTGAGCGGCGATGATTATGCAATTGGCTGTGGCGCGCCGGCAACGTCGCCAACGCTATTGCGGCCATCGATGCCATGAATTCGATTGTCACACTCACGGCGACGACGGTTTGTTTTCCCAACTGCGGGGGCGCGATCGAAGTTAACAACACTCCAGCGGCCTTCCTCGGTGGCAACGCGAACAATGTCTCTGCAAATACAATCGATAATGTGACCGGCGATGTTCTCGTGTTGACTGGGTCGATCAACGCGGCGACCGCCGGGAGCGCCAACTTCAGCCTCTGTTCCGACGACGGATCGAAAATGTGGATCAATAGCGCGGTAGCGGTAAACAACTATGGCGATCACGGCTTTGAGTATCATTCGGCGAATGTCGCCCTGACGGCCGGTTGGAATTCGGTGAAGATCGTCCAGTACGAAAACCGTGGCGGCGCTGGCTTGTCGGTACTCGAAAATGGCGTGGATCTTGGCGGAAACACCATTGCGAGCAGCGCTGTGCGGGAGCCTTCGACCTGGGTCATGATGCTCGCCGGCTTCGTCCGCTATCGCCGGACCAACCGGCTAATCAAGCGTCGCGATGAAAGGTGCCGCAACGTCGTGACGGTCGCGCTAATCGCCGGGGGGCCGACGCGGGGCTCGCTCAAGTGCAATTGGAACAGACGCAGATTTCTTCGGTCACAATCCGGAACTTCTCTACCTCTGAACAACGCCGACGGCGGCCCGCCTCTATGATCGCAAACCGCTCGGCACTATGTGAATAATTATTATTACGTCCATTATATTATCGCAAAATAAAACAAATAAATGCGCGTTTCCCGGACGGATGCGTATAAACGGATTATTATGTGCTGACTTTTTTATTTAATCACAATATTTACTCATATTTGAGATCATTGTAGGAGTCTCATAAGGTGTGGTGGGCCAAACGGACGGAGCTTTGTAGGGTGATGACTATGAAATTGAACGTTGTTTTTCTCGAGTTTCACGACCTGGTCGACGAGATTGTTGCTGACGACCACGTCGGCGATGACGCTTCAAAGGATCGCACATGACGTCGATCACATGGCGAGCCCCTGTCGCATGGATGGGCGGGATGATCTTCGGCATCCTGTTTTATTGGGCCGTCGGATCTCTGATTATAGGTTACGGTCAAGTCGACAACGGCGGCTCGGTCTCGACCTATTGGGCGCGATGCCAAACCGACAGCAGGCCGATCCGTGGCGTCTGCGCTTCGGCGTGCACGATGTGCCTCAAACACGCGCGGTGCGTTGAGAGGAACGCAACGCTCGGCTTTCATGCCGCAACCCATCGCATCGGAACGGACATGATGCTTGGGATGTATGCGCCAGCCCTTCGCTCCTACGTCAGCGCAAATTGTCTGAGTGGGAATTTATGTTGGATCACGGGCGCACAGTTGGTTGACGTCTTTCGGTATCGCGCCTGCTAACCGCAATCGTGCAGCGCCACGACCATTGGGCCGGCTGTTTTCGAATTTTCCGCCGCAGTTTTTCAAGTGCGGACGCAGTTCTCGCTCTCGTGAGGCATGCCGGAGATTCAAAGGGCGAGGCTTGGAGTTGACAGGAAGGGGTTGAAGACGGGCAGGTTCCGCCCCGTCGGTCAGGTCACGAGGCGCGGGATGCGCGTCAGCGCAAGACGCAGGATTTCCCGGACAGGACAAGCGTTCGGCGAATGAACCTTGATCATGGTCTTCATCTCGACGACGCGCGCGGCGATCTTGATCAGGCGCAATCGCAGCGTGTCGAATGGCGCGCTGCGCCAGAACGAGCGTTTGGGCATTGACGTCCGCAGGCCCCACATGATCCGCTAGGCCCCGGCATGCAGATACAGCCCGAACTGGTTGGCGGTCGCCGTCGAAAATGAGGTGCGGTCGGCAGCCAGATGCGTCTTCCATGACTTCAAGTGGATTTCCTGTCTCGACCCGGCATACGCAGCGCCGCCGTGACCATGCGTTTCCCTGGCGCCATTACGGCGCCCACGACCAACAATAGTGCGCGCGCCCGCTTCGGGCGCGTGGACAGGTACGCGAAACAGACCAGACCGGACATCATCGCCTCCCGCAGCGGAGATAGCGCGCAGGACTCTGGAATCGCGTGAGATTGTTTCATCCCATCGGTTTAATCGTTACACGTGGCCTCGGAAAACGCCCGAGGCTGAGACAATTTGACTCACCCCTTGTCGCTCTGGCCTAACGAAAATCCACCCCGCACGAAATCTTCCGCATCCCGTCACAACGCTGAACCGGATCATTTTCCGATAAAGTCGAGCCGAGTTGGCAATTTTTCAATGATCATTGATGTAGAGCAATGAAGCGTTCGCGCAATCGGTGCAAAAAGACTGCCTCTTTCCTCGGTGGAGGTCGAATTAGACTCGCATTTGAACGACGAGGGCGCCCGACTATGAAAAAGATGCCGACAAGGATTTTCGACGTTGTGGCGGCTGAATTGCAGACAGTCTTGGTTGACCGGTAGCGCCGCACGAGCCAAACTCGATATTTTTGAACTCTTCAAGACGCCTATCGCAGGAAATGCGAAGTCCAGCCAAATCGAAGGCGCCATTGGTTCAGCGCTGGGCGCAATCTTGGTAGCCTTTGCATTACATCAATAATCCCGCTATGGACTGCTTAATTTAAAGGCATTATGGATCGATTGTTGTAATGGAAAATAAACATAAGATAACGGTCGTTCCGCCAACTCGTTGGCGGAACGGTAGCGCTGCCCGCCAGCTTTACTTGGCAGCGCTGTTTTTTTTCACTGTGTTCATTTTTCGAAATGGAGTTATATCTTACCTATCTATTATAATTTCGGGTTGCTTCATTTATGCTGGCTTGGTTTTATTGATGGGCGTCGAATTAGTGGACGGTGAAATAAGCTTTCCGCGCACCATCGTCCGGGCTTTCCCCTTTCTGGTTGTGGGGCGCAGGAACCGGGCGGTCGCGGACCTTAATGAAATCACTTATATCGGCAAGTCCTTTGGTTCTGAATGGGTGACTTTGCGCTTCGGAGAAGCACAATATCCTGTGCCTTTTGCGTCGCGGAAACAGCGCCTGGCCTTTTTTGAGGCCATCCAGGCGCAAGAGCCGCGCGTCAAAATCTATCGCGCCTATTGAACGGCGCGATATGGGAGCCGCAATCCAAAAACATTCGGTTCGGCGCGGGAGCCAACCTCGGAAGAAAATTTGCTTTTCCCGGCAATCCGCCATGGCTTCATCGCGCTGTCATCCACGATCACCCCTCGACCGGCCAGTCGCAAGGAAGCGGCGCGTCTCGCCTTCAAGCACCAGAGCGGTTAGCACGGACGAAGCGTAGGCGCCCGTGTCGACGTTGATCCGGTGCGTTTCGATTTCCGGATCGTCCGTTGGCGTGTGGCCGTGCACGACGACTTTTCCAAAGGCTCCGTCGTATTGCAAGAACTCGTTCCGGATCCACAATAGATCTTCGGGCGCCTGCTGCTCCAAAACAACCCCCGGCCGGGCGCCAGCATGACTAAAGAAATAATCGCCAAGTGTAAAGCTGAGACGGGTCTCCTCAAGAAATCGTCGATGATGGCAGGGAAGCGTTTCAACCAGCGCTTCCCGAGCCAGGTCATAGCCCGCGCCGCGCATCGCGTTCACAACATTGACGCCATAGGAATGCAGCGTTTCAAGACCTCCAAATTTGCGCCACGAGTCGAGAACGGAGGCGTCCGACAGGAATTGAAGAAAGACCTCCTCATGATTGCCGCGCAACGGAAGGATGGAAGTGCAGAAATCTCCGGCGCTCAGCCTTTCGAGAACGCCAGCGGATTCAGGGCCTCGATCGACATAGTCACCCAGGAAGACGGTCAAAATGTCGGTCGGCGCAGTTTGGAGGTCGGATTTGATTTGCCGTTCGAGATCATTCAACAAATCGAGGCGACCGTGGATGTCTCCAATGACGTAAAGACGTGTTCCCTCGGGAAGGGTCGGAGCAAGGACCTTTTTCCTTCCAAATAATCGCGACAACGGGAGAAACGACATCATTCCGATCCAATTTATAAATGACGCCAACACATTTTCGAATCAGCGTGACGGGAAGCCTTGCCAACGGCCATCCACTCGCAAACTGACGCCGCTACTGGAAATAGTCTCTCTTTTTGTCAAAAGTCCGATTGCCATCGGGAATGGTCCCAATCGTGTCTGCCGCCAACGCCGGTTCCGACGAGGATCGATGGCGATCGTCGCTAGCGCGGCACATTGGGTCGACCTTCGAAGGCATTTCCGGAATGCAAAGACGCTCCTGCCAAAAACTCCTCTGAAACAAACTGCTGCGACAGCATTTCTAAATTCGCCGCGGTCCCAAAATGCAGCCCGAGACCTGTTTATCGATTTCGGGGGGTGTCAAGGGCGTCGCGAGGGTTCGCCAGTCGGGCACGACGAGAGAGGCGGTGATCGTCGGGTATGTTCGACGATAGGAGACAAACGACTCCAACTGCGTGAAAAACAATGAAAACGCCACAGACCGATGTCGGCCATCGAATTGCCCCCGCGCCCCTCCGCTTATTTGGATAGGCCGCACTCCGACCGCGTGTCAGAAAGCCAGGGCCAGGGCCAAGAGACAAAATTATTCAAACGACGCCAAGCCGTTTAGAATGGTTATAAGCTAATGTTTTCACTTGATGAAACGAATTTCTTGACGTAATTTGCAAACATGATTGCTAGGTCAGGTCCAAAGTCTCTGTCGGAAAAAAACGGTTTTTTATCATCAGTTGCGGAACGGAGCCGATTGCATGCGTCTAGCCGCACCAACTTCGAAGACCCAGTTGCTCGGTCGACTTTCGCCATTTGACGTTTTCTGGGCGATCCTCGCTCCATTTGTCGCCTTGGCGCTACGTGATCCAGCGCTGCTGGATTTTGACGGCCCCAACGATGTCTTTTCCCATAGCTATCAATTTGCCGCTGTGACGATGATATTCGCCATTCCTGCTTTCCTGTTTTTCCGTCTCGGCAATGGGATGACCCGTTTTTTCGCGGCCAAGGATCTTGTTTCCATCGTCTTGGCCACGTTGACTATTGTCGCGGCGAGCGCCGTTACGCTTTTCGTCATCAATCGCCTTGAAGGCGTGCCGCGTTCGACCCCGTTGATTTATGCCATGGTTCTCGCGGGAGGCCTTTTCGGCGGACGAGCTTTGGCGAGATTGTCGGGATCCGTGCGGCTTAACGATGTCGAAGAGCAATTGGAGCCGCGCCTGCGCCGTGTCGTCGTGATCGGAATGAATCGATTTGCTGCGCTAGCGATCAAGCTTACCGATTGCCAGCAGCCGCGCACCATTCAAATTGTCGCCGCGCTCGATCAGCGTGAGCGTCTGAGCGGGCGGACGATGGATGGCGTTAAAATTGTTGGTCGTCCAGCCGATCTTGCGGCTGTAATAGATGAATATGCGGTCCATGGCATAGAAATCGACGAGGTCTGGCTGGCCGATCATTCCATCACACATGAAGAAGCGGCGCGTATTGAGGAGCAATGTCTGGCCATCGGCCTGAAAGCCTGCTCCATATCTCATGCGCTCAACCTGACGGCGCAAAAATCGCCAGTCCTTCGCGCCCCTCGCCCCGACGCGCCCGTCATCGCGACGAATGCCGGTTATTTTCGTTTCAAACGTGCGCTGGATGCTGTCATCGCGACGATCTTGCTGATTCTGCTGGCGCCGATTGCGCTGGTTATCGCCGTCGTTACTTATAACGATGTCGGCGCGCCCGTGATCTTCTGGCAGCGGCGTATCGGGAAAGGTGGACGCGAATTCGTCCTCTTCAAATTCCGGACCTACCGGGCGCCCTATACGAGAAACGGCGAACCCTTACCAAGCGAGGCCCGGTTATCGACGATCGGCAACGCCATTCGGTCGACGCGACTCGATGAAATCCCGCAACTCGTCAATATTTTACGCGGCGATATGACTCTGATCGGCCCGCGGCCGCTGCTGCCGATGGATCAACCGGAAGATCCGACATTACGCCTGCTTGTGCGTCCCGGAGTCACCGGTTGGGCGCAGGTCATTGGCGGCACTTTGGTGACCGCTGAAGAAAAAGACGCCCTGGATGTCTGGTATATTCATCATGCGTCGCCGTTGCTGGATCTCAAGATCATTTTTCGGACGCTTAAAATCGTCTTTCAGGGCGAAAACAAGCACCAAGATGCGATTACTGTAGCATTGAAGTGGTATGACAATATGCGGCCGATTGATAATAGAATAATTGTTAAGGAAGTTAAGGGAAATGGGCAAGATTTTTCGTGTGTTGGTCAGACGTATTTTGAGGATGCGACCTCTCCGACTATTTGATTTCATAATATTTAGGGATTTTGTTTTTATGACTTTTGCAATGCCTGTTGTTTATTGGAGATCAGCTTAAATGAGCCGCAAATATTTTGGCGCCAATGGCATTCGTGGCCTCGCCAACACAGTGATCACGCCGGAACTGGCGTTGAAGGTCGGACAGGCGGCAGGGCTGGTTTTCCAGAACGGCGACTATCGCCATCGCGTGGTGATCGGCAAGGACACCAGGCTTTCCGGCTACA
>NZ_CAIUXT010000135.1 GCF_903903185.1 uncultured Rhodoblastus sp.
ATTGCCGGCGCTGATCCTCGACGAGAAAGACCATTTCGCCCATCTGATCGCGCTGGCGGCGCAATTGCCGCGTCTCAAAGTCGTCGTGGTCTGCCCGGAGGACCATAATTCGCTCGGCGGCGCGCTGCTTTCGGCCGAAAAAGGCCGGATTACAACGTCATGGGACCGGTCAAGTCGGCGCTGGAGGCGACGACGCGCGACCTCGCCGCCGAACTCGGCGAAAAGCGTATACGCGTCTATGCGGTTTCGCCCGGCCCGCTGAAGACCCGCGCGGCGAGCGGCATCGCCGATTTCGACGAGTTGGTCGAGGCGGCGGTGAACCGCAGCCCGGCGCGTCGTCTGGTCGATATCGCCGAAGTCGGCCGCGTCGTCGCCTTCCTGGTCGGCGGCGGCGCCTCGGGAATGACCGGCGATACGATCTATGTCGACGGCGGCCTGCACAACGTCGCCTGAGCGGGGGCGAAACTCAAGAGACCGCGCGCTGCCGGACCGTTCGAGAATATTTGACGCGCCGCTCGCCGCCGAAAAGAGGTTTATTGCATTGGGTTTGCGCTTTACGCCGACCTCGCCACCATTTTCGAGGACGAATTCAATACCGGCCGCTTCAAGCGTGGTTCAAGATCAAGGTTGCACGACGAACGATATTTTTCTGCAGCTCGCTCGAAGCTCACTCCCATTCCTTCATTCGGTTGATCAGAACGAAATCGGTAATGCCGGCCTTCCCGGCAATATATGCCGAAGCCGCCTCCGAGAGCCGATCAACCAGTTTCTTTTTGTATTTTTCAGACAGGGGGTCGAGGACAATGGTCGTCACAATCACGAGAACATTGCGGTCGGATCCGTCCCGCGACTTCATCGGCCAGACCTTGGCCCTTTTAGCAAGGGGGTGAGCAAAACTCATGGCAGCCTCGATTGCGTAGTTGAAGAAAATATCCAATCCAATGTTGCACAACAATGACCTGACGTCTTCAACGTCGTGATATCCGCAAATTCCAATATGCGGATCGGCCCACACACAACAATATTGGAATGACGACGACGATCGTTCTCTTGACGGCTTTACCCTTCCCAAGGCTCGATCCGGCCCTGCCAGTAGAGCCTTTCCTTCCCGTCGATTACCCAGCAGACTTCGCCGGCGTAAGGAATCCAAACAGTGCCGCTTTGGCGATAGTCGGCGAACCTCCCGCGCCATGGCGTCGGCAGGATTGGCGCCGCAACCGACCTAGCCCCCGAGAGGCTGCGCGCGAAGTCATGCGGCGTCTTTTCTGCTGACTGGAGGCGCTTTGCTGGCCGCCAGCGCTCTTGCGGACGGATTTGGATGTCTTGGCTCTATGGCGACATTTGCGCCTGCCGGCTTCGTCTCGGGACTGGCCCTGCTGGCGTTGGCGGGGACAACGTGGACAGGGCGCATAATTCGCCGACGAAATCAGCGCAAAAGGCTGGCGCCATTTGAGCCAGACGAGTCCGCCGCGAATGCGCAGCTATCTGTGAACTCTATGGCGCTTGACAAATCATGAGCTTCGGACGCTGATCGGAACCGCGGCGCGAGGACGGTCAGCGACCTCTCTCAGCGCATGGGCGACGCCTGTCGAACTGGGCGCTATGCGACCTCTTGACAGCTGAATCATGGGTTGCAGCCATCGCCGGATCGGGACCAGATGATTTCGACGCTCAACCCTTCGCAAATTGGACGGCCTGCCGATTTTCTATCGAATGACGAGGTGTTGCAAATCCTCGAACGCCGCCTGGGCCCGCTGCACGCGCGACAGCGCCGGGGGATAGAATCAGCCCATGAAGCTCAGGTTTTCGGACAGGGCTTGACCTTCTTTCATTTCGAAAACATGCCATTATCGCACGTAATCATCGAAACGATCCTGCGTCTTTCGGGAACATATTGGCGCGGACGGTCGAATGCAGCCAAGGTAGAGCTGCGGACGCATGACGTCATTTCGGCGAGGCTTCCCGCCGCCTTTGACGGCTACACGATTCTCCATCTTTCCGATCTGCACACCGACATCAGCGCGCCCGCGATGAAACGCGTCGCGGAACTCGTGGCGGGTCTGCACTATGACTTATGTGTCCTGACCGGCGATTATCGAGGCTTGACCTTTGGTCCCTCTCGTCCGGCGCTCGAAGGATTGGCGGAACTCCGTCAGGCATTGAGCGGCGACATTTATGGCGTACTCGGCAACCACGATTCAATCCTGATGGTTCCGGATCTCGAGCGCATGGGTGTGCGGATGTTATTGAACGAGCACGTCATGATCGAGCGTGGCGATGCTCATGTGTTCGTGACGGGCATCGACGATGCGCATTTCTATCGCGTCGACAATATCGAGAAGGCGGCGGCCGAAATCCCTCACGAAGCGTTTTCAATCCTGTTGTCGCATACCCCCGAAGTCTACCGTCAGGCTAGTCATGCAGGTTTCGATCTCATGCTTTCGGGACATACGCATGGCGGCCAGATTTGCTTGCCGGGCGGCATTCCAGTGACGTTGGACTCCGATCTTCCCCGCCGGATGGGACGCGGTGTCTGGAAGCACCACGACATGATCGGATATACATCCGTTGGCGCCGGCTCCAGCGTCGTGCCCGTCCGATTCAATTGTCCGCCGGAAGTAACTGTCCATACGCTCCGAAAGTCGCCGTGAAGCAATCAATACGGCTTTTCACGGATGTTAAGCCAACAAGCGCGAAGCAAGCGTCGTTAGCAGGAGCGAAGACAGAAGTCCGCGAACGGTCTTGGATGCGCCAGGCAGCGGCCCTTCCATCCAGGAACCGAGCCCCGGCATCGAGCGGCCACGATAGGCGATTTTTCAACAACTTCGTCATGACGACAGGCGCGCCATTTGCGACCGCGAGAAGGACAAGAAGCTGTCCCAACAGAACAAAATCCACAGAAATTCCGCGCTGAAAGCCATATTCGCCGCCCGCGACGCGAAGCTTCGACCGTGGATATGTCTTTCCTTCGAGCCGCGCGCCAGAATAATTTCTTGCGGGAGTTATGGACGCGGTTGAACCGCGCCGGCTTCGCCCGCGTTTCTCGTTTTCCTGGCGCGGCCTTGCCTTCCGCCCTTCAGATCGAATAATCGAGCGGGAAATCGACATGGGCGCGGCGGGCGGCGAACCAGACTTTTTCGCCGCGTTCGAGTTTCAGCTCGTGGTAAGCCTGAGCCGTCAATTCGACATCGACGCGGTGGTTGTCGGCGCCTTCGAGTTCGATCTTCACCACCGGGCCGCCGAAGCCGATATGCGAAACCACGCCTGCCCGGGCGTCCGGTTGGCCGCCATCCGCCTCGCGGAAAATGGCGATGTCATGCGGGCGCACGAAGGAGCCGGCGCCGGCGCGGCCGTGGAATACGTTGTAATTGCCCAAAAATTTGAAAACGAAGGCATTGGCGGGATTTTCATAGACTTCCTGCGGCGAGTCGAATTGCTCGATCTGGCCATGGCCCATCACCGCCACGCGGTCGGAGACCTCCAGCGCTTCTTCCTGGTCATGGGTGACGAAAATCGTCGTGACATGGATCGTATCGTGGAGATGGCGCAGCCAGCTGCGCAATTCGCGCCGGACGGTGGCGTCGAGCGCGCCGAAGGGTTCGTCGAGCAGCAGCACGCGCGGCTCGACCGCCAGCGCGCGCGCCAAAGCCACGCGCTGGCGCTGGCCGCCGGAAAGCTGCGAGGGGTAGCGCTGCGCAAAACTGCCGAGCTGGATCAATTCCAGCAGCGATTTGACCTTTTCCTGGATCTGGGCCTCGTTTGGCCGCTCGCGGCGCCGTTTGGCGCGCAGGCCGAAGGCGATATTCTCGAAGACGGTCAGATGCTTGAACAAAGCATAGCTCTGGAAGACGAAGCCGATTCCGCGCCGGCCAAGATCGACGCCGGAGACGTCCTCGCCGTCAAACACCACCGCGCCGGAGCCCGGATCGGCCTGCTCGATCCCGGCGATGATGCGCAGAAGCGTCGTCTTGCCGGAACCCGAAGGTCCGAGCAGCGAGACGAGTTCGCCGGATTCGATCGTCAGGTCGATGTTGCGCAGCACCTTGGTGGGGCCATAGCTCTTCGAGATATTCCGCACTTCAATGGTCATGGCTTCGAAGTTCCTCCTATTCCATTCGATTCAAGCGCGATGTGTCGCGATTGAGGAGTCGTTGGGGCAGGCCTCAATCGGATCGTTCGATGTCGCGCGCCGCTTTCCATTCGACGATGCTCTTGGCGACCAGCGTGATGACGGCGACGAAGGCCAGCAGCGAGGCGACGGAAAAGGCGGCCTGGTTATTATATTCGTTCCAGAGTTTTTCAATGCGCAGCGGCATGGTGTCGTTGACGTCGATATGGCCGGACACCACCGAGACGGCGCCGAATTCGCCGAAGGAGCGCGCCATGCACAGGATCACGCCATAGAGCAGCGCCCATTTCACGTTGGGCAGGGTGATCTTGAAAAAGGTTCGCCAGCCTGAGGCGCCGAGCGACAGCGCCGCCAGTTCTTCGTCCGTTCCCTGGCTTTCCATCAAGGGCGTGAGCGAGCGCGCGACGAAGGGGAAAGTCACGAAAATGGTCGCGAGCACGATCGCGAGCGGGGTGAAGATGATCCCGACATGGGTCTGCCCGAAGGCGAGGGGCCAGAACCCGTCGGCGAACCCGACCCAATGCAGCGAGAAAGGGTCCGGCCATTCGAGTTTCGTCGCCCAGGGCCCCCAGATGCCGTTGCGGCCGAGCAGCAGCACGAAGACGAGGCCGGCGACCACCGGCGAGACCGAAAAGGGAAGGTCGATCAGGGACGTGAGCAGCGCGCGGCCGCGAAAATTGAACTTCGTCGTCGCCCAGGCGGCGGCGAGGCCAAAGAGGATGTTGAGCGGCAGCACAATGGAAGCGACGGCGGCGGTCAGGCCGATCGAGCGCCAGGTGCGGGCGGCCTGCGCCGCAGCTTCCGCAAGGCGGCGCTTCTGGCTGAAGGTCAGGACGGCGTCGGGGTCCGGCCGCTGCGGGAAGAAAACCGACAGATAGGCCTCGTAGCCTTTGGAAAAGGCCTGGTTGAACACATTGATCAGGGGAATCACGACGAAGATTGTGAGGAAGAGCACGGTGATCGAGATCAGGATGCGGCGCGCGGCGGGGCTTTCGGTCGAGACGGCGCGTTTCGTTTCGGCGACGTGGGGGACTGCTGCGGTGATGGCTCCGGCCATGGGGACGCCTCTTGCGTAATCGTGTCAGGCCGCCGCGCGTTCATGGCGGCGGGCGTAATGCTCCACCGCATTGATCGCGAGCAGGATGAGAAGGGAAATGAACAGCAGGACCACGCCGATCGCCGCCGCCGCCGCATATTGGAAATCGTCGAGCTTGGTGACGATCTGCAAGGGCGCGATCTGTGATTTGCCCGGAATGTTCGCGGCGATGAATATCACCGAGCCATATTCGCCAATGCCCCGGGCGAAGGCGAGGGCGAATCCCGAAACCCAGGCGGGGAAAAGCTCCGGAAAAATCACGCGGCGGAAGATCATGAAACTGCCGGCGCCGAGGCTGCGCGCGGCGGTTTCGAATTCGGGGTCCCATTCGATCAGCACCGGCTGGACGGTGCGCACCACAAAGGGCAGGCCGACGAACACCAGCACCAGCACGATGCCGGCCGTGCCGCCGGTATAGGGAAAGGTCAGCCAGTCGAGCGCCTCCGGCGCCAGCGGCGCCGACAGCCCGGCGAGGCCGGCGAGGCCGTTGACGCCGCCGACGATGCGCGGACCGAGGCCGCCGATCCAGCCGTCCTTCAGGTAGAGGCTGGCGTAGGTCAGGCCCGCGACGGCGGTCGGCAGGGCGAACGGAAAATCGATCAGGGCGTCGAACACGCGCCGGCCGGGAAATTCGTAGCGCACCAGCGCCCATGCCACGATGAGGCCGAAGATTCCGTTGATCAGCGCCGCGAGGAAGGAGGCCGTGAAGGTGAGCCGATAGGACGCGAGGACGATCGGATCGGTGGTGACGGCCCAGAACTGCGCGAAGCTCATCTCGGTGGTCTTGAGCACGAGCGCGCCAAGCGGAATCAGCACCAGGGCGGACAGATAGAACAGGGTATACCCCAGGGTCAGCGAAAACCCCGGTATCACGCGCGACGGAGAACCGGCCATCGATATTCCTCGATTGGAGAAAGGCCGCGCCTTTTAGTCGCGGGGCGCGGCCTTTCAGTCCATCATTTCGCGGGCTTGTAGATCTGGTCGAATGTGCCGCCGTCGGCGAAGAACGTCGTCTGCGCCTTCTCCCAGCCGCCGAAAGTCTCGTCGATGGTGAAGAACGGGATGTTCGGCAGTTGGGCGCTGTATTTCTTCAGCGCTTCGAGACTGCGCGGCCGATAATGCAGCTCTCCGGCCAGATTTTGCGCCTCGGGCGTATAGAGTCCCTTCAGATAGGCTTCGGCGACGGCGCGCGTGCCGCGCTGGTCCACGACCTTGTCGACCACGGCGACCGGCGGTTCGGTGAGAATGCTGACCGGAGGATAGACGATGTCGAACTTGTCGGCGCCGAATTCCTCCTGCGCCAGCCAGAGTTCGTTCTCCCAGTTCAGCAGCACGTCGCCGAGCTGTTTCTGTGCGAAGGAGACGGTCGAGCCGCGCGCGCCGGCGTCGAGCACCGGCACGTGGTTGTTGAACAGATCCGCGACCTGGGCCTGGACCTCGGCGTTCCGGAAGGCTGGGAAATCCTTGGCGGCCGCGCCGGCCGCCACCGCTTCGGCCTGGCCCTTGGCCGTGGAAAAGTCGTGGGTATTGGCCTTGGCGAGAGCGCCCCACAAAGCGAGATAGACCCAGCGCGCGCCGCCGCTGGTCTTCGGATTGGCGGTGATGACCTGGACGCCTGGCTTGAAGAGGTCCTTCCAGTCCTTGATGCCCTTCGGGTTGCCCTTGCGCACGAGGAAGGCGATGGTCGAGGTATAGGGCGCCGCGCCGTTGGGGAGTTTCTTCTGCCAGCCGGGCGCGATCAGGCCGGCGCGCTCGATGGCGGTGATGTCCCAGCCCAGCGCCAGCGTCACCACGTCGGCGTTGAGCCCATCGATGACCGAGCGCGCCTGTTTGCCGGAGCCGGCATGGGATTGCTCGATGGTGACGATGTCTCCCGTCTCCGCCTTGTATTTGGCGGCGAAAAGCTCGTTGTAATGGGTGTAGAGTTCGCGCGTCGGGTCATAGGACACATTGAGCAGGCGCACCTGCGCCGCTTGCGAGACCGGAGCCGCGCCGAAAAGGGCGATGACGCCGAGGGCGGCGCCAAGCGTGCGCCGGGAAAGCCAATTGTTCATGTGCGCCTCGTGATGGTGGACTGGAAGGTTTTTTATCCTTATACAGAGCATATTCGTTTGTCTATAAAAATAGTCATGTTTATTGGAGGGATGTCGCCGCTTGTTGGGTGCTTCGCGGGAGGCGCTGGATTTTCCGGTGAAACGCGGCGTTTTTCGCGGGCGTTTAAAGGCCAGTTTTACGCCAATCGCGATAATGACCCGCTGACCTTTCCCGCCTATCATGCGATCATCGACACTTGGGGAGCAAAGAGCGGAGGCCGGTTCAAGAATGCGAAAACATTTTCTGCTCGGCGCATGGGCGATTTTCTCTCTTCTTTCCGCCAGCGAAGGAACGGCGGCGAAAGACGGGGCCATGCCGCCGGTCCCCGGGCCGGCTGTCGAGGAAATTCCCATTCCCGACGTGGACGTGAGCGCCAGCGCGGGTCCGCGGGAACTTTCCTATGAGGCGATCGCCCGGGGGCTGGAGGCCTTCGCCCTCCACCAGCAGCAGGCTCCGGCGGCGAAACCGCAGTTCAGGGTCAGGCCGGTTCAGCAGGAGGCGAGCCTGAAGGGGCTGCATCTTGTCCTGTCCACGCCGGGCCGGAACAGGGACCTGCCTTTCGACAAGAACGGCGCTTTCACGCCGCCCCAACTCGACGCCGCCGACCGCGCCCAGGCGCGCATCGCTTTGAACCCGACGGATGGCGCCTTTGCGATCGCGCCCTTCGTCCGCACGCCCGGCCTCGCGCCCGACACGCTGCGCATGGGCGACCTGCGCGTGGGATGCGAAATGCGCTGGGCGATCGCGCGCGAGGACAACGATACATTTCCGCTGATTCTGTATGGGCCCGGCGGCCCCTGTCACAGCCACCTGGTCAAGTCCGTCCTGCAGGCGCCGCGCCCCGTTTCCTCGATCTGGCTGGTTTATGGCCAAAGGCGGGAGGCCTTGCCGGTCGAGCGCCTCAAAGCGGACCGCATCACCTTCATGCCGCCCATCCATGACGATTCCTGGCCCGACGATACGCTGATCGAACTCAAATTCCTCGAGGACGCGAGGCGGTGACGGACGGCGACTTGCTTGACTGGCGAGAGGATCGAGGCAGGTCGATGCAATGATCCAGGACTTTCCGCCAGAGCTTCAGCAATTCGCCAGCGATAATTACGCGGGCGTCTGCCCGCAGGCCTGGGCCGCGATGGAGGCGGCCAATAGCGGCCACGCGGCCGCCTATGGCGATGATTTCTGGACGGCGCGCGCGGCGGACGCCTTGCGCAATCTGTTCGAAACCCATTGCGAAGTCTTTTTCGTGTTCAACGGCACGGCGGCCAATGCGCTGGCGCTGTCGGCGCTCTGCCAGTCTTATCACAGCGTGATCTGCTCGTCGGTCGCCCATGTGGAAACCGACGAATGCGGGGCGCCGGAGTTCTTCTCCAATGGCTCCAAACTGCTCGTCGCCGCGACCGAACAGGGCAAGCTCACGCCCGACTCGGTGCGCGCGCTGGCGACGGGAAGGTCGGACCTGCATTTTCCCAAAGCCCGGGCGGTGACGATCACCCAGGCGACGGAAACGGGGCAGGTATACAGTATCGATGAAATCAAGTCGCTGTCAGCCGTCTGCCGTGAACTCGGTTTGCGCTTGCACATGGATGGCGCGCGTTTCGCCAACGCCTGCGCGGCGCTCGGGCGCCCGCCGGCGGAGCTGACCTGGAAAGCCGGCGTCGATGTGCTGTGTTTCGGCGGAACGAAAAACGGCATGGCCATGGGCGAGGCGGTGCTGTTTTTCGATCCCGCTCTGGCGCAGGATTTCGCCTACCGCTGCAAGCAGGCGGGGCAACTCGCGTCGAAAATGCGCTATCTGGCCGCGCCATGGGTGGGGATGCTGGAAAGCGGCGCCTGGCTGGCCAATGCGGCGCACGGCAATGCCTGCGCCCGGCGGCTCGCGGCCGCCATCGAGCGCGTTCCCGGCGTGGCGGCGCTGTTTCCGGTCGAGGCCAATTCGGTGTTTTTGCGCGCGCCTCCGCGTGTATTGGAAGGCTTGCGCGAAAAAGGCTGGCGGTTTTACAGTTTTATCGGCGGCGCCGGACGGTTCATGTTCGCCTGGGACGCCGATCCCGCGCGCGTCGACGCTCTGGCCGCCGACATCGCCGAACTTGCGGAGGCCAAACGCGAGTGACTGCGTCTGTTGCGCAGGGCTCCGAATCCAGTTTAATTTCCGAGCCTTGGGGGCCGTCATGGCCGTGCTTGTCACGGCCATCCACGCCAGCGAACTGCGCGAAAGATGCCGGAAGAAGCGGGATTGGCGCAATTCCCTTCGCCGATGATGCTGCGGCGCCGCGTGGATGCCCGTGACAAGCACGGGCATGACGGCGTTGTTAACCCGAGTTCGGAGCCCTGGTCTGTTGCGCGGGTGGAGCCGCAAGCTCGTTAAAGCCAGGCTTTGGCGGCGGACGCGAAGCCCGCGCCGTGAATTTGGCTCCGGCGGCAATTGAGGGTAATCCTGTTGGAACGACAGGCGTATAACGGATGTACGCGCGCCGCCGCGCCGGGCATGGCGGCGGCGGAAGGAGTGGTGGCGCGTCTTGGGGCTGTTCGGAAAACGGGCCGAAACGGCAAATTTGCCCGGGCAATCGCCAGACGCGCGGCAAGGCGCGTCGGCGCCGGAGGATGTTTTCGCGCCCTTTTGCGCCGCCCCGGCGCATCGGCCTTTCGTCGTCGCCCAGCTCGGCCAGTCGCTCGATGGACGCATCGCCACAATCAGCGGCGAATCCCGCAACATCAGCGGCGATGCCGCGCTCGATCATCTGCACCGCCTTCGCGCCCATGTCGATGCGGTGATTGTCGGCGCGGGCACGATTGTCGCCGACGATCCGCGCCTTTCGGTTCGCCGGATTCTTGGACAAAGCCCGGCGCGGATCGTCATCGATCCTTCGGGTCGTCTTGGCGAAGGCTGGAACTGGCTCGCGGAAGACGGCGTCCGGCGCCTCGTCGTCTGCTCTGCCGCGATCGAGCCGCCCGCGGGCGCTGAAACGATCCTTGTTCCCGCGTGCGAAAACCGCATCCCGCCGGCCGCGATCCTCGACGCGCTTTTCGCGCTCGGGTTTCGCCGCATCCTGGTCGAGGGCGGCGCCCGCACCATCGCCGCCTTCATCGAAGAAGGCTGTCTCGACCGGCTGCATGTGCTGGTGGCGCCAATCATCATCGGCTCGGGCCGCTCCGGCCTCGACCTGGCGCCCGAACCCAAACTTGCTTTGGCCCGGCGCCCCAGCGCGACGGCATATCTGCTTGGCCAGGGCGAGGTGCTGTTCGACTGCGACTTTTCCGCTTATCGCCGCAACGAGAGCTGAAGAGGGCTTGCCGCCGGCTGCCGTTGGCCCCGCTGCGCTAAACAGGGTGGCCGTACGCCGATGCTTGTGGCCCCCGACATGGCCCGCGACTGACCCTATACGGCGAGGAGCGGACGATCCTGATAACCGCCGGCAAGGACGGGTGCGCGTAAAATTGCGGACGTCGGAAAACCGGTCGCGGGGCTGATAGCCGATGTCGCCCTCTGCCAAGCGGCGGCGCAACGAGAGTTGGACGAACTGGAGCGGCGCTTGCAGAGGGTGATGTCGGGAAAAAAGCTCAACTGACGTTGAGGCGCTGACTCAAGAGCGCCGAAGGCTTGAAGATGAGGACGTTGCGCGCTTCGATTTTCGCGTCGACGCCCGTTTTCGGATTGCGTCCAACGCGCTCCCGTTTCGGTCGCACATGGAAGCTTCCGAAACCCGGAAGCTTGACGTTTTCGTTGCGGGTGAGGGCGTCGCCAATTTCGACCAGGAGCATTTCGAGCAACCGCCCGGACTCATGGAGCGAAAAGCCAATCCTGCGACGCATGGCGTCGGCAAGCATCGCTCGCGTCAAGGTCGCTCGTTCGTCGACGAAAGGCGCCGCAATGACGACATTGGCATCAGAGCGGAACTCGGTTTCTGGAGGTAAGGGCCGATATACGTTCATGGTACGTTCCAGTATTGTTTGACCAAACCCCCCACAAGTCTGACGCCAAACGGTAATCTTTGCTTCGGTGCTCGTCGATCTGCTGAAAAATGGTCTGCCGCCGGGAAAGGCCACGTCGCGACGGTCTTTCCGAAGTCGTTGGCAGAGGTTATCGGCTAGCGATAGAGGCCCTCTTGTTCCGTCGATAGCGCGCTATGCCGATACCGACGAAACCAAGCAGCATCAGCGCCCAAGTCAAGGGCTCCAACTCCCACCAAGCCGATAGTGTATCGCTGAGCGCCGGTCGATGTCCACGCGTGTTCACATATTGCCGTGTCAGATTTTTCTGACCGCCACATGCGGAAGTCCTGGTATTGACTATGGTGGTTTCACTGACGAAGGAAGCGGTGCGAGAGGGTTATTACCGACGAAGGCCGCCGGGCCGTCATGCTGCGGAGCGACGCCCATCCGCTTGCGTCCTTTTTCTCCAGCTCGCTGCGATCAAATGGCAAAAACATCGGGGTCTCCTTTTTGTGAGCGAGCTTTTTTCGGCACTTGATGTTAAGCTGTTGGAAGAAAACGCTAAATTCGTTTCGCCGAACGCGAAGATGCGCGCTTGGCGCAGAGGCGGACCGATGCGTTGCAAACGCGAAGGCGGCATGCGATGAGCGAAGCTCCCCCACCGGACCAGACGGCAGGCTTGTGCCGACAGGGGCCGGCTTTCGGCGGCGTGGACCTGACCAGTTGCGACAGGGAGCCGATTCACATCTCTGGATCCGTTCAACCGCACGGGGCCCTGGTTGCGTTCGACCCGCTGACGCTGCGGGTAGTGCATGCCGGCGGCGATACGCTGCGGGTCTTCGGGATTGCGCCTGTCGATTTGCTCGGACAGAGCATGGAGGCGCAGCTTCCACCCGATCGGTGGGCCTGCCTGCGTTCGCTGCTGGTCGACGGCGCCTTGCCGGGTCCAATGCACGCGTTCGTCGTTCCGGCGAAACGGGACGCCCGGGATATGGACGCCATCGTGCATTTCAGCGGCGGCCTCGTCGTGCTTGAGTTTGAACCCTTGTTGGAACGCTTGCCTGACGACGCGATGGTCGTCGTGCAGGCGATGCTTTTGCGCGTGCAGCAAGCCGCCACGTCTCGGGCGCTTTGCCAGACGATCGTCGAACAGGTGCGCAGGGTCACCGGCTTCGACCGCGTCATGCTGTATCGCTTCCTCCCGGATGGCAGCGGCGCGGTCGATGCCGAGGCGCGGGACGAGATTTCCGAATCCTTCCTCGGGCTGCACTATCCAGCCTCCGATATCCCGCGGCAGGCGCGCGCCCTGTATCTGAAAAACTGGATTCGGATTATCCCGGACACCGGTTACAAGCCGGCTCCGATCGCGCCGGCGCTCAATCCAGCCAATGGCCAACCGCTTGACCTCAGCTTCAGCGTACTCCGCAGCGTCTCGCCGATCCATATCGAGTACCTGGCCAATATGGGGGTCGCCGCGTCGATGTCCTTATCGATCGTCATGGGCGGGGAACTTTGGGGGCTGATTGCCTGCCATCACCGAACGCCGCACTTTCTGCCGCACCGACTGCGCATGGCGTGCGAATTATTTGCGCAAATGGCGTCGTCGAAGCTTGAGGCCAAGGTCGCCGCCGAGCAATTCGACGCACAGATCCACTGCAAGCGCTTGCACGAAGAACTCATCAAGAACATGAGCCAGGAGGCAGATCTAACCAGGGGGCTAACCCGTTACAGACCCAATCTTCTCGACTATATCCCCGCCGATGGCGTAGGGCTGTGGCTCGACGGCCAATTCACCAGGCTCGGCAATACGCCTGACCCCGAGCAGGTGGCCGCATTGATATCCTGGCTGAACGAGACGGTCGCGGATGGCGTGTTCTGCACCGACCGGCTGCCACTGCTCTATCCGCCCGCGGAAGCTTTCGCCGATGTCGCAAGCGGCCTGATCGCCTTTTCGGTGTCCAAGACGCCACGTGACTACGTACTCTGGTTCCGGACGGAATTCTTGCAGACAGTGACCTGGGCCGGCAATCCCGACAAGCCATTGGAGTGCGGGCCCAACGGCGACAGGTTGACGCCGCGCAAGAGCTTCGCCGCGTGGCGCGAGGCCGTGAAACTGCAGTCCCGTCCATGGCGGAGCGCCGAAATCGAGGCGGCCCAGGTTTTGCGTTTGTCACTGCTGGAGGTCGTCCTCAGACGTATAGATCAACTTGCCCGCGAGCGGGCGCAGGCCCAGCTAACGCAGGCGGCGATGACGATCGAACTGGACCGGCGGCTCCATGAATGGCAAGCTGTCGCAAAGGAGTTGAAAGAGGAGGCCGAACGGCGCACGATCCTTGAGTCCGAACTTTCGCGGGTGCGTCGTTCTGCCTTTGAGGATCAGGAAGCCGAGCGCCGCCGGATTGCCCGCGAACTGCACGACACGCTCGGGCAGACTCTCACCCTCATGCAACTCGGTCTTGATGGATTGAGCCGCGCTTCGGCCGAGGACGCGCCTTCTCAGGTGGCGGCATTGAAAGCGATCGCAGACGGCGTCGGGTCGGAAGTGAACCGGCTTGCATGGGAGCTCCGGCCTACAGCGCTCGATGATCTGGGCCTTGATGCAGCCGTTCGTCACCTCACCCATACCTGGAGCAAAAGATCGGATTTGCGATTTGGACTACATCTGACGCTCGAGGATCGGCGGCTTGCTCCGGCGGTGGAAACGGCGTTGTACCGCGTGCTGCAAGAGGCCATCATCAATATCGTTCGACACGCCGAGGCGACCAAGGTCGACGTGCTGCTCGATGCGAACGATACGGAAGTCCGAATGATCATCGAGGATAACGGACGCGGCTTTTCGACTCACTTCGAGCCGTCCGACCCGCCCTCGGAACGCCTCGGCCTGCTCGGCATCCGGGAACGGTTGTCCCTCGTGTCGGGGCGGCTGGAGGTTGAGTCGGCCCCCGGCCAAGGCTGCACGCTGTTCGTCACGGCGCCGTTATGAGCGATCCATCGAAGCTGCGCGTGTTTCTGGCCGATGACCACCCCGTGGTCCTGGCGGGCATCAAGTCCTTGTTGATCGCGGACGCGGGGATAGAGGTCGTCGGCGAGGCAGGCGACGGACCTGCCGCGCTGAAGATGGCGAGCGAGCTCAAGCCGGATGTTTTGGTGCTGGACCTGTCGATGCCTGGCCTGAACGGTGTCGAAGTGGCCCGCGAAATGCGGGTGACGTCGCCCCAAACCAAATTGCTGGTGTTGACCGTTCACGAGGATCAATCCTACGTTCGAAAGTTGCTCGAGGTCGGTGTAGCCGGTTACGTTTTGAAACGCTCGGCGGCGGCTGATCTTCTTCGCGCCGTTCACGCCGTCGCCGGAGGCGGCATCTATCTCGACCCCAGGATTGCCGGACAGATCGTCGACAGCGCTGTAAACCCGTCGCACGTTGGTTCAAAGGAGCAAGCGGTTGAACTGAGCGAGCGCGAAGTCGAGGTGCTTCGCCTTACTGCGATCGGCCATAGCAACAAGGCTATCGCGAACAGCTTGCAACTCAGCGTCAAGAGCGTGGAAACCTACAAGGCGCGTGCGATGGAAAAACTCGGATTCCATGGCCGTGTGGAGCTTGTGGGCTATGCCCTCATCAAGGGATGGCTGGCGCCGGCGCCTGAGGCATGTGGTTGATCCAGGCCGCTTCGCCGCCAGTTTCACAAAATGGAACGCGACAGCTGCGCCTTTGCTCCGCCGGAAGGCTTTTGCGAATGAGCGCGCGATCAACAATTGCCTCAGCGTCGGCGAATGAGCCGAACCTGACAAGTCGGTCGAATAAAATTCCCAACGCCTATTCGATACTGGCATGACCGCTGCAGGTCGAATATGGAAAAGGCGAACGGCGGCTATCTGCTCAGGACGGGACGATCGCCGATCCTATCGCGATGGTCGCCTTCGAGCAGAATGCGGAAGATGCGCGAGTCTCTCGCGGCGCGGCCTGTTCGCGCTCAGGTTGCAAAACAGAGCGGGGGCGGCGGCAATGGGATTTTTTGAAAAAAGGCGCATTTTTTTGATGAATTTGTGAAAAATCGCGTCGATTTTCACTCGTTTTCACTCGTTTTCGCCCCTGTTTTTCCCGTTTCAACCGCAAGGTTGTGGTTCGCGGAGGCGCGGCGCGCGGCTTTCCGGCTCTCGCGCGGGCCGAAGGACGGCGCCGGAAAAGCGCGCTATTTCAAGGAAAAAGCCGCAGCGACGGCAAACCGAACCCTTGCCTTGTTTCACGTGAAACAAAACAAGAACGCTCCCCACCCGGCGCTTGCGCTGTTTTCGCCATTTTCACATTCACGCCAGAGAATGTTTTGGCAAAATCTTTCATCGGCGCGCCCCTCGGCGAGACTTCAACTCCGATCATAACAAGCGACCAGCACATCTGGCGTTTTTGGAGCCTCCTCCGTTGCGGAAGAAACCGCGCGAAGAATCTCGGGCGTGCAAAACTCCTCCGGCGTCCCGCAGAGCCCTCGCGTGAAAAACCAGCGGCCGATTTTTGGCGACGCGCTGGCGACAGCGAAGGGAATGGCGAGGAAATAGCCCGCCGTCAGCGGCAGGGACCAGAGCGCGAGTTTTGGCGCGAACGCCGCCGCCACGCCGACGACAACAACGCCGAACAGCAGATGCGGCCAGAAGGCTCTTGTCGCCGCCCGCCAGGAAACGCCATGGACGTCGCGGGACTGCGCGCCCCACTCGATCTTGCGGCCGAAGGGCAGGGTGGCGAGCAGCAGGGTAATGTTCAAATTGGTCGCCGCGCCGATGATGAAGGAGCAGAAGGTCTCGGCCAGCACCCCGGCGCCAAAGCGCAAACTCCCCCCATAGCGCGCTAAGCCGCCGCGTTGCAGGATCGCATCGAAAAAGCCGGCCAGTTTCGGCGTCAGATAAAAAGCCAGAAACAACAGATAGAGCGCCTTGGCCGAGCCGGCGGGGATTTTTGCGACATTTTCGGTCGCCGGCAGCAACGCGGCCAGAAAAAGGATCGCCGTCCAGGCGGGAGCGCCGATGAACATGCTGATCGCCCAGATCAATTGAAAGCGGCTCATCGGCAAAAGGCCGGGCGTGCCGAGCAAATGCGGATATTGCATATTGCCCCGGCACCAGCGGGTTTCGCGCGCGACGAAATCGAGCAGGGTCGGCGGGTTTTCCTCGAAACTGCCGCATTCGACCGGCAGCACCCGCACCTCGAAGCCGCCGCGCCGCATCAGCGCCGCCTCGATCTGGTCGTGCGACAGGATCGGCTTGCCGCTTTTCAACTCCGGCAACTCGCAATGGGCGACGAAAGGCGCGATGCGTACGAGCGCGTTATGGCCCCAGAACGGGCCGCAATCGCCCGCCCAAAAAGTCGCGCCCATCGTATAGGCGCGCATGCCCGCCCTCATGCCGAACTGGAAGATGCGGGCGAAGGCCGAATGCGACGGCGCGCCGACGACGAGCGTCTGGACGATGCCGATTTTAGCAAAGGCCTCGCCGATGCGCGCGAGCCGTAAAATCGTCGCGCCATCCATCAGGCTGTCGGCGTCGAGCGGGATCATGAATTCGTAATCGCCGCCCCAGTGTTCGCAGAAATCGGCGATATTGCCGGCCTTGAAGCCGATGTTCTCGCTGCGGCGGCGGTAATGCAGCCGCTCAGCGTCGCTCATTCCCTCGCGCCAGAGCGAAAATTCCGCCTCCTCGGCCTGCGCGATAGCTGTCGCCGTGGTGTCGCTCAAAACGAAAAAATCGAAAGCGGCGCCTTCGGGCAGGGCGTCGAGGCTGGCCTTGATCGCGCGCAGCCGGGCGAAGGCGCGCGCCGGATTTTCGTTGCGCAGGGTCATCAGGATGGCGCTGCGGGTTTTCAGCGGCGACGCTTCCAGCGGCAGAGCGAAAGGCGCCGCCTGTTCGAGCGCGTCGGCGCGAAAATGCAACAGCCAGAAGCCGAGCAAGGAATTGCAGACGCCGAGCACGCTCCAGGGCGTGGCGACGGCGAAAGCGACGAAAATGCCCACCCGCAACAGGGTCCACCCGTCCGAGCCCAAAATCGCGGCGAGCCAGACCAGCAGCGCGGCGTAAAGCCCGAGATTGGCCAGCGCCACTCCCATCCGCCGGCGTCGCAACGTGGACCGGCTTTGCAGGCCCGCGGGCGTCAGATCGGGGTTCTGGGGCATGTTTCGCTCAAATCCGTTTGACCTTGCGAGGGATTTTGCCTTTGACCGGTAGATGGAATAGAGAACTATGCAATGTCCGTCGAGAAATTATCGGATCAATTCGGCATGATGAGCGCCCGCGCTCTATGGTTTGAGGCGCCACGCTTCGCGGGTCTGCGGGAGACGCCGCTCCAGCCGCCGGGCGAGGGCGAAGCGCGCGTCGCCGCCTTGTGGAGCGCCGTCAGCCGAGGCACCGAAAGGCTGGTGTTCGAGGGGCGCGTGCCGGTTTCGCAGGCCGAAATCATGCGGGCGCCGTTCCAGCAGGGCGATTTTTCCTTCCCGGTCAAATATGGCTACTGCCTGGTCGGCCGCGTCGAGGCGGGTCCGTCGGACTGGCTGAAAAAGACCGTGTTTTGCCTGCATCCGCATCAGGATCGCTTCAACCTCAGCGTCGATTCGCTGCGCCCCGTGCCGCAAGAAATTCCGCCGCGCCGGGCGACGCTGGCCGCCAACATGGAAACGGCGCTCAACGCCCTTTGGGATTCCGGCGCCGGGCCGGGCGACCGCATTGTCGTCATCGGCGCCGGCGTTCTGGGACTGCTGACGGCGGCGCTGGCGGCTGGCTTGCCCGGCGCCGAGGTGATGGTCGTGGATCGGCAGAGGGCGCGAAAAGAAGTCGCGGAATCCCTCGGCGCGGAATTTTGCCTTTCGGATTCTTTTGCCGAAAAAGCCGGCGTTGAAGCCGATATCGTTTTCCACGCCAGCGCCAGTTCCGCCGGGCTGGCGTTGGCGCTGGGCTGCGCCGGACTGGAAGCGAAAATCGTCGAGCTGAGCTGGTATGGCGACGCGCCTGTGTCCGTCCCGCTCGGCGGCGCCTTCCACAGCAAGAGACTGCGGCTGGTCTCCTCGCAGGTCGGGCAGGTGTCGCCGTCGCGCCGCCCGCGCTGGAGTTTTGCACGCCGCCTCGACAAGGCCCTGCAATTGCTCGCCGATCCGCGTTTCGACGCCCTGATCACCGAAGAAATCGCCTTCCCCGATTTCCCCAACCAGGCGGCGCGTGTTTTCGCCGCCGACGCGCCAGGTCTCGCAACCGTCCTGCGCTATTGAACCGCGTTTCCGGAGAGCCCCATGTATGCCGTCGAAGTCCGCGATCACATCATGATCGCCCATAGTTTCAAAGGCGAATTCTTTGGCCCGGCGCAAAGGCTGCATGGGGCGACTTTTGTCGTCGATGTCGCCTTTTTCCGCGAGACCCTGACCGCCGATAATGTCGTGGTCGATATCGGCCGCGCCCATGAGGCCCTGAAGGCGGCGCTCGCCCCGCTCAACTACCGCAATCTCGACGAAATCGAGGTTTTTACCGGCAAGCAGACGACGACCGAATTCTTGTCGCGCGAAATTTTCAATTCCATGGCGGAAGCGGCGCGTTCCGGCGCGCTCGGCCCCGGCGGCGAGGGCATTGGCTCGATCCGCGTCACCTTGCATGAATCCCATGTCGCGCGCGCCTGGTTCGAGGGGCCGGTCGGCTGAATGGGGCGGCTCGTCTTCGCCATTCCCGGCGATATTTCAGCACGCACCGGCGGCTATGGTTATGACCGACGCCTTCTCGCCGAACTGCCGCCTATCGGCGTCGAGGCGGTCCATCTGCCGCTGCCGGGCCGCTTTCCGGACGCCGGGCCGCAAGACGTGGCGGCGGCGCTGGCCGCGATGCAACAGGCGTTGCAACCCGGCGGCGCGCTGCTCATCGACGGTCTCGCTTATGGCGCCTTGCCGGCGGAGGCGATCGGCGCCCTCGCGGCGCCTGTCATCGCGCTCTGCCATCACCCTTTATGTCTCGAAACGGGGCTGGCGCCCGGGCGCGTCGAGTTTTTAAGGCAAAGCGAACGTGCGGCGTTGGCGCTCGCTCGCCATGTCATCGTCACCTCCGCACATACGGCCGAGATCCTGCGCCGGGACTTTGACATCGCGCCAGATCGCCTCACTGTCGCGCCGCCGGGAACCGATCGGGCGCCCAGGGCGCGGGGTTCCGGCGGCGCGCCCTTACTGCTGGCGGTCGGCGCGATTATGCCGCGCAAGGCCTTTGACGTTCTGGTCGAGGCGCTCGGCGGGCTGACGGAGTTGGATTGGCGGTTGCAAATCGTCGGTTCGCGCGCGCTCCATCCCGTGATCGTTGCGGCGCTTGAAGCCCAGATCAAGGCGCTCGGTCTTGAATCGCGCATCGAATTGGCGGGCGAATTTTCCGGCGGCGAAATCGACGCTATTTACGCGGCCAGCGATATTTTCGTTTCCGCTTCGCTGTTCGAGGGATTTGGCATGGCGCTGGCCGAAGCCATGACGCGCGGCCTGCCGATTTTGACGACGACGGGTGGCGCGGCGGCGCAAACCGTTCCCGACGCGGCGGCGCTGAAAGTTCCGCCGGCGGATGTCGCGGCCCTGCGCGAGGCTTTGCGCCGGCTCCTTTGCGATGACGGCCTTCGCCGCCGCCTCGCGCAGGCGTCGTGGCGCGCCGGACAGGGTCTGCCGCGATGGCGCGAATCCGCGCGGCTTGTCGCCGCGGTCTTTCGGGCGACGATCGGAGGTTAAATTTGCCGCCGGGCGCGAATCGAAAACCGCTCTTTTTCCCCGAAGCCAAAGCGTGTGAAAAAACAATCTCGTTGACGGGAAATTCAATTTAATAAATACTAAAACGGTCGGATTTAACGATTGGAAAGATCCGACGCCGTGTTCCGCCCTGTTGTCCCCGGCCTCGAGAGGCAAATCGATGATCCGCCGCCCGCCGGCCTCCCTGCGATGTCGCCGATGTCTGTTCCGCCGTTCTTGAAGCAAACAACATCTGGCCATTCGAGGCGCCGGTTCCGGCGTGAGGGAAATCATGTCTCAAGCTTACATTATCGAATGCGGCGACGACGACGCGGGCATTGTCACACGGGAAACGCGCGGCTTTCTGTTTCACGCCGCCAACCGGACCTATCGCCGTCTCGAAGGGCGGACCTTCGAGACCTTGCGCAAGGCGCAACTGGCCGCAGAAGCGCTGCAACGCGAGAAACTTGCGTCGCAGGGCGCCCAGGAGTTGCCGGTCTTGCCGGCGCGAAACGGCCGCGCATTTTGAAACCAAATTCAACGAAATTGATCGGGAGTTGAACCATGACGATTCGCATCGCAAGGAAAACGCTGTTTCTCGCCGCCGCGCTGCTGGCGGCGACGGCGGCGCAGGCGCAACAGCAAAGGCCGGATTTCAGCAAGGTCGAAATCAAGACGACCAAGCTCGCGGACAATTTCTATACGCTCGAAGGGCAGGGCGGTACGATCAGCGTGCTGACAGGACCCGATGGCGTATTGCTGGTCGATTCGCAATTCGCCCCGCTCACCGAAAAACTGGTCGCGGCGATCCGGCAGGTGTCCGACAAGCCGATCCGCTTTCTCGTCAACACCCACGTCCATGGCGATCACGTCGGCGGCAACGAGAATTTCGCCAAGCTCGGCGCGGTGATCTTCGCGCGCCAGCAGCTGCGCGAACGCTTGGAGCATCCGGCCCCGGCCGCCGACGGCGCGCCGGGGAAACCGGCCGCGCCGGACGCTTTGCCGGTGGTGACCTATGACGATCCGGTCACGATCCATCTCGACGGCGAAAACGTGCGCCTGCTGCCGATCCGCAACGCCCATACCGACGGCGACACGCTGGTGAGCTTTCCCCAGCATGACATTCTCGCGGTCGGCGATTATTTCCGCAGCGTCGGTTATCCGATCGTCGATCTCAACAATGGCGGCAGCCTAAACGGCCTGCTCGAAGCGCTTCGCGTCACCATCGAGCGCGCCGGCCCCGACACCAAAATCATTCTTGGCCACGGCCCGATCGTCGGTCGCGACGCGGTGATCGCCCAGCGCGACCTGCTGATCGCCTATCGCGACAAGGTCGCTGTGCTCGTCGGCCAGAACAAGACGCTCGAAGAAGTGATCGCCGCCAAAATCACCGCCCCGACGGATGCGCAGATTCCGCTCAGCGAGCAAAGCGCCGAGCGTTTCGTCAAGTGGCTTTACGCTGAAGTGAAAGCTGCGAAGCTCAAGTCCTGATAGGAACCGCCGTGCGATCGCAGCGCGTTTTCGGGTCCCGGAAGCCATGGCTTCCGGGCCCCGCTTTAGACATGAGGCGGCCTCGATGCGGCAGGACCGCCTTTGCGCCGCTTTGCAACCCTCCGCCAAAAAGCTATGTTCAACTTATGTTCCGATGGGGCGAATCGCTTGAGCGTCGCCTTCCCCGGCTTCGGACATTTGTAAAATGGAACTGGAGCTTTTCGTGGTCGCCGCGCATCTCGCCAAACTCAACGCCGACCAGATTCGGGCGGTCGAACATGGCGTCGATGCGTGCAAAACCGTCGGCGCGCCGCTGTTGATCATCGCCGGCGCCGGCACGGGCAAGACCAATGCGCTCGCCCATCGCGTCGCCCATCTGATTCTCCACGACGCCGATCCGCGCCGCATCCTGCTGATGACCTTTTCGCGCCGTGCGGCGGGCGAGCTGACCTCGCGCGTCCGGCGCATCTGCGCCGAGACTTTGGGCGCCAAAGCCGGCGTTCTCGCCGATGCGCTCGCCTGGGCGGGGACTTTTCATGGCATCGGTGCGCGGCTGCTGCGCGAATATGCGCAGATCATCGGACTCGATCCCGATTTCACCATCCACGACCGCGAGGACAGCGCCGACCTGATCAATCTGGCCCGCCATGACCTCGGGTTCTCAAAAACCGAAAAGCGCTTCCCTGCCAAGGGAACCTGCCTTGCGATCTATTCGCGCGCCGTCAATGGGCAAGCGCCGCTCGACGAGGTTTTGGGCAAGAACTTCCCGTGGTGCGCCGGCTGGAGCGAGGAACTGAAAAAACTGTTCGCGGCTTACGTCGAAGCCAAGCAGGCGCATAACGTGCTCGATTACGACGATTTGCTGCTCTATTGGGCGCAGATGGCCGGCGAGCAGGAACTGGCGCGGGAGATCGGCGGGCGCTTCGACCATATTCTCGTCGATGAATATCAGGATACCAACCGCCTGCAGTCCTCCATCCTGACGGGACTGAAGCCCGACGGGCGCGGCCTGACCGTGGTCGGCGACGACGCCCAGTCGATTTATGCGTTCCGGGCCGCCGACGTGCGCAATATTCTGGATTTTCCTCGGCAATTCGCGCCGCCGGCGCGAATCGTCACGCTGGAGCGCAATTACCGTTCGACCCGGCCGATTCTCGCCGCCGCCAATGGCGTGATCGCGCTGGCGAGCGAAGGTTTCGCCAAAAACCTGTGGACGGAGAGGTTATCCACAGAGAAACCGCGTCTGGTCGCGGTGCGCGACGAGACCGATCAGGCCAATTACATCGTCGAACAGGTTCTGGCCGCGCGCGAGGCGGGCGAGCGGCTAAAGGCGCAGGCGGTGCTGTTTCGCGCCTCGCATCACAGCGGGCCGCTCGAAATCGAGTTGACGCGTCGCAATATTCCGTTCGTCAAATTCGGCGGCCTCAAATTTCTCGACAGCGCTCATGTCAAGGATATCCTGGCCTTGCTGCGTTTCGCGCAAAATCCGCGCGACCGCGTCGCCGGTTTCCGCCTGTTGCAGCTTTTGCCCGGCGTCGGCCCGACCTCGGCGCGCAAAACGCTTGACGCCATGGCCGAGGCAGCCGAACCGCTGGCGGCGCTGGGCGCTCTAAAGGCGCCGCCGCGCGCGGGCGATTGCTGGGCCGATTTCGTCGCCCTGTTGCAGGACTTGCGCGGCGGCAAGGGGCCATGGCCGTCCGAACTCTTCGCCGCGCGAACCTGGTATCAGCCGCATCTGGAGCGCCTGTACGAGGATTTCGCGACGCGCGCGCTCGACCTCGCGCAGCTCGAACAGATCGCCTCGACTTATCCGTCGCGCGAAAAATTCCTCACCGAACTGACGCTCGATCCTCCCGACGCCACCAGCGCCGAGGCCGGGATACCGCTGCGCGACGAGGATTACCTGATCCTGTCGACCATCCATTCCGCCAAGGGCCAGGAGTGGAAATCGGTGTTCCTGCTCAATGTGGTGGATGGCTGCATCCCCTCCGATCTCGCCACGGGCGCGGCGGCGGAAATCGAGGAGGAGCGCCGCCTGCTCTATGTCGCGATGACGCGGGCCAAGGACCAATTGCATCTGATGGTCCCGCAGCGCTTTTTTACCCATGGGCAGCATCCGCAGGGCGACCGCCATGTCTATGCCGGGCGCAGCCGGTTCATTCCCGCCGATCTTGCGCCCTTGTTCGAGGCGACTTCCTGGCCGCGCGCCTCGCCGGAGACCGCCAGCGCCATGGCTGCGGCGAGAAAACTCGACCTTGGCGCGCGGATGCGCGGCATGTGGCGTTGAGGCCGAACCGAAACAGGCGGACACGAAAACGTTGCAAAAGACGCTTATGAGGTCATGCTGACGCCTTGTTTTTTCTTCTATGGTAAACTGCCGGAAAGACCTTAGCCCGACGGCGCCGTCCCGATGACAAGGAACCCGACCATTCGCAGCCTCGACACGCCGCCGCCCTCCGCGCTCACCCCGGCCAATCCGGGCGTCGAAGCGTCTTTGGCGCTAGCGGCCGAATCCCTGACAGATCCGGCCTCCTTCGAGCGGCTCAGGCGTTTTTCGCCGCGTATGGGGCGCTGGATCGAGACGTTGCAGGAAGCGGACCTCGAATCGGTGCGCATCCTCTCGCGCACGGCTCAGGGGCCGGTGGGGCGGCGTTGCGCCATCGTCATCAGCAAGCTCGGCAATGGCTGGTTCTATCTGTTTCTCGCCGCCCTGCTGTTCGCCCGCTGGGGCTGGGGCGGCGCGCGCATCGTTCTGCTGGCCTGCGTCAACGCCGGGGTCATGCACAGCCTTTATCCGCGGCTCAAGCGCCGTTATCGGCGCCGGCGGCCTTTCCGGGTCGATCCGGAACTGTCGTCGCTGCTGGCGACGCTCGACGAACATTCCTTCCCGAGCGGTCACGCGATGACGCTTTCGGCGGTGCTGGCGCCGATCGTCATGCTGTGGCCAGCGATGGCCGTTCCGGGCGCGATGATGTGGCTCAGCCTCGCCTGGTCGCGGGTCGCCACCGCCCATCATTATCCAAGTGACGTGCTTGCCGGGGCTTTGCTCGGGCTCGGCCTCGGCTATCCGGTTTCCGCCGGCATCCTGTCCTTGTGGTAAGACTGCGGAAATCGGGAACCGACCATGCTGAAATGGGTCTATCTGCTCGTCGCCATTTCGGCCGAGGTCGGCGCGACAACCGCGCTGAAGGCCTGCGAGCGATTCACCCGGCTGACGCCCTCGGTGCTGGTCGTCCTGGGCTATGGCGTCGCCTTCTATTTCCTGTCCCTGACGATGGAAACCATTCCGGTAGGGATTTCCTATGCCCTGTGGTCGGGCATAGGAATCATTTTGATCTCGCTGATCGGCTGGCGCTTCTTCGGCCAGGGTCTCGACGCGCCGGCGCTGATCGGCATCGCCTTCATTCTTTCGGGCGTGGTCGTCATCAACCTGTGGTCGAAAACGGCGGTGCGGTGAGTGTCGCCCGGACGGCGCGAAATCAGGGCACCGCCGACAGCAGCAAAAAGACGCCGAAAATCACTAGATGCACGGCGCCTTGCAGAATGGTCGCGCGTCCGGTCGAGAGCGTCAGCGTGCTGGCGATCAGGGTCAGCGCCAGCAGCACCATTTCCTGCGAGCCGAGGCCCAGAATCAACTCCTGCCCCAGATAGAGCGACACCGCGCCGACCACCGGAATCGTCAGCCCGATGCTGGCGATGGCCGAGCCCAGCGCGAGGTTGAGGCTTGTCTGGATGCGGTTGGCCCGGGCGGCGACCACCGCCGCGCCGCTTTCCGGCAGCAGCACCAGAGCGGCGATGACAACGCCATTGAACGAGGGCGGCAGGCCGGCGGCGGCGATGGCCTGCTCAAGCGCCGGCGAAAGGGATTTGGCCAGGAGCACCACCGCGACCAGCGAGGCGAGCAAAAAAGCCATCGAGATCAGCGCCAGCCTGGTCGAGGGCTTGTATTCGGCGATGTCGGGCGTAGCTGCGGAAAAATCATCGGCCAGCGCCGGCGACGGTTCGGGGACAAGAAAATAATCGCGGTGGCGCACCGACTGGACGAAAACGTAAACGCCGTAAAGCAACAGCGACAACTCGCTGACGAAGATCAGTTGGGTCGGCGCATATTGTGGCCCGAGCTTGGTGACGGTGAAATTCGGCAGGACCAGCGTCATCACCGACAGCGTGGCGAGGACGCTGAGCGAGGAGGCGGTGCCCTCGACGCGAAAGGTCTGTTCGCGGTGGCGCGCGCCGCCGGCGACGAGACATAGGCCGATCACCCCGTTCAGCACGATGATGACCGCCGAAAACACCGTATCGCGCGCCAGCGCCGAAGCTCCTGGCGGCGCCGACACCATCATCGACACGATCAGCGCCACCTCGATCACCGTCACGGAAACGGCGAGCAGGATCGAGCCGAACGGCTCGCCGACCTTGAGCGCCACCACCTCCGCATGATGGACGGCGGCGAAAACCGAGGCGAGCAGGAAGATCGAGGCGACGACGAGGAGGCCGGGCGCGTCCTTGGGCAGCACGCCGCCATATTTGAGCCCCAGCAGCACCAGCGCGCCGAGCGGCGCCGCCCAGACCCACCAATGCGACTCGTGCACGGATTGCGACGCGCTCATCCACCAGCTCCCGAAACGTTTCGAGCCGGCGCCAGCGCGTCACGGCCAAGGCTGTTGTTGAGAGCTTTGGCCGGCTTGTCAATCCGGCCGCGGCGACAGCCCTCAGGCGGGCGCAAGATTATTTGAGCAGCACGATGTAGTGTTCGGCCTCGCCCGGGCGCTGAACTTCGACGCGCCTCATGCCGATATAGCGCGTGATGCGCAGGCGGTCGCCCCCCTTGAATTTGGCGCAAATCCCGGCGGCGACCTGTTCGTCGATGAAGTTTTCCGCCGCGTCCTTGCCGACTTCGATATTCAGTTCGATCCAGCGCTTGATCGGGCCGGGGTCCTTGCAGCCGAATTGCGGACCCTGGATCGTGCAGAGATCGCCGACCGCACAGGCGCCGAGCGCCGAGGCTTTGGCGCCCGCCAGAACGGCGAGGAGGCCGGCGGCGGCCAATCCCTTGCTGAAAGACATGGAGGCGTCCTTGAGAAAATCGGGCTTCGGTTTAGGCCCGGTTTCTAAACGCCAAAACTTGCTCCAAGCCTTTCGGCTTTCGCAGCGGAGCCTTTTGGACATCGCCGCTTGAGCGGCGCGGATAAAATTCCGGAATATCTGGAGATTTTCACTTCACGGTTTAACCACGTCGCGCAACTGGGGCAGAACCGAGTCGGCTATCGCGGCATGTCCCAGGGCGTTGGGATGAAAAGCGCCGCTCATCGTCGCCGCGAACAAGGGCTGAGCGATGTCCACCGGTGATATTCCCGACTTCATGTAATTGCCGGTCAAAAAGGCGTCGTTCGGCGTCACGAACCACCTTTTGCGCGGCGCATAGGCGGTCCATTGCTGCACCGGAAAATAAAGCCATTTTTTCTTTTTCATATCCCAGGTTGGAAATTGCAGGGGGTCCGCCGCATCCTCGCCCTGGCAAATCGCGTGTCCGGAGAATTTTTGCACATGATCGGTGACAAGCCGCCAATGGCCTTCGCCCAGCCGGCCGGCGACGGCGTCGCCTAATACGCCGTTCAGGCGGTTGACGAAAACTGCCGCTTGTTCGCCCGTCGTTGCTTTCCTTAACCCAAGAATTTCATGGACCTGCATTCCGTCCGTCGCCCGGTCGGGGCGGCAGACCTCCCGTTCGCCATCGCCGACTTTTGTCAGATTGGGATAGGCCGTCTGGATGACGGTCAATTCCTCTTGGCCGGAGGCGATTCTTGCTTTCAGGGCGGCGGCGAGTTCGCCAAACAGATGCGGAAAATCGCTCCTGGCTTTCGATAAAGCCTCGTCGAAACCGATTGGATCGGCCGCCTCCTTCCAAAGTCCGAACAGGCTGGCGCGCAAGGGATCGAAACGACCGCCGGAATCGACGCTTTCATTGGCTATGACGCCGGCAAAGTTGACGTCATTGCCGCCGATGCTGAGCAGGACGGCGTCTATTTTCGCGACCCGCCGCCGCGACGCCGCGCAGGGTTTGAGATTCTTTCGCCAATCGAACCCGTCGCGGTCGGAATAATAATTGTAACCTGCCTGATCGACGCAGAGGTCGCGTAGCAATTTCATCAGTTGCGGCGCGGAATCCTCGTATTTTTTGGGGACATCGTCGCGCGCCGCCCAGAAATCGAGCAACCCTTCCTCGATGGCGGCGCCGGTGCAGGCATAGCCCAGAAAATTCACGGCGAGGTGCGGCTGTTCGATAGCGAGTTGCAGCGAAGCCTTGACCTGCTGGCTGTAAAGCGAGCGATGGCATTGCGCCATCTGCCATTTGGCGGCCGAAGACGGGCTGCCGAAATCAACCGGCGCATTGCCGAAGCCAAAATGCACACCCGAACGCAAAGGATAAAGCCGATAGGCGTTCGCACCTTCGATATGCGAAGAATTATTGAACAGATTCAGATAGTTTCCGAATAATGCCGGCTTGTCCGGATTGCCTTCGCCCGAGGCGAAGGAATCGCCGAGACCGACAATCGTGACGACCCTGCCGGTCTGGTTTTCCAGAGTGGCGATGGTCGAACCGCCGGCGGCGACCGCGATGGAAAAGGCTTGGCCATAGAGGAGGTTGGGCAGGCGGACCTTCTCGCCGCAGGCGCCCTCGGCGACCTTGGCGCCGTTCACCGACCAGATGCAGGACTGGCCCTGAAAAGCCGCGCCATCGACCAGACCGGCCAGCGCGTCGAATTTTTTCGGTTCGAGATAGGGTTCGCCATTGGCGAGCCGACATTTGTAATAGCTTTTGTCGCCGGCCATGAAACAATTCTTGTCCTGGTTCACTACCGCCGAGGCCCAGCCATAGCGCGCGACGGCAACCTTGTCGCCGAAAGCCGGCCCGAGCTGTCCTGCCGCCGCCTTTTTCTCGAGCGCGATTTCGAGGGCGAGGGCGGGTTGACTGGCCTTGTCGCTTTCCGGCAGCGACGCATAAGTATCAACGAGCGCGCGAAACTGGCCTTCATCCTTGAACAGGCGGTATCGATTGGCGATTTCCCAGTCGATCGAGACGGCCGAAGCGTGAAATGAAAACAGCGATGCGATTAAAAAAAGGCAGGAACGGACGAACATCAGAACCTCCGCAAAAAAATCAGCAACTTAACATTTCATAAGGCAAGAGCTTGTCAAGTCCCGGCGGGCTTGTTTACGCGCTTTGGGCGACCGCGAAAATGCGATGGGTTGCAAAGGCAAAAAAGCAAAAAACCGGTCGCCCGCTCGGCACGATAATAACGTCGCCTGTCTCATAAAGTCCCTGCGTTCACACCGTGACCTGCGCGCCAAGCTCGACCACGCGGTCGGAGGGGATCGAGAAGAAATCCGTGGCGTTGGTCGATTGTTTCGACAGGCTGACATAGAGCTGGTCCTGCCATTGCGGCATTCCCGAAGCCGGCGAACATTTGAGCGTTCTTTTGCCGAGGAAGAACGACGTCGTCATGATGTCGAATTTCATCCCGCATTTGCGCATCAGCGCCATGGCGGCGGGCACGCGCGGGCTTTCCATGTAGCCGTAATAGAGCGTGACGCGCGTGAAATCGTTGGTCAGCTTTTCGACCTCGAAACGATGGGCCTCGCTGATGCGCGGCATCGGTTCGGTGACGACGTTCATGATCACCACCCGCTCGTGCAGCACCTTGTTGTGCTTGAGATTATGCATGAGCGCGGAAGGCGCGACATTGGGGTCGCCGGTCAGGAAGACGGCGGTGCCGGGCACGCGGGTCGGCCGGGATTTTTCCAGCATCCGGATCAGATCGACGGTCGGGATCGAATCGCGATGGGTCTTCCGCGACAACAGGTCGTTGCCGCGCACCCAGGTCCACATCACGATCATCGACAAGGCGCCCAGACTCAGCGGCACCCAGCCGCCCTCCAGAACCTTGACCAGATTGGCGGCGAGAAAGGCCATATCGATGGTGAGGAAGAGGCCGATGAACGGAATGGCGAAATAAAGCGGCCAGCGCCACAATTTCCACACCACGAAAAAGGCGAGGCCCGTCGTTACCACCATGGTGCCGGTGACGGCGATGCCATAGGCATTGGCAAGATTGTCGGAGGAGCGGAACAGGAACACCAGCATCAGCACGCCGATCAGCAGGGTGCGATTGACCCGCGGCACGAAAATCTGCCCTTCCGTCGTCGCCGACTTGTGCTGGATTTCGAGACGCGGCAGCAGGCCGAGCTGGATCGCCTGACGCGACAGCGAGAAGGCGCCGGTGATCACCGCCTGGCTGGCGATGACGGTGGCAACGGTGGCGAGAATGACGAAGGGAATAAGCGCCCAGGCCGGCGCCATCAGATAGAACGGATCCTTCATCGCCTCGGGGTCCTTGAGCACAAGCGCGCCCTGGCCGAGATAATTCAGAATCAGCGCCGGTAAAACGAACACCAGCCACGCGACCTGAATCGGCTTGCGGCCGAAATGACCCATGTCGGCGTAAAGCGCCTCGGCGCCGGTCACCGCCAGAAAGACGAGGCCGAGGGTGACGAAACCCTGCGCGCCGTGGCCGAACAGGAACGACAGGCCGTTCAGCGGATTGAACGCGTGCAGGATGCGCGGCGCGTCCGCGATATGGAAAAGCCCGAGACCGCCGAGCAGAGCGAAAAACACCACCATGATCGGGCCGAAAAACGTCGCCACCCGCGCCGTGCCGCTGCTCTGGACGACGAAAAGCGACACCAGGATCACCACGGCGATCGGCAGGACATAGGGCTTGAAGGCGGTGGAGGCGGTATTGAGGCCCTCGACCGCCGAGAGCACGGAAATGGCGGGGGTGATGATGGCGTCGCCGGAAAACAGCGCCGCGCCGGCCACGCCGAGCAAAAAGATGATTTTCGAGCGCCGCCCGAGCGCGTTCTGCGCCAGCGCCATCAGCGACAGCGTGCCGCCTTCGCCCTTGTTGTCGGCGCGCATCAGGAAGAACACATATTTGAGCGTGACGACGAAGAACAAGGCCCAGATCAGCAGCGAGACAATGCCGACCACTTCCGATTCGACGATCTCGCCGGCGCTTTTCATGTGGTCGAGCGCCGCCTTGAGCGCGTAGAGCGGGCTGGTGCCGATGTCGCCATAGACCACGCCCATCGAGCCCAGCATCATCGTCCAGAAACCTTCCGGGCGATGTTCGGGGACGACGGGGGCGGACAGGCTTCTTTCCGGCGCGGGTTGGGCTGCGACAGGCGTCTGAGCGGCGTCTTGCGACATGGATGGTTCCTGGCTCCGCCCCGAACAGGGGCCTCCCGAGGATGCCGTATAAACCTTTCTTTCTTGTGGGAAAAGAGGGCTGTTGGTCAGGTCTTCCAACGCCGGATTGTCGCATCGCGCATTTGCTGGCATGAGGCGGCATGGAATCTTCTTCGGGATTTTCTTCGCTTGCCAGCCGGACGCCCGCGTTGCCGATCGACGAGGCTTTGCCGCGTCTTGAGCAGGTTCTGGCGGAATTTTCGCGCGCCGTGCTGGTCGCGCCCCCGGGCGCCGGCAAGACCACGCGTGTTCCACTGGCCTTGCTCGACGCGAAATGGCGCGACGACGGCAAGATTCTGGTGCTGGAGCCGCGCCGCATCGCCGCCCGCGCCGCCGCCGACCGCATGGCCAGCCTGCTCGGCGAAAATCTGGGGGAAACCGTCGGCCTGCGCGTGCGCCTGCAGACTCTGGTCGGGCCTAAAACCCGCATCGAGGTGGTGACGGAAGGCGTCTTTGTCCGGATGATCCTCGACGATCCCTCGCTTGAGGGTATTGCCGCCGTGCTGTTCGACGAATTTCACGAACGCGCGCTCGACGCCGATCTCGGCCTCGCTCTGGCGCTTGACGCGCAAGCGGCGCTGCGGCCCGACCTGCGGCTGCTCGTGATGTCGGCGACGCTCGACGGCGCCCGCGTCGCCGCGCTGATGGGGGCGGCGGGGCGCGAGCCCGGGATAGACGCGCCGGTCATCGAGTCGCGGGGTCGCGCCTTCGACGTCGAAACCGTCTATCTCGGCCGCGACGCCCGCGAAAAAATCGAGGAAGCCGCCGCCCGCGCCGTGTTGCGGGCGCTTTCGCAGGAAAGCGGTTCGATTCTGGTCTTTCTGCCCGGACAGGCGGAAATTACCCGCCTTGCCGCCCTGCTGGCCGACAAGCTGCGCGATCCCGCCGTCGACCTCTGCCCGCTTTATGGCGCGATGGACCGCGCCGCGCAGGATCGCGCGATCCGGCCGGCGCCGGCGGGACGACGAAAAATCGTACTGGCGACCTCGATCGCCGAAACCTCGATCACCATCGACGGGGTGCGCGTGGTGGTCGATGGCGGCCTCGTCCGCGCGCCGCGTTTCGAGCCGGACCTCGGCCTGACGCGACTCGAAACCCTGCGCGTTTCGCGCGCCGCCGCCGACCAGCGGCGCGGTCGCGCCGGCCGCACCGAGCCGGGCGTCTGCTACCGCCTGTGGGAAGAGGCGGGCAACGGCGCGCTGCCGGCCTTCGCGCAACCGGAAATCCTCGCCGCCGATCTTTCCGGTCTCTTGCTCGACCTCGCCGCCTGGGGCGCGCGCGATCTCGGCGATCTCGCCTGGCTCGACCCGCCGCCCGCCGCCGCAAGCGCCGAAGCGCGGGCGCTGCTGCGCGAACTCGGCGCGCTCGATGCGGGAGGGGCGATCACGTCGCGCGGAAAGGCCATGCGCGCGCTGCCGCTGCCGCCTCGCCTCGCCAGCATGGCCCTTCAGGCGGAAAAGTTTTTTAACGGAGAAATGGGCTGTCAGCTTGCGGTGCTGCTGACCGAACGGGGGCTTGGCGGCGATTCGCCCGATCTCGGCGACCGGCTGGAGCGTTTTGCAGGCGACAATTCGCCGCGCGGAAACGACGCGCGAAGGCTCGCCCATGGCTTTACCCGGCAATTGCGCTTCGCCGCCCGCGAACTGGGCGAAATGGGCGAGGCCAAGGCCCTTTCTCCCGGCGCCCTCGTCGCGCTCGCCTATCCCGACCGCATCGCTGTTTCACGCGGCAAGGGGGGCGAATTTCTGATGGCCAATGGCCGCGCCGCTCGTCTGGAGCCGCATTCCCCTCTGGCGCGCGCCAAAATGCTGGCCATTGCCGAAGTGACGGGGCGCGCGGGCGCGAGCCGCATCGTCGCCGCCGCCGAACTCGACGAGGCGACATTCGAGGCGCTGTTCGCGGAAAAAATCGAAACGCGCGACGAAATCCGCTTCGACGCGGCGAGCGGGGCGCTGCGCCGGCGCGCCTCCCGCCGTTTTGGTGCGCTGGCGCTGGCCGAGCAGAACCTGCCCGTCGCCGCCACGTCTGAAAACGCCCGGATTTTTTCGCGCGGCATTGCGGCATCTGGAATCGACCGGCTCAACTGGACCAAGGCCCAAATGCAACTGCGCGAGCGCGTGGAATTTCTGCGCCGGGCGCACGCGGGCGTGGGAGAGGCGAATGCCGCTTCCAATCCTTGGCCCGACCTGAGCGAGGCGGGGCTGAAACAGGCGCCGGAAGATTGGCTGGCGCCTTTCATCCTCGGCTGCATCCGCCGCGACGACATCGGCCCGGAACAATTAGGCGCGGCGCTCTCGGCCCTGCTGCCCTGGGATCTGGCGCGGACACTGGAAGCCCAAGCGCCGACCCATTACGTCACCCCGGCAGGCTCCTCGATCGCGATCGACTATGCGGACGCTGGCGGCCCGGTCCTCGCCGCGCGAGTGCAGGAGTTTTACGGGCTTTCGATCCACCCGAGCCTCGCCGGCGGACGGGCGCCGTTGACCCTGCATCTGCTGTCGCCGGCCCATCGCCTGATCCAGATCACGCGCGACCTGCCGGGCTTCTGGAAAGGCTCCTGGGCGGGCGTCAAGGCCGAAATGAAGGGGCGCTATCCGCGCCATCTCTGGCCCGACGATCCCGCCTCCGCCGTCCCGACCGTACGCGCCAAACCGCGTGGGACGTAAACGGCCCAGCGCAAGCCCGGGCAAAAAAAACCGCGCCGACGTCCTGGCGACGCGGGCGCGGCTTTTTTAAGAAACGGCTTTGTCTTATTTCTTTGGCTTATTTCTTGCCGAAGGACATGCCGCCGAAGCGCGAGTTGAAGCGCGACAGGCGGCCGCCGCGGTCGAGCAACTGCTGCGAGCCGCCGGTCCAGGCCGGATGGGTGTTGGGATCGATGTCGAGATTGAGCGTGTCGCCTTCTTTGCCATAGGTCGAGCGGGTCAAAAACTCGGTCCCATTGGTCATGACGACTTTGATCGTGTGGTATTCGGGATGGATATCGGACTTCATGGTGGAAAACCTTGGATGGCAGGAAATCTTGGCGGCTGCGTCCCGCGACGTCGCCGCCCCGGAACCGGAAGGCGGCGCGGAAAACGCCGGGAAAGTGGAAGCGCGCTCAGTAAACCAGAACGCGCGCCGGAGCAAGAAAGAAAGCGCAGTTTAAAACCGCTGCCTTTTTCGCCGTATCGGCGCTATATAGGCGCCCATGACGCAAACTTCACCCGAAACCCCTTCGAAAACCCGCTCGCCCCGCGACTCCCTCAATTCCCTCAAGCCGATCCTGCCCTATGCCCGCCGCCGCATGGGCTGGGCCATGGGCGCGCTGGCGGCGCTGGCGACGGCCTCGGCCGCCACTCTGGCCATGCCGATGGCGGTGCGCGGCATGATCGACCGGGGCTTCGCCGCCGATCACGCCGGAGTGGTCAATTCCTATTTTATCGCTCTGATCGGCGTCGTCGGCGTACTCGCGGCGGCCTCCGCCGTGCGCTATTTTCTGGTAATGACGCTTGGCGAACGCATTGTCGCCGACCTGCGCGAGGATTTTTTCGCGCATCTGACCCGGCTGGACCCGGCCTTTTATGACGCCAACCAGACCGGCGAACTGGTCTCGCGCCTTACCGCAGACACCACGCAGCTCAAATCGGCCTTCGGCGCCTCCGCCTCGATCGCCTTGCGCAATGCGTTCCTGTTCGTCGGCGCGGTCAGCCTGATGGTGTTCACCAGCCCCAAATTGTCGGGGCTGGCGCTGATCGCCATTCCGGTCATCGTGCTGCCGCTGGTCGCTTCGGGGCGGTCGGTGAAGGGCCGTTCGCGCGCCGCGCAGGATACTCTGGCCGAGGCCAGCGCTTTCGCCGCCGAAAACCTGGGCGCGGTGAGGACCATGCAGGCATTTGGCGCCGAGGAGTTCAGCCGAAGGCGCTTCGCCGCCGCGGCGGAGGGCGCCTATCGCGCCGCCCGCGCGGCGACCAAGGCGCGGGCGCTCTTGACCGCGATCGGGATTTTTCTGGCTTTCGCCAGCGTCGTCGGGGTGTTGTGGCTTGGCGCGCGCGACGTGCTGGCGGGGCGCATGACCGGCGGCCAATTGTCGCAATTCCTGCTCTATGCCGTGCTCGGCGCGAGTTCGCTCGGACAATTGTCGGAAGTCTGGAGCGAGCTTTCCGCCGCCGCCGGCGCCGCCGGACGCCTCGCCGAAATCATGGCGATTCCCTCGCGCATCGTCGCGCCGCCTCATCCGGTCGACTTTCCGGAGCCCGGACGCGGCGAGATTTTTTTCGACCATGTCGGCTTCGCCTATCCCGCGCGGCCGGACAAGCAGGTGTTCGACGGCCTGTCGCTCAAAATCGCGCCGGGCGAAAAGGTCGCCATCGTCGGCCCCTCGGGCGCCGGCAAATCGACGCTTTTTCAATTGCTGATGCGCTTTTACGATCCGACTTCGGGGCGCGTTCTGATCGATGGCGTCGATGCCGCCAAGGCCGATCCCGCCGCCCTGCGCCGCCGCATCGCCCTGGTGCCGCAGGATGCGGTGATTTTTGCGGCCTCGGTCGCCGAAAACATCGCCTATGGCGCTGCCGGCGCGAGCCGGGCAATGATCGAGGCGGCGGCAAGGCGCGCCGCCGCGCATGAGTTCATCGCCGCACTTCCCGAAGGCTACGACACAAGGCTCGGCGAGCGCGGCGTCACCCTTTCGGGGGGCCAGCGCCAGCGCCTCGCCATCGCCCGCGCGATCTTGAAGGACGCCCCGATTCTGCTGCTCGACGAGGCGACTTCCGCGCTCGACGCCGAAAACGAGGTTCTGGTGCAATCGGCGCTCGATCATGTCATGCAGGGCCGCACCACCTTGATCATCGCGCACCGCCTCGCGACGATTCTAGCCGCCGACCGCATCCTGGTGCTCGAAGGCGGTCATATCGTCGAGGAGGGAACGCACGCCGAACTGGTTTCGCGCGACGGGCTTTACGCGAGGCTGGCGCGGTTGCAGTTTAACGCGGGGGCGAGCGTTCTTGTGACCGTGTGAGGGGCGTTCCCCTTTCCGAAGTCCAATGCAAAATCACCTTGTTCAGGCCCGACAGCGGGTTTTCGCCCGCCCCCGTCTCGACAAACCCCTCGCGGCGGTAAAAAGCGAGCGCGCGGAAATTATCGGCGTTGACGTCGAGCCCGAACCCGTGCGGGCAGGCGGCCTTGGCGCAGCCGAGCAGCGCCCGCGCCGCGCCGCCGCCTTTTGCGCGCGGCGCGACGGCGATCTGCTCCAGCCATTTTCGCGCGGGATCGAACATCACGAAACCGGCAAGGCCCTTGTCGTCCTCGGCGACGAAAACCTGCGCCCCCGCCGCGAGGCTGGAGGCGAATAGATCGGCCAGCCAGGGCGCGCGGGCGGAAAAATCAATCTCTGGGCGCGCCTGCGTCCAGCTTTCGACCCACAAGGCGATGAGCGCCGTCCAGTCGCTCTCGTCATAGCGGCGCAGCTCAAAGCTCATCTGTCCGACAGCCGGAAAACGTCACGGGACGGCATGGCGCGCGCACTCCGGCAGTTGCAGCGGCGCGGTCAGAATCAACGCCTCCATCGCCAAATCAAACCTTTTTCAGCAAATCGAGCAATTGCTTCTGGATATATTCATTGCCGGCGCAGACCGAGCCGTTTCTTAGAAAATCCTGTCCGCCATCGGCGTCGGAGAGGTAGCCGCCGGCCTCGCGGATCAGGATCAGGCCCGCCGCCATGTCCCAGCTTTTGAGGCCGCGCTCCCAAAAACCGTCGAAACGACCGGCGGCGACAAAGGCGAGGTCGAGCGAGGCGGCGCCGAGCCGGCGCACCCCGCCGGCGCGGGTCATCACGATCGAGAGTTCGGCCTTGAAACGCGGATGGATGCCGGCGGCGGCGAGCGGCGGAATCCCGGTGGCGATCAGCCCCTCCGCCATGTCACGGCGCACGGCGACGCGGATGCGGCGGTTGTTGTACCAGGCGCCCTGGCCCTTTTCGGCGACGAAAAGATCGTCGTTGGCCGGATTATAGACGACGCCGGCGACGATCTGACCGTCGCGCTCGAGCCCGATCGACACGGCGAAGATCGGCAGGCCATGCAGGAAATTGGTGGTGCCGTCGAGCGGATCGACATGCCAGACATGGCTCTTGTCGGCGCCCTCGACGATTCCGCCCTCTTCGAGAATGAAGCCATAGCCGGGCCGCGCCCTCGACAATTCCTCGAAAATGGTCTTTTCGGACTTCTTGTCGGCGATGGTGACGAAATCGCCCGGCCCCTTGACCGAGACCTGCAAATTCTCGACTTCGCCGAAATCGCGCTTGAGGCCGCGCCCCGCCTTGAGCGCGGCGGCGGTCATCACATTCATCAGGGCGGAATTGATCATGATTTCTTTCCTGGCCGCGCGAGGAGGCCAGCCTGCGCCGCGCCTTAAGTCGCAGGTCATGTGCCCTGCCCGGAACATGGCGTCAAGCTGGGGGCAATGGCCGGGCAGCGCCAAAGCCCGGCTCCGGGTCCCGCTGACGTTGCCTAGGTTTCCTCACCTATGCCGCAAAAAAACAGTGGCGGCTTAGATATCCGATTCGATCGTTTTAAAATCAGACGCGTGGCGCCGTCATTGTCAGGCCGCGCTGGGCCGCCCCCCTGCTTGCCGCCCCGCCAAAATCCCCTAAACTCGCGCAACCCCCGCAAACGGAAGCGCAGCCCATGGATCAGCCGAACTGGAATGACGTGGACGATTATATCGTCGGGCGTCTCGTTCCCCCCGACAGCGCGCTCGATGCGGCGCTGGCGGCCAACAGAGCCGCAGGCCTGCCGGCGATCGACGTTTCGCCGGCGCAGGGCAAGCTTTTGCAGCTGTTCGCCCGCATGGTCGGCGCGCGAAAGGTTCTGGAGATCGGCACGCTCGGCGGCTATTCGACCATCTGGCTGGCCCGGGCGCTGCCCGCCGATGGCCTTGTCGTCACGCTGGAGGCGCTGCCCAGACACGCCGAGGTGGCGCGTCAAAATATCGAGCGCGCCGGTTTGAGCGCAAGGGTGGAAATCCGCGTCGGGCCGGCGCTCGAAACCCTGCCGGTTCTCGCCAGGGAGGGCGGCGGAGCCTTCGATCTCGTGTTCATCGACGCCGACAAGCGTGGCAATCCCGACTATCTGCAATGGGCGATAAAGCTCGCGCGGGTCGGCGCGGTCATCGTCGTCGATAATGTCGTGCGCGACGGCGCGGTTCTTGACGCCGACAGCGACAGCGCCGACATCCAGGGCATTCGCCGTTTTTACGACGATCTGGCCGGCGACGCCCGGCTCAGCGCCACGGCGATCCAGACCGTCGGCGCCAAGGGGTGGGATGGTTTCGCCATCGCCTTCGTCGGAAGCCAGTGACTAAGGCCCCGTTCTTGTCGCGCCGCAAAAAACCCCTATCTATAGCGCCTTCCCCTTCCCGGAGGCGCGCATGACGACGAAAACCTTCAAGATCGCCCATACCGACGCCGAATGGCGCGCGCGGCTCACGCCCGAGCAATATGAGGTGTTGCGCGGCCATGGCACCGAACGGCCGGGCTCCTGCGCGCTCAATCATGAAAAACGCCCCGGCGCGTTTTTCTGCGTGGGATGTGGGCAGGAATTGTTCCGCACGGCCAAGAAATTCGAGAGCGGCACCGGCTGGCCGAGCTTTTTCGACCCCGTCGAGGGCGCCGTCGAGACCAGCCGCGACGTAAGCTTTTTTATGGTCCGCACCGAAGTCCATTGCAGCCAGTGCGGCGGCCACCTGGGCCATGTCTTCGAAGACGGCCCGCCGCCCAGTCATTTGCGCTATTGCATCAATGGCGTGGCTTTGGACTTCAAGGCGGACTGAGCAGGATTTCAGGAAGCAGACGGCGTCTTTCCGCGAAAAACGCCGGTTCTTCGAGGAAGTCAGACTATTGGCGATTTGACCCAGCGGCGGAAAGTCTGGCCAATTTTTCCAAAAAACGCTATGCAGCGCGCAAATGGCTGAGGCTTCCTCCAGCTGCAAGGATTGTTCATGCGCAAGGTTGTCGGCGCCAAACTGCACGGAATTCATGTGACGGACGCCAATATCGACTATCACGGCTCGATCACGCTCGACCCCGATCATTGCGAGGAAGCGGGGATTTTGCCGCTCGAATTCGTCGAAATCTGGAACAAGAATTCCGGAGCCCGCATTTCCACCTATGTCATCCTCGGTGAACGGGGCTCGCGCTGCTGCATCCTCAATGGCGCGGCGGCGCGCACCTGCCAGCCCGGCGACCAGATCATCATTTGCAGCTCGATTTATGTCGAGGCCGATGAAATCCCCTCGATGCGGCCGAAAATCCTGGCCTTCGACCGCGACAACCGCATCATCGACCGGCTTTCCTACCACGTCGACCGCGACGAATCCGGTCGCTTCCGCTTTTCCATCCATGACGAGACGGGGGCGCCGCAGCCCATTCCGCTCAAATCCAAGAAAATCTGAACCAAGATCCAAGAAATCTGACCTTTCCGCGCAAAGGCTGAAGTTTTGCGCGCGGCGCCCGTCGTCGCCGCTCAAGGAGTGACTCATGAATTCCGCGTTGTCGTTTCCCAAGGACAAGATCAAGGTTTTGCTGCTCGAAGGCATCCACGAAAGCGCCATGGAGCTTTTTGCCGCCGCCGGATATCCCAATGTCACTCGCCTGACCAAGGCGCTCGACGGCGAGGCTCTGGGCGAGGCGTTGCAGGGCGTGCATATCGTCGGCATACGCTCGCGCACCAAACTGACGGAAGAGGTTTTCGAGGCGGCGGACCGGCTGATCGCGGTGGGCTGTTTTTCGGTCGGCACCAATCAGGTCAATCTCAATTCCGCCCGCGTGCGTGGCATTCCGGTGTTCAACGCGCCTTTCTCCAACACCCGCTCGGTGGCGGAACTGGTGATCGGCGAGATCGTCATGCTTTTGCGCCGGATTTTTCCGCGCTCGGTTTCGGCCCATGCCGGCGGTTGGGACAAGAGCGCCAACGACAGTCTGGAAGTGCGCGGCAAGACGCTCGGCATCGTCGGCTATGGCAATATCGGCAGCCAATTGTCGATGCTCGCCGAGAGCATGGGCATGAAGGTGATCTTTTTCGACATCACCGACAAATTGCGCCACGGCAATACCGAACCCTGCGACACGCTCAACGAATTGCTGGCCCAGGCCGACGTGGTCAGCCTGCATGTGCCGGAAACTCCGCAAACCGAAAACATGATGGGCGAGGCGCAGTTCAGGGCGATGAAGCCCGGCGCTTTTTTCATCAATAATGCGCGCGGCACCGTGGTCGATATCGAGGCGTTGGCGCGGGCGCTCAAGGACGAGCATCTGCGCGGCGCCGCCATCGACGTCTTTCCGAAGGAGCCGGCGGGCAATGCGGATAAATTCGTATCGCCGTTGCAGGGTCTGGAGAATGTCATCCTGACGCCGCATGTTGGCGGTTCGACCGAAGAGGCGCAGGGGCGGATAGGCGCGGAAGTGGCGCGCAAGCTGATCGATTATTCCGACATTGGCTCGACGCTCGGCGCGGTGAATTTTCCGCAGGTGCAATTGCCGCCGCGTCCCAATGGCACGCGCTATATGCACGTCCATCGCAATGTGCCGGGCATGATGATGAAACTGAACGATATTTTCTCGCGCCGGGGCATGAATATCGCCTCGCAGTTCCTGCAGACGGACGGCGAGGTCGGCTATGTCGTGATCGAGGCGGACGGCACCCGCGAGGATTGCGAGCAGGTGCTGGAGGAAATTAGGCGCCTCGATGGAACCCTGCGCGCCCGCATCATTTACGAGCGCTGAGCTTTATCGGGCGCGGAATCTGCGCGCCATCAAACGACGGCGCGCTCACTTTGCGAGATTACTACTGTTTGGCGATGATCTGGTCCTTGATGCCCTTGTAGACGCCCTTGGGCACGATTTTCTTCTGCCATAATTCGTCCTTTCCCTTGTAGGGGCGCCCGGCGACGATCGCCTTGGCGCGGACGTCTCCGACGCCCTTGAGCGCCTGCAACTGCTCCACGCTGGCGGTATTGATGTCGAGCGGGTCCGCCTTGGCGGCGACTGCGGCCGGCGCGGCGGCCGCAGGTTTTGCCGGGGCGGTCTTGGCCGGGGCCGGCGTCGCCGGCGCCTGCGCGAGGGCGGGAACGGCGAAAGCGAGCAAGGCGACGGCGGAGATGGCGCGCAGAGTCTTGAACATGACGAATTCCTTGTGGCTTCAGTGGCGTGTCTTCAGAGGCGTTTTTCAGGCAATACAGGGCAGGGGAGGCGCCGCGCCCCGACAAAAACTTCACCAATTGGGGCGATTCGTCAACTTTTGCCGGAGAAACGGCGAATTTGCGGCAGGCGGACAAAAAAGCCGTCGTCGCGCTTGCCCATGGGCGCTGCGGTGACTATGGTCCGACCCCAAAGATCCGCCAGGTTTTGTGTTTGTCGGGTTGGACTATTGGGGCGTCGCCAAGCGGTAAGGCAGCGGATTTTGATTCCGCCATACGGAGGTTCGAATCCTCCCGCCCCAGCCAAAACGCGTTTTTTGCGCGCTAACTCCTTGTAATTCCTCATGGGGACGGTTCCTGGCTGGGATGCAGCCGGAGCAATTGTACCCAGAGCTGTCGCACACGCCTGTCGCCAGGAGAATCGGCATGGGCCTGTGTCAGAACGTTTATCGGCGCGGCGGCGTCTATTGGTGGCGTCGCAGAACAAAGCTTGAACGTGGCGCCCAGTCGCTCTATCTACACCTGAGTTTGAAGATCCGCGATCCCCGCCATGCCCGCGTCCTGGCGTTGCGTGTCGGCGTCGAGGCGGATCGTCTGGAGCAATTGGGCATGTTGGACGCCGCCAAAAAAACCGAGTTGTTGAAGCTTTTCGTCGAGTCGCAAGCCGAGAATTTGGAACGCTATGCGCGAGTTGACGCGCATGCCGACGCCGACAGGGGGGCATCAGCCGAGCCTGTCGAAGAGAAAATCAGGCGCGAAAAGCAGTTTTCGATTGTTTATGCGACGATCGCGACGCGCGGTCCCGCCGCCGCGCTGTCAGCCGGCGACGAGCTGACCCTTCTCCACTCGGGCTTTTCCGAACACGACGTCAACGAGATCAAGGAAAAAATCTCCCATTTCCGCGATATGGTGCCTCGGCTCGGGCCGGACGGCCGGATTGCGGAGACCGGCGCAGCCGGTCTCTTGGGCCCGGATAACGACATTTTCCGCACGGTATTGGCCGGGCTTGGCGTCGGGGCCAATGACGAGACTATCGATCTCGTGCGCAGCATTTGGATGCGCGCCACCGCGACCGCCTATGCGGACACCGCTCGGCGCTACCCGCCGCTTTTCGAGATGTCGGCTATGGCGGATCCCGGGCTCAGCCACGCCGCGAATTCGCCGACGCTTCCTCCGGCGCCGGTGTCGGCGACTTTGGTTCCGCCCGCGTCAGCGCCGAAGACCGACGTCGATTATACGATCTCGGGCCAAATCGCCGCGATGATCAAAGAAAAGGTGGGGGATAATTGGAAAGTCACCAAGCGTGGCGATCAGGACGTGAGCGACAGCGCTGAGACTTACATGTTCCTTGGAAAAATCCTCGTCAAAATGATCGGCGTTGACGACGTTCGCGTGTTGGCCAGGAACCACGCGGTCGAACTGCGCCAACTTCTCAAGGATCTGCCGACATATTATGGGAAAGCCCCGGCCGACTGGAAGCTATCATTCGAGGAGGCGATCAAGCTAGCGAAGGAGCAAAACAAGCCAATCGGTCGGGCAGGGAGCACCATCACCAAATATCTGACCTGTCTTCAAAGCTTTTTGCGTTTCCTCGACGACCATGAGATTTCAGTCGCGTTGAACCCGGACAAGATCAAGAGCCTCAAACCCAAGGACAAACGTAAAGCCAACGCGAAACGAACGGCGTTCACCGAGGACGACTACGAGACTCTGTTTGCCGACGAAACCTGGACGGCGCCGGAAGTCGCGCACGACAGCACATACTGGGTGCCTCTTTTTACTCGTTATGGAGGAGGGCGGCTGGAAGAGCCTTGCGGAATTCTGATCGAAGAGGTCGACTTTTCGTCCGAAGTCCCATCTTATACGATCCAGGAAAATTGGATGCGCACCATAAAGAGCGAAGCGCGCCGCGTCCCTGTTCATTCCGAATTGTTGCGCCTTGGCTTTCGCGAGTATTATGAGATGGTCAAACAGCTCGGATTTAAGGAACTGTTTCCGGATCTTCGTTTGCGCGGAACCAATACCTCGATCGGTTCGCTTTTGAACAAAAAATTCGTTCCCATTTTGGACCGGGCTCTCCCGGAAGCGCGGGAGAACAAGAAGACGCAGCATTCTTCGCGCAAGACGATGAATACCGAACTGCGCGATAATAAAATCGACATCACGGTCCGTTGCGAATTGCTGGGGCACGCGCAGGAAGGCGTAAACTCGAGTGTTTACATGGACCGGGCGCGCGACCCGCTCAAACGAGAGGCCATCGAGACGATCGCGAACGTAACTTCACACGTTCCCGCTCGTCCGATCCGGCTTAATTCGCTACTCTTGGCGGCGACGACAGGGAAAAAGCCGCAGGCGAAACGTCGTGCGCCACGACTTCGCAAATGATCGGGGTGGCTGGCGCTTGCTCGTGCGAAAAGTTATCAACTACCTCAAAATGGCCCTCTCGCGCCAAATTCGGAGCGACCGCCTTTCAAAATCGCATGGTCCCGTCCGCGCCCGCACGCAAGATTTTTTCCCAACAATTCAATTGATATGGCGAAACGCATCGGCGTCAGCGATGGCGGCTGCGCCGCCAAGGGAATGGAAGAGCTCCGAAGGCAGAGGCCTGGGGTTCGAATCCCTTCGGGTGCGCCATCAAATCAATGACTTAGCGATTTTTTGGTGAAACTCGTCAAATATCCGTCAAATAAAACGCGTGTGCACGGCTCTGTACGCGCTTGGACGTGTGCGGAAAGATTCGTCCGCAGTCGTCGGTCTCGGTGGGGGTCAGGCGGTGGCTGGGTGCCCGTCGCGCTAGCACTATCCTACCATTCGCACGCATGACTAGGCGCGAACGCCATTCATCGCGGTCCTAAGATCGATGCCACTGGGTTCAAGCACGAATGGGCGGTGTTGCCTCTAGCGTGTGAGGCGCCCTCCTCGTCGAAGCTGAATATCGACGCCGGTCATCCGCAGACGCCATTCGCAAAGCTGTCGGCTAACGCCAAAATCACGCGCGATGTCTTCGGCGCTTTGGCCCAGACCACGGAAATGACGCAGGGCGTCTCTTGGTAAAAGGAGAGCGCCCGCTAGCCAGTCGGCTTCGTCTTCGTCATCCTGCGAAAAGTCGCTGACGAGCAGGATGCCGTCGGGACCAACGTCGACGCGGGTCGCGACGTGTCCCAGGCTAATGTGCGCCAATTCGTGCATGATCGTATTGGGCCACCGTTCTGGCGCGTGCTCAGGATTTACAAGAACGCCGTTTAGGCCATTTATTTTGATCGTCATCCCCGACCAGCTCTCGGGGTCAGCGACCAACAATTGCTTTTTGGACGCGGCGGAAATCTCCAGCTCGGCAAAGGTCAGAATAACCACGCCAAGGCGCTCGGCGTATCGCTCTACCGCCAACGGATCGTGCGGCCCCTGCCCCAAATCCTCGCGAACGGAGATCGACAGGCGCTCCGCCTGAGCTTTAAAGCCGTGGCGCAACGCTTTACTCGATCAGCTTGCTGCGCGCGAGCAAGGCGTTCTGCGCAGCAAGGATCAGTTCGCCAAGCGCCACCGCCGTCTCCATCGACACGGCTTTCTTTTTGCGGAAATGGGCGACTGCCATTTGGGGCACCTTTTCCGGCTCATCGAAGCCGAGAAACTCGCGGGGATCCCTCTCCAGCCACTTACAGATTTTGGCGAAGGTCGCGAGATCCGGCATGTGGCCATTTTCGACGCGAGAAAGCGTCGCCGAACTGATTCCCACGTCTTCGGCCGCGGCACGGACGCCGCGCGATCCGCGCTTCCGGGCAATCAAACGGCCAAGCTCTTCAATTTTAACGGTCATTGATGTTCCGGACGGATGAACGTCTCCGCAGCTTGACAGAGGACGGCCCGCTGCGGTATGTCTTATTCATAAGACAGTTTGTATCTTATGTTAAACGTCTCTTTCGTGAAACACACCGAATCACATGTCATCGACCCCGTCAACTAGAGGATCGAATTATGATCAACGAACAGGACCTCCCCCGCGAGGATGACCGCGATGGTAGCTTCGTCGGCGAGGAGAAGGCGCTCGAGAATTTGAAGCGCGCCGAAACCGAGATCAAGGAAGCTGCCGAACTGGAAGAGCTGGGCCGCGCCAACCTCCGCATCGCGGAAAAGGAGCTGGAAGCCGCGCGTCATCCGGTCTTTATCTTTTACGTCGGCAAGGAAAAGTTCGAGACCCATTGCGCTGTGCTGACCGGAGCCGAGATCAAGGCGGGCGCTAAAGACTTTCCCCAAGGCTACGGCCTTGAGCTTGAAGGCCACGGCGAGGAGCCCGACCGCCTGGTTCGTGATGATGAGAAGATCCATATGGACCCTCATTGCGCCATGCGTTTCACCGCCGTTCCCCCGGCGACGTTCGGAAGCGTTGCGCCGTGATCGCGGTTCAATTCGCTGATGTCATGGCGCGCTTCAAGGGCGCCACATTGGAGCGGCTTCCTAGCGGAGCCGCTCTGATCGCCGTGCCCAATTTCGTCTTACCGCCGGGTTGGAGCAGTGCCGAATCCACGATCCGGTTTCTCGCGCCCGTTAATTATCCCTATGCGAATCCAGACTGCTTTTGGGCTGACGGCGATTTGCGCCTCGCGAACGGCGGCGAGCCGCGCAACAGCGCATTGAATTCAATTCCAGAAACCTCGCTCGCCAACCTTCGTTGGTTTTCCTGGCACGTCCACAACAACTGGAATCCAAGCCGCGACACACTCATGTCGTGGATGGCCAGCATCGCAGCTAGATTTTGGAGCGCGACGTGACCGAGCTTGTTTTTCCATCGCCGCTGCTCGCGGAATATCGGCGCGCGGCGTGGTCGACGCAACACGAAACCTGCGCTGTTTTCTTCGCCTATCCAGCGCCGCATGATCGGGTTCTCGTGCACGATGGCGGAATTGTTCCTGTCGATGCTTATGCGACTCGGTCGGAAATCGCCGCACAGCTGACGCCGGCCTTTCTCTTTGAGATGGTCCAGCAGGCGCGAAAGCGGCGCGCGCGCCTCATCTTGTCGCATAGCCATGCTCAGCTTGAGGACGCCACCTTTTCAGTGATGGACGACCTCGGCGAAGCTGCGCTCGCGCCCTATTTGGACGCCAAGCTGCCGGGCCTCGAGCCTTTTTCCGCGCTCCTGACCCGCAGCGGTGTCCTTGGCCGCAGAATCGGAAAGCATGAGGCTGTCGACATTGTCGAGGTGGGCTCCACGATTCGGCGCCATTTGCTCAATGATCCGTCGTATTCCGCCGCTATCGAAGAAATCTTTGATCGCCAAGCGCGCGCATTTGGCGCCGCGGGGCACCGCCTTATCGCCAATTGCAAAGTCGCGATCGTCGGCCTGGGCGGCACCGGTTCGCTAGTCGCGCAGCAACTCGCCTATCTGGGCGTCCGGAACTTTGTCCTCGTTGATCCAAAGCTTCTCGCCGCCACCAACCGCAACCGGGTGGTCGGAGCGGTCGCGGCGGATGTCGGTCTGGCAAAAGTCGATATCGCACGTCGGATGATTTTGAGCGTTGCCGAGAACGCGCAAGTCGAGCCGATTTGCGATGACGCGACCCGCGAGGCCGTTTTGGAAAAGCTTGCCGGCGTCCAGTTCATTTTCCTTTGCACCGACTCGCACACCAGCCGCGCCGCCGTCTCCAAGCTTTGCTATCAGCTGCTCATCCCTGGTGTCGATCTCGGCGTCAATATCGTCACAAGCGACCAGCGAATCGAGCATATCGTCGGGCGAACCCAGATGCTTGCGCCTGGCCTGCCCTGCCTCTGGTGTTGCGGCGCGATCGGCGCCGACGCGATCCGCCGCGAGTCGATGACCCAGGAGCAGCAGGCGGCCGATCCCTATTTCACCGGCCAGGGTGAGCCACAGGCAGCCGTGATATCCCTTAACAGCACGATGGCGTCGCTTGCAGTGACAATGTTCCTGTCCGCCGTAGCACGCGTTCCAGGGCAGGCGCGTTATCAGCGCTATGACGGCATCGCAGGAACGATCCGCTCCATCACGGCGACCGCCGACGAGCGCTGCATCGTCTGCTCCCGTTACGGCGGATTTGCGCGCGGCTCCACCCGCTCCCTTTCACTCACCTGACGATATCGAGCTGCATATGCACATCCATAAAGAACCCGCGCGACGGACCTCATATAAAGGTGAGGTTGCCAATCGGCATGAGGCCGACGACCTCACTCCCGCTGCGGGTGACAGCGCGATCGTGATCCGCGCCAGGAATCGATCCTTCGTCATCTGCTGTCCCGACGGCTGTGGCGAGCATCTGACAATCAACCTCGACGAACGCGCTGGGGCCGCCTGGTCGCTTTACCGATCCGCGAGAGGCGTCACGCTCTACCCGTCAGTCTGGCGAGAAAACGGCTGCAAGAGCCATTTCATCATCTGGCACAACGCCATTTTGTGGTGCGACAGCTATTCTGAGGGGAACCGTGAGCCGGAGGATTTGAATCCTGGCCTGCGCGAGCGTGTGATTGCGATTCTGGATGAGGATTGGCGGTCTTATCGAGCTGTCGCGATGCAGCTCGATGAAATTCCCTGGGAAGTTTCCCGGGCGTGTCGAGACCTAATTCAACAGGGCTTGGTCGAAGAAGGCGACGACGCCTTTCGGGGTCATTACCGGCGCCGACAAGCCGGCGGGCCTAATCCGCATAATCCGGATTTGGACCCGTCAGCAGCGCCAAGATGAACGCTTGGAAGCGTTCTCCACACTTGAAATCGAGGACATGCCAACTCGCCGACGCCGCCACAATCTGTCCATGCCTCTCAGTCGGTCAGAATTCGTCGCACTCAATGCCGGCGATATTCTGGGTAAAATTCAATTTTTCCTCCCGGATTCCGGCCGAATCGCGCAGACTCACACCATGACAGCTTCATTTACCCATTGGCACAGCAAATATCTGGCGCATCGATTGACCCTAAAGGGACATGGCGAGGATGCTTTTGCCGCCAGTCTGTCGACGGCGCGGGTCGATATGAAACCCCACCAGGTCGAGGCGGCGCTATTCGCGCTGCATTCGCCGATCGCGCGCGGCGGCATCCTCGCCGATGAAGTCGGTCTGGGAAAAACCATCGAGGCCAGCCTTGTTATAGCGCAGCGGTGGGCGGAGCGGCGGCGCCATATTTTGCTGATCGTTCCGGCGTCCTTGCGAAAGCAATGGAGCCAGGAATTATCCGAGAAATTCGGCCTTACCAGCATCATCCTCGACGCAAAGACCGCCAAAGAAACTGAGAAGTCTGGCGTCAGCCGTCCCTTCGATCGGACGGATGCCGTAGTCATCACGTCGTATGAATTCGCCGCGCGGCGCGCAGACGACATCCGCCTCGTTTCCTGGGATCTTGTTGTTTTCGATGAAGCCCATCGGCTTCGCAATGTTTATCGAAAGGCCGGTTCTGCGCGCGCCAAGGAGCTGAAGGCCGCCTTGGCGGACCGTTTCAAAATTCTCCTGACCGCGACGCCGCTGCAAAACAATCTGATGGAGCTCTATGGCCTTGTTTCAATGGTCGATGAGCGTTTTTTCGGCGACCAGCAAACGTTCAAGATCATGTATGCCGGCAGCCGGTCGGACGGGGTCGATATGGCGAGCCTGCGCAAGCGTCTGCTGCCAATCTACAAGCGCCACCTTCGACGGGACGTGCAGGCAGCTGGCCATGTCGCATTTACGAAGCGCGAGGCGACGACCTTTGATTTCGAGCCGTCCGATCGCGAGACCGAATTATATGAAAAGGTCTCGACCTTCCTGCAACGCCCGGATTCCATCGCCTTTGGTTTAAAGCCGAATCAACTCGTCATCATACAGGCGCGAAAAATCCTGGGCTCGTCGGTGGCGGCGATCACCGGGTTTCTGGAGCGGGTGCTGAACAGGCTTCGATCGAAAAGGCACGTCGAAGCGGCGGATCTGGATGACGACGATAATATCGACGAACTGGCGGAAGAAATCGCGGAAGCGGCGATTTTGAATGATGAAGCCGTCGACCCGGCGTCCGATGACGACGGAAGCTCTCAAGCTGCGATTGAAGTCCAAAAGCTGGAAACCGAAATTTTCGAGGTTGAGCAATATCTCGTCCTCGCCAAATCGATCGGCGCCAACGCCAAAGGCGAAAAACTCATTGCGCGTTTACCAGAGGTTCTCGACGCTATCGAAGCGCGCGGCGGCCAGCTCAAAGCTGTCATTTTCACCGAGTCCGTCCGCACCCAGAAATACCTCGCCGCGTTGCTCGCCGAAAACGGCTATGGCGACCGCATCGTTCTGCTCAATGGTTCGAACGCCGATCCGGACAGCGCCGCGCTTTATAAGGATTGGCTCCGGCGTCACAAGGGAACGGATGTTGTCTCAGGCGCCAAATCTGCCGACATGAAAGCTGCTGTCGTCGAAGCCTTCAAGAGCGAGGCCAAGACCATTTTGATCGCGACGGAGAGCGGCGCCGAAGGAATCAATCTCCAGTTTTGCTCTCTGATCGTCAATTTCGATTTGCCTTGGAATCCCCAAAGAGTCGAGCAGCGCATCGGCCGCTGCCATCGATATGGCCAGAAGATCGACGTGTCTGTCGTCAACATGCTCAACCTGCGCAACAAAGCGGAACAGCGCGTCTACGAATTGCTGGATCGCAAATTCAAACTTTTTACGGGCGTTTTTGGCGCCAGCGACGATGTCCTTGGCGTGATCGAAAGCGGCATCGATTTCGAGCGGAAGGTGGTTGAGGCCGTTCAGCGCGGACGCAACGACGAGGAGGTCGAAGAGGCATTCAAGGCGCTTGAAGAAAAACTCCAGGCCCAGATCGACGCCGACATGTCGGACGCGCGGAAAAAGCTGTTCGACCATATGGACCGCGACGTGGTCGCGCGCTTGCGACGTCGCGGCAACGAGATCGACGCGACCCTGGATGCTTTTAGCCAACGACTGGTGGCGGTCGCGCGCGCCGAATTGCCGGCGGCGAAGTTTCACACCACGAACGGGGTGCGTTTCGATTTTGATGGCCGCACCTGGACAATCGAATGGCCTTTGGCCGATGAAAAAGGCTGGCAGTTTTTCCGCCTTTCCGAGGGAACCCTGGCCCGAAGCATCGTCGACCTCGCCAAATCGCGGTCGCTTGGGCCTTGTGAGCTAAAGTTCGACTATGAAGCCTACCGCTCCGCCGGCTTCCCGCGGCTTTCCGATGTCGAAAATTTGAAAGGCCGGAAAGGCTGGCTGAAAATATCTGTATTGCGCGTCGCGACGGCTGTGCTGGACGAACGCGAATCCTTGGTTATTGCGGCCTTGGCGGATGACGGCGAGATTCTCGATGCGGATTTGATCGACCGTCTTTTTTTTGTCCCCGCGACTCGTGGAAATCAATCCGGCGATTTGGTCTCGGCGGACCTCGAATCGCTTGAACAGACGGTGCGCGCAAAAAAACTTGAGGAAGCCGAGGAGGAAAATGGCCGTTGGCTCGATGAGGAGACGGACAAACTATATTCCTTTGCCGACGACCTCGAAAAGGCCGAGGAAATTCTTGAGCGCGAACTCGATGGGTCAATAAAGGCGGCGAGGCGCGCGCTGCGCGAGAAGGGCGCGATTCCGCTCGAGGAGAAGATCGCAGAACAACGTCGCGTCAGGAAAATGGAAGACGATCTCGACGAGTTGAAATTCAACACCTTTCGTCGGCGCAAGGAGATCCGCAATGAAGTCGAAAGCCGGCTGGACGCCATTGCAAAATCGCTCGACATCACCCCATCGATGGAGCCGGTCATGACGATCCGCTGGGAAGTGATATAATAGGGTTTTAAGGGCGCCGTCGCCCTGATTCGCGATTATCAGCGAAGTCGTTTCAGGGATTTTCATGACAAAGTCGCCGTTGGCCGCGCTTGGGTCACAATCTTTCGAAGGCCTCAAAAAACGGAACGAGCACGGCGCTGAATATTGGAGCGCGCGCGACCTTCAGCCCTTGCTCGGCTACGCCCAATGGCGGCGGTTCGACGACGCCGTCAAACGGGCCATGGAATCCTGCGAAGCCTCAGGAAATAAGGCGGATTATCACTTTGCCGGCGCCGGCAAACCGATCCCTGGCGGCAAGGGCGCCATTCAGGTCGTAGATAATTATCACCTTTCCCGCTTCGCCTGTTACCTGATTGCCCAGAATGGCGATCCGCGAAAACCGGAAATCGCCCGGGCGCAGGAATATTTCGCTATTCAGGCGCGGCGACAGGAGTTGTCGGACGAACTGGCCGCCAATGTCGAACGGCTCGAAATACGCAAGCAGACCGGCGAAGAGTTCAAGGCCCTGTCGGGCGCGGCGCGACAAGCAGGTGTCGAAAACCGCATGTTCGGCGTGTTCCATGACGCTGGATACAAGGGCCTGTATGGCGGTCTCGGCAATGAAGACATCAAGGTAAAAAAAGGCATTCCCGAAAAAGACGCCCTGATGGATCGCATGAACGCGACGGAACTGGCCGCGAACCAGTTCCGCATGACTCAGACCCGCGACAAATTGGCCCGGGACAAGGTGAAGTCGCAAAGCGCGGCCATTCGCACCCATCAGGATGTTGGCAAGGAAGTGCGGGAGGCGATCAGGCGAATCGGCGGCGTCTTGCCCGAAAACATTCCGGCGGACGAGCACATCAAGCAGGTCGAAAAGAGGGTGAAATCCGCAACGCCGAAACTGGCTTTGGAAGAAAGGGACGCCTCCGGACTTCTAGGGAATGGCCCCGACGATATCGTGAAGGAATAACGCCACCGCCATCAACGCCTCCTTCATCGGCGTGATCGGATGGGAAAGTCGATTTCTCGGAGGCAAAATGAGCGATTGTCCGGTTTGCGGCGAGACCAGTTCCCAGAATGATTTTGCGCCATTGCAGGGTCAGCAAATCATTTGCCCGCGATGTGGAACATTCGTCCTTTGCGGCACGATACGCGATTTGTCGACCGAAAATTGGTCTGTGCACCGGAGATCGGTATTCAGCCATCGCCTACGGCGAATGCAGCCTCGCGATGGCCGCGTTTTGGATATTTATGAAACGACCTTTCAAAGTCTTCGCCTTGAAGACCCATTGCCCAATGTCGCCGAACAAGCTGACAGCCTTGTTTTATGGATCGGGGAGCGGCAAATAACTCCGCCTGTCCTCCTTCATGTCTCGCAGGCGGAACTTTCGGCGTGGATCGGCGCCGCGATCGTTCGGCCGGGCGCTTACGACGGACTTTGGTGGCTAATTCGGCAACCCGAGGTAAAAAATTTCCTCGAACCCTCCAGCTCTTCGGATGGCGTTTTCCGGGCCGGATTGAATTTCGCCGGGTGGCGCCGGTTTGAGGAATTACGCCGCCTGAGAATCGAAAGCCGGGCGGCATTCATGGCGATGAAATTCGGCGACGACGATCTTACCCAGATGGTCGACAATTCGTTCAGGCCCGCTGTTCAAAGAGCCGGCTTCGACTTGCGCCTTTTAACCGACGGACAACCGGCCGGTCTTATCGACGACCAGATGCGCGTCGTCATTCGCACGTCGCGTTTTGTCATTGCCGATCTCACTCACGCCAATAATGGCGCCTATTGGGAGGCGGGATTCGCGGAAGGTTTGGGACGTCCGGTCATCTACACATGTCGAAAAAAGGAGTGGGATGAACGCCGGGTCCACTTCGACACCAACCATCTTGTGACCGTGATATGGGATAGTGATCAGCCGGATGCGGCATCGGCGAAACTCGCGGCTACGATCAGGGCGACCCTCCCCGATGAAGCCAGAATGAACGATTCTTGAGGAATAAGCCGTTGAGCAGTAGGAAAACCCGCCTGGAACTGACTTGGATCGGCAAGGATGAACGCCCTCGGCTGGAGCCGCGCATTCTCATCGAAGAGCCGAATCTGTCGCATCACGCCTCGGCGCGGCGCGTGGGCGACATTTTCGACAATATGCTGATCCAGGGAGATAATTTGCTCGCGCTGAAAGCGCTTGAGACGGATTTTACAGGAAAGGTAAGATGCGTATTTATTGATCCACCGTACAACACCGGTTCCGCCTTCGAGCATTATGATGACGGCATTGAGCATTCTCTCTGGCTGTCTTTGATGCGTGATCGTCTCGTTTTGCTCCGACGTATGTTGACAAATGACGGCTCGGTTTGGATAACTATCGATGATAACGAGTCTCATTATTTAAAAGTGATGTGCGATGAAATATTTGGACGAGAGAATTTTGTCGCGAATTTAATATGGGAAAAGGCCGACTCACCTCGTAATTCTGCGCGTCAGTTTTCGACGGATCACGATCATATTCTTGTTTTTTCAAATGAACCAAATTGGGTGCCGAAGAGGTTGCCGAGAACGGATGAGTCGAACGAGATTTATTCCAATCCGGACAATGACGAACGGGGTCCTTGGATTCCGGGCGATCCGTACGCGAATAAACCGTACTCCAAGGGGCTTTATTCAGTTGAAGGTCCGACTGGCAGAACTTTTTCACCGCCTCCTGGCCGATACTGGCGCATTTCCGAGGCGAAGCTAAAACAGCTCAATGAAGATGGGCGCATTTGGTGGGGGCCGAAGGGAGATGCTCGTCCCAGCATAAAGAGGTACTTGGCGGAAGTTGCTGATCTCGTTCCTCGCACCCTCTGGTCAAAATTGGATGTCGGAAGCAACCGAACATCCAAAAATGAAATGCGAGCCTTGTTTCCGGGTGACACGTCCTTTGACACGCCCAAACCAGAACGATTGCTGGAAAAGGTCCTAACCATTGCATCCTCACCGGGCGATCTAATCCTTGACTCATTCGCCGGATCAGGAACGACCGGCGCCGTTGCGCAAAAGATGGGACGGCAATGGATTATGGTCGAACTGGGTGATCACGCTCAAACTCACATCGTGCCGCGCCTGAAGAAAGTCATCGATGGCGAGGACAAGGGCGGCATCACCGACTCCGCCGATTGGAGCGGCGGCGGCGGATTCCGATTTTTCCGCCTCGCGCCGTCTTTGCTCGCCAAAGACCGCTACGACAATTGGGTGATCGCCAAGGAATTCAACGCCGCCATGCTGGCCGAAGCGGTCTGCAAGCTGATGGGCTTCACCTATGCCCCGAGCCAGGACGCCGCCGAATATTGGCGGCACGGCCATTCGACCGAAACCGACTTCATCTATGTCACGACACAATCGCTGACCCATGACGCGCTGAAAAAACTCTCCGAGGAAGTCGGGCCAAAACGCACGCTTCTGATCTGCTGCAAGGCGTTCAATGCGACCGACGGCGCGTTCGAGAATTTGACGATCAAGAAGATTCCCCTGGCGGTCCTCTCCAAATGCGAATGGGGCCGCGACGATTATTCCCTCCGCGTAAGCAACCTGCCGACAGCCGCCGAGCCGGAAGAAACGCCGGTCGATCATACGGCGCCAACAACTCGGAAAAAGAAGACCGGTTCGCGCGCGGAGCCATCCCTTTTTGATGTCGAAGAGGCCTAAAAAATGCTCGACGCGACCAGCGACCAGCGGCTTCGCTCGCAAATCAAGGCGCGGCTTTCGTTGCGCTCGCCGCAAGCGGACTCGCTCGACATTCTCGCCAACCTCTTGTCGGCCTTGGAGTTCGAGAAGGGCGCCGATCCGGTCGCCGCGCTCGAGGCGGTGTCAAAGCTCTATCCGTCGGTCGAGGATTTCGAGCGGGAATTTCCATCGCTCTGCTTCGCGCTGGCGACCGGCGTCGGCAAGACGCGATTGATGGGCGCCTTCATCACATACCTCTTCCTGTCGGGCCGCAGCCGCAACTTTTTCGTGCTGGCGCCCAACACCACCATCTACGAAAAGCTGGTCGCGGATTTCACCGCCGGCACGGAAAAATACGTTTTCAAGGGCATCGCCGAATTCGCGCAAAACGCCCCTTATCTCGTCACCGGCGAGAACTGGAGCCAGGGGCGCGATCTGTTCGGCGAGGCCTCGTCGGTGCGCATCAACGTCTTCAATGTCGACAAGATCAACAAGGAGCAGGGCCGTATCAAGCGCCTGCACGAATATATCGGCGAAAGCTATTTCGACTATCTCGCCGGCCTGCCCGATCTGGTGCTGCTGATGGACGAGGCGCACCGCTACCGCGCCAAGGCCGGCATGAAAGCGGTGGCGGAATTGAAGCCGGTGATGGGTCTGGAATTGACCGCGACGCCCAAAACCGTTGGCGCCAAATCGACCGCCTTTCGCAATGTGGTTTTTGATTATGGGCTTGGCAATGCGATGGCCGACGGTTTCGTCAAAGAGCCCGCGGTGGCGACGCGAAAGGATTTTCGGCCCGATTCCGTCACGACGGAACAATTGGAGCGGATCAAGCTTGAAGACGGCGTTCATTGCCATGAGAACGTCAAGGCCGAGCTCGATATTTACGCGCGCTCAACCGGGCGACCGAAGGTTCACCCCTTCATGCTCGTCGTCGCCCAAACCATCGAACATGCCGGAGAAATCCGCCAGATCGTGGAGGCAGACGCCTTTTTCAACGGTCGCTACAAGGGCCGCGTCATCGAAGTCCATTCGGGAACCAAAGGCGAAGAAACCGATGAAGCGACGGAGCGGCTGCTCGCCCTTGAACAGGATGGAACGACCGAAATCGTCATCCACGTCAACAAGCTGAAAGAGGGCTGGGACGTTCGGAATCTCTATACGATCGTGCCGTTGCGCGCTTCGGCGTCCGATATTTTGACGGAACAGACGCTGGGTAGAGGTTTGCGTTTGCCCTATGGCTTTCGGACGGGCGTCGATGCGGTGGACACGCTGACGGTGATCGCCCACGACCGGTTTGACGAAGTCATCCGCGCCGCGAGAGATCCAAACTCGATCGTCGCCATTCGCAAAGCGGTGCTGGTTGGCGAAGGCGGGGACATTTCTCCGCAAGGCGCCGTGGTCCTGGAATCCAAGGCCAATTATGAGACCGCGCTAACCGGCGGCGGATTTGAGGAAGGTTCGGCGAGTGCCGGGCCTTTCGTTTTTTCGACGGCGGAGGAGCGATCCACTGCGGAAATCACAATCCGCGTAATTCGGGACCATTATGAGAGGGAATTGAAGAGCGGGTTGCGCCAGCTGAACGAGCCGGAGGTGCGGGCGCGGATCGTCGAGGATGTCAAGGCGGTTTTGCAGCCGGTGCAAAAAGAGCTCGACGTGACGCCGTCGCTCGACGTCGCCAAGGTGGTCGCCAAAGTGGCTCAACAGGTCGCCGAATTCACCATCGAAATTCCGGAAATCATTGTGCTGCCAAAGCGCGAGGTGACGTTCGGCTTCCGCGACTTCGATCTCGAAGGGTTGGCTTCGATCGCGAAACAGCCCGTCGACGATGAAATCATGATCCACCATTTGCGGGACGAAACGCGGGTGTTTCTGGCGCGCGCGATCGAGGGCGTCAGGGAAGAGCGACTGGAAAATTACCTGGTCCGGCATTTGGTCGATTTTCCGCAGATCGACTACGATGCGCAGTCGGACCTGCTGTTCAAGCTCGCCGGGCAGATTCTCGGACGCCTAAAAACTTATTTGTCGGACGACGACGCGATCGAGAATGTCTTGCTGGTTCATGGCAAGGATTTGGCGCGGTTTATTTTTGAGCAAATGAAGGCGCATATGTGGGAGACGCCGACGGATTATGAGGCGCGCGTAGCCCGTGGCTTTCAACTTCTGAAGCCGCAGGCATTCAACGTGGCCGGCGCCGAATCCGTCCGTAATTTTCGTATGCCGGTCGCGCCGCTCGGCGATACGAGGAAATTTGTTTTCGGCGGCTTCAACAAATGTTGTTACCCCTATCAGCGATTTCAGTCGGAACAGGAGCGGGAATTTGCCGTCCTGATCGATAGCGTCAGTGAAAGCGCGGTGGTGCGGTGGATCAAGCCGGGAGTTCGCCAATTCCGGATCGAATATGCGAGCGGCCATGAATATGAGCCGGATTTCGTCGTCGAGACCACGGCCGGCAAATTGATCATAGAGATCAAACGCTCCGATGAAATGGCTGATCCTATCGTACTCGCCAAGGCGCGCGCCGCCGAAAAATGGGTGAGCTATGCCAATGCGCACGCCAAAGACACGGGCGCGACGTTATGGACCTACGTCATGATTCCGCACAATGAGGTGTCTCCCAGCGCGACTTTGGCGGGCCTGGTGGCGAGGAATGCGAGGACGACGGCAGGTGAGCTTGCTGGTCGAAATTGAAAATCGTCTCGCAAACAGAGGCGACAGATTTCTTCGCTGTTCGCGTCAGACTCCTGCGCCAGCCCCAATAGGATAAGGAAAATTGCGCTTCACGGCGCATTCCATTTGTTCGGATTTTCCGAACGAACTCGGAGGTGTCCTTTTTGGACAAATTCAACAAAGATTCGCTGCGTCTCGATAAATGGGGGGCCATGGTCGGCCATGGCCTTACCCGATGGGGTTAAGGTCACGGAGTCTGACTCGAAAAGCGAAACGCCCATGTTGGCTTCGACCCGTCGAATGGCGTCGGTGACGATGCTGCGGCCTAATCCGCGTCGCTTGGCGACTTCGTTACGAACCCCTCGGGGTGATTTCGATTTATTCGTCCCGGTGACGACGTCTATGACAATTTCCAGGTCGATTAAGCGCATGGATCGCGGCCCTTGGCAGTTGGCGGAACATAACAATTCCTCCGGAGGAAATAGAAAGATGTAAGGACGGAACCCACGTTGGCGACGGAATCGTCGTGGGGATTACCGGTCCACCGAAAACTATGTCCCAACCAGGCTCGTTCCACATCCAAGACCAGTTTTTCCTCTGCGAACATCTCCTGGAGCAAGTTGAGAAAAAACGTGGGAGATTTTCACCATTTGCTGTTATCAAAAATCTCGTTGCCAGCTCAACCCATATCCCTTCCAATCTCTTAAAATTGGTCATTTCCTCCGGAGGAATTGGTCAATTCCTCCGGAGGAAATGACGTCAGAGAAAACTTCCCCTGTTCACGCTTGTTAAAATTACCCCGACAAACGAGGGAGGGTTTCGGCCGATGCCGAATTCGCGGTCGTCAATGCGATATCTCCGGCCAGCTAAAACCTCACTGAATGAACAATTCCTCCGGAGGAAATCGACCCGAGTTGCCGGCGAAATCAAGAGGATTCAGCGGTGGAGTGAAAACTAATTCTAAACCTCGTTTATTTCCCGCTCAAGAGCAGTTTCTCCGCTTCGAACGTCTCCCTAGCCCGTCCAATTCACGACGGTTCGCTTTTTCGCCCTTTTCCGATGCCGTCGGTCTTGGGGCGCACGTCATCGACCAGCTTTTTCACCGCCTGATGAACTTTACTTTGATGAACGCGCTGGAGAGATCGGGGGGATGG
>NZ_CAIUXT010000136.1 GCF_903903185.1 uncultured Rhodoblastus sp.
CGATTCAACCGAATCGCCATCGACTCCAGGCGCGAAACCCGTTGACGCAAGCGCCGATGACTTGAATGGTGGGGCCGCGCGAAAGCCGCCAGGGGGCGATTCGCGGCTTGCCGTTGCAGCGCTGACGCCGGCTTCGCGCTGCAGCGACAAATTCGGCTTCGCGCTGCAGCGCAAATGTCGGCTTCGCCGGGCGGCGTTCGCTCAGGGGCCTGAAGGCGGGTAGGATTGTTCGGCGGGAGCCGCGATTCGATGGTTTTGGATCCGATCGGGCTTCTCCGGCGGCGCGAACCGGCAAGGGGGTCTTGACCTTGGCGCCGGTCGCAAAAGGATTGAGCCCGAACCATATGCGGGAGCAGCCTGACGTTTTGATGAAGCGTCGGCGGGTTCCGACAGCAAAAGCCCGAGGGAGCCTATGCGCAGGGTAGTCGTTACGGGATTGGGCATGGTTTCGCCGCTGGCCTGCGGCGTGGAGGAGACCTGGAAGAGGCTGCTGGCCTGCGAGAGCGGCGCCGGGCCGATCGAGGGGTTCGAGGCGTCCGACCTCGCCTGCAAGATCGCCATGCAGGTTCCGCGCGGCGACGCGCCCGACGCCTTCCATCCCGACGACTGGATGGAGCCCAAGGAACAGCGCAAGGTCGACGATTTCATCGTTTTTGGCGTCGCGGCGGCGACCCAGGCGCTCAAGGACGCCGGCTGGGCCCCGAAAACCTATCAGGACCAGATCGAAACCGGCGTGTTGATGGGCTCCGGCATCGGCGGTCTCGGCGGCATCTGCGAAACCGCCATCGTCCTGCACGAAAAAGGCCCGCGCCGGGTGTCGCCGTTTTTCGTGCCGGGCCGGCTGATCAATCTGATCAGCGGCCATGTCTCGATCATGCACGGACTGAAAGGCCCCAATCACGCTGTCGTCACCGCCTGTTCGACGGGCGCCCACGCCATTGGCGACGCGGCGCGGCTGATCATGCTCGGCGACGCCGAAGTGATGGTGGCGGGCGGCGCCGAATCCGCCTGCAACCGGATCGGCATCGCCGGATTCGCCGCCTGCAAGGCGCTCGCGACCGCCTTCAACGACAATCCCAAGGCGGCCTCGCGCCCCTATGACCGCGACCGAGACGGTTTCGTCATTGGCGAGGGCGCCGGCGCGGTGGTGCTGTAAGCGCTCGAACATGCCCAGGCGCGCGGCGCCCGCATCTATGCCGAAGTGATCGGCTACGGCATGTCGGGCGACGCCTACCACATCACCGCCCCGGCCGAGGATGGCGACGGCGCCTTCCGCTGCATGAATTCGGCGATCAAGCGCGCCGGGATTGTCCCGGCCGACATCGATTACGTCAACGCCCACGGCACCTCGACCATGGCCGACGGCATCGAACTGGCGGCGGTCGAGCGCGTCGTCGGCGCGGCGGCCTCGACCATTTCCATGTCCTCGACCAAAAGTTCGATCGGTCATCTGCTTGGCGCGGCCGGCGCGGTCGAGGCGATTTTCTGCCTGCTGGCGATCCGCGACCAGATCGCTCCGGCCACGCTCAATCTCGACAACCCCTCGGTGGAGACGGCGATCGACCTCGTGCCGCACAAGCCGCGTCCGCGCAAGATCGACACGGTGCTTTCGAATTCCTTCGGCTTTGGCGGCACCAACGCGTCGCTGGTGCTGCGCCGGTTCTGAGCCTTGCCGGCGGCGAGGCGTCAGGTCCGCGAAAGCGCCGGCGTCGATGATCGGATTGTTTTCGCCCTGCTTTCGGCGAGGGCCTGGGCGGCTTGATCCTGATTTCGCCACATTGGCAGGCAAACTGCGACTTTAGCCCATTTTCGCGGTCGGGAGCCGGCTTGAGCCGGCAGGAAGCCGAAATCGGCGCAAACCAGGGCGGCCTTAGGGAACATGAGCGAAGATCCGCACTACGGCGAACAGGACGAAACCCCGCAGCCCGCCCCCCGCGGGGCGCCGGAGCCGCGCCGGGGCGAAAGGGGGCGCCTGTTCGGGCGCCGCGTGGCGCAGAGCCCGGCAGAGGCTTTGCTTCCCGACAACGCCCCGCCGCCGCCGGTCCGGCGCAAGCGCCCGGCGCTCGAAGCTTTTTCCGGCTTTCTGAGCTTTCTGCTGGCGTTCGGCCTCGTCGCCGGCGCCGGGGCCTTCTATGCCGGCCACGCCGTGCGCCAGCCGGGGCCGCTTTCGAGCGACAAGGCGGTGATGATCGCGCAGGGTCTCGACGTCGATGAAATCACCACCCAGTTGCAGGACCAGGGGGTGATCGAGAGCCCGCTGTTGTTCTCGCTGGCGCTGTTTGCCGAAGGCGCGCGCGCAAAACTCAAGGCCGGCGAATATTTGTTCAAGCAGAACGCCTCCTTGCAGGAGGTGATCGACACCATGGTGCAGGGCCGGGCGATCCTGCATTCGCTGACCATTCCCGAGGGTCTGACCAGCCAGCAGATCGTCCAGCGCCTGCGCGACAACGACGCGCTGGCCGGCGATATTCACGAAATCCCGCGCGAGGGCGCGCTGCTGCCGGAAACCTATAAATTCCAGCGCGGCGACAGCCGCGACAAGCTGTTGCAGAAAATGGCGCGCGACCAGAACCAGCTGCTCGACGAAATCTGGAAGCGCCGCGCGCGCGACCTGCCGCTGGCCTCGCCCTACGATCTCGTCACGCTCGCCTCGATCGTCGAGAAGGAGACCGGCAAGGCCGACGAACGTCCGCGCGTCGCCGGCGTGTTCATCAACCGCCTGCGCAAGCACATGCGCCTGCAATCCGACCCGACCATCGTCTATGGCCTCGTCGGCGGGCAGGGGCCGCTCGGCCGGTCCCTGACCCATGCGGATGTCGAATCGAAGACGGTTTACAACACCTATCTGATCGACGGGCTGCCGCCGGGGCCGATCGCCAATCCCGGCCGCGCCGCGCTCGAAGCCGTGGCCAATCCCTCGCGCACGCAGGATCTCTATTTCGTCGCGGATGGCTCGGGCGGCCATGTGTTTTCCGATTCGCTCGACGCGCATAACCGCAATGTCCAGCATTGGCGCGAGCAGTCCAACAAGGCCAAGGCCACGGCGCCGCCCGGCGCCACGCTGCCCAACCATGACGACCGCACCGAAAACCTGCTGTCGCCCTATGGCGCGGCGCCGGTCGGGCCGGAAGTCTACGCCCGTCTCGCCCCCTTCGCGCCCCGGCCGCGCCTCGCGCCCGATCCCGACGCCATCGCGCGGCTTGCGCCGGTCATGCCCGACGCGCCGGAGCCGCCGCGCCAGGTCGCCGATTATGTCGCGGTCAAACGGCCCGGTCCGACGCTCGCCGAGGCCCGTACGCTCGACGATGCCGAGCTTGGCGTGATCACGGTCGCGGCCGGCAATCTCGACGGCCCCGCGCCGGAAAGCGCCGCCGCGCTCGACGGGCCGGCCGCCCCGGTCGAAAACAGCGCCCTTGGCTATGTCGGTCCGGCGGTCCATGCCGCGCCCAATGGCAAGCCGCGCATTCTCGACGCCTCGGAAGGCACTGCGCTCGACCCGCTGCTCAACAAGAGCTGGGACCTCAACAGCCCGAAAACCATCGATCCGGTCTATCTCAAGTCTTCTGCCCCAACACCGGGTGGAAAGTAACGGCGACGCGCCCGCTGCTTTGGCTCCCGCGCCGCTCCGGGGATTGATTTTAGCCTTTTGTCTGCTGTTCGGTTGCCGCGGACACCATCAACATAAGGACTTGGCGGGGAGCCATATCTGGGCCGCCTGATCGGCGGGAAGAGGCGGGGATCAGGCGATCGATATGGCCGTATGCCCGCAACTTTTCGTAATCGATTATTGCTCAAGCGAATTGGTCGATCCGACGGGCGGACTAGATTTCTTGATTTTTTCACCGGAACCGCCTCACCGTTTTTGACGCTCCCGCCTTTCATCATTACTCTTTCAACGGCTGCGGTATTGGCGAAGAATTGTAAAGGGGACAAAAAATGCTCGGATTTTTGGCCGCAAAACAAGTTGTTGAGATGGGACGATCCGCTTTTTTCCCCGATCACGAATCTGACTTACCTCTCGGCCGTTCTGCGCTTCTGAGTCGAGACGACCTAACACCTCAGTTTGGATATGTTGGCGCGCAATATTCGTCGACAAATATACTTCTGCTGGGGATCAACCCCGGCAATGGGCCACGAAACGACTTTCGGACGCCTGCAGACGAGCGAATGATGCCTGAACTTCTACGCTTCGCTCAAAACCCGACCGAATTAAATTATGTTCAAGCGACGCGGGCGTACATGAGCGAATGTCGGTCGTGGCCAGTTTGGCAGCGACACTGCGCTGAAGTTCTTGGATCTGGAAAGCTCTCATTCGAGCAAATTGGATATTCGAACTGCCTGCCATGGAGAACCGCTAGCGAATCCAGCTTCAGTGAAAATGTAGCCCGAAAAGCTGCAGAGTTCTACGTGCGCCCACTCATCGAGGAATTAAACCCTTGCTTGATTGTGGCGATGGGAAAAGCGAGAGTGCTGTCGATCTTAGAGATGACCGGACTCTCTTTGCCCAAGATTATTGTATGGAACCGATCACGAGCGGCGACAGATTCGGTGAAGCGAGAACGTGTTAATGCTGCCAAAGAAATTTTCGCATTCGCGAAACTAGGAGTGGTTGGTCAACGAGAGGCCGTAAATGCCATTGCAGCAGATTCGCGGCGTTCTTTAACTATTAAGAGAGAAGATGTTGTTCAAGAAATGGTCCCAATTTCATCCGACGTCATTCGACTTCTAATTCGCGAGAACCCGAAGAGCGGCAAAAGCCGCCTTCGGTTCGACTGCTATCGCGACGGCATGACCGTTGCCGATTATGAAAAGGCGGTTCTGCAAAAGCTAGGCGCAGCCGAGGCAAAAAAGTGCAAGCCTGATCTGAAATGGGACATTGCCCGACATTTCATCCGCATTGAGCATAGTGGCCGTAACCCATCTGTTTCTCGATGACTGACGAACGATAAGCCACGTTTTTGTGACGGGATTCGATGGAAATGGTTGCAGCGGTCTCTCGGACTTCAGCTTCGAGCGGAAGGCTACCGTCGCATCCAGTCCAAACCCCGTCTAAATGTTGTCCGTCCGCGTTAATCGGACAGACGCGTTTTTGCTCGATTGCGGCTTGTAGCGATCAAGAACGCTTCGCATAGGCCCAAGAGGGCGTCGAGAGACGCCCGTCCGACGACGGGCTTTTCGGCGCATTCGCGCCTGACCCGATCCCGCGGCTTTCCACCTGCGGGATTTGGGTTTAATCCATCGACGGCGCGCGTATCCCGCTCTGGACGATCCGCCGCTCTCTTTCGATCGGGCGCGTCGCCGGGAGTCTTTTGAGCATGGCCATTTCGAGCATGACCGGGTTTGCGCAAGGCGTCGGCTTTTGCGCGCCGTTTCACTGGCGCTGGGAGTTGAAAACGGTCAATTCCAAGGGGCTCGACCTGCGCCTGCGGCTGCCGCCCGGTTTCGACGCGCTCGATATTCCCGCCCGCGGGGCCATCTCCAAGGCGCTGTCGCGCGGCGCCTGCCACGCCAATCTGTCGGTGACGCGCGAAAGCCCGACGGTGACGGCGAAAATCAACCGCGAATTGCTCGCCCATCTGATGGAGACGCTCGCCAGCCTGCCGCGTCCCGCAAATATCGGCCCGCCGACCCTCGACGGCCTGCTCGGCCTGCGCGGCGTGGTCGAAACCGGCGAGGCGGAAGAGGACGAGGCCGCGCTGGCCGCCGCGCAAAAAATCATTCTCGCGGGTCTCGACGCGGCGCTGGTCCAATTGCAGGCGATGCGGCGGGCCGAGGGCGCGGCGCTGGCGGCCTTTTTGACTCAGCGGATCGACCGTATCGAGGCCCTGACCAAAGCCGCCGACGCCTGTCCCGGGCGCCAGCCGGAGGCGGTCAAGGAGAAATTGCGGCAGGCGGTGGCGCAGATTTGCGAACTCGGGCGCTTCGACGAGACGCGGCTCCATCAGGAGGCGGTGCTGCTCGCCGGCAGGGCCGATATCCGCGAGGAGCTGGACCGGCTATATTCCCATGTCGGCGCCGCGCGCAAACTTTTGGGCGAGGGCGGCGGGGTCGGGCGGCGGCTCGATTTCCTGGCGCAGGAATTCGGGCGCGAATCCAATACGCTGTGCGCCAAGTCCAACGACGCCGCGTTGACTTCGCTCGGTCTCGAACTCAAGGTCGAAGTCGAGCAATTGCGCGAACAGGCGCAGAATATCGAGTGACGCGATGAACAGGGACGCGGTCGGGCAGGGGCAGGGGCGCGGGCGCCGGGGGCTGATGCTGATTCTGTCCTCGCCGTCGGGCGCGGGCAAGACCACGCTGACGCGGATGCTGCTGCAGAAACAGGGGCTCGACCTCACCCTTTCGATCTCGCTGACCACGCGCAAGAGGCGGTCGAGCGAAGCCGACGGCATTCATTATCATTTCATCGACCATGCCGAATTCGAGCGCCGCCGCGACGCCGGCGAATTGCTCGAATATGCCGAGGTGCACGGCAATTTCTACGGCACGCCGCGCGCGCCGGTCGAGGCCATATTGGCCAGCGGGCGGGACGTCCTGTTCGACATCGATTACCAGGGTGCGCGGCAGGTGCGCGAGAAAATCCCGCAGGATGTCGTCACCGTCTTCATCCTGCCGCCCTCGATGCGCGAATTGCGCGCGCGGCTGGAGCGGCGCGCCGAAGACAGTTCGGACACGATCAAACGGCGGCTGGACAACGCCCGCCACGAGATCGGCCGCTGGGCGGATTATGATTTCGTGCTGGTCAATGACGACATCCAGACCACTTTCGACGACTTGCAGGCGATATTGCGAGCCGAGCGCCTGCGCCGCCCGCGCGCGGCGGCTGGCATGGCGGAATTCGTCGCGCGCCTGCTCGCGGAACCGGTTTAGCCTCCGCAATTGTTTTTGGCGCGACCGCGCCTGTCGCCAAATGCGGCGGACGCCAAGGATAGGCATATCCGTCAAAAACAAAATGCCCTAGGTTCACACCGGGGAGGGGAGGCAACAGGGAGTAGTTGCATGAACGCCGGCAAGAAACCCGATTTGAAAGCATCCGAAGCGGCCTCCGGGGTCGCGGGCGAGGACGTCAAGGCCGGGGAGGATAACGCCCTGGCGTCAAACGCCGTGGACGCCGTCCGCAAGGCAGTGGAAGAATTGACGGAACTGCTGCGCGGCCATGGCCCGGAAGCGGCTTCGGCGTTGAAGGAAGCCGGCAAGGCGGCGGGCGAACATATCGACGATCTGGCCCATGATCTCAAGGACGAAGCCGGCGCGTTCAGCCGCGCCCGGCTTGAAGAGCTCAGCGCCGCCGTCCGGAAAAATCCCCTCGCCGCGCTGTCGATCGCCGTCGGCGTGGGACTGATCGTCGGCCTGTGGAACAATCGCGGCGGGCGGTCATGAGCGACCCTTTTCCGCCGGCTCTGGAAGGCGCGCTGCTGTCGCGCAAGTTTCTCGCGGTCGTCGCCGGCTCGGCGCTCGGCGGGGTGTTTGTCGCGCTGGCGCTGGGCTTTCTGGCTCTCGCCGCCTATCTGGCGCTGCTCGACCACCTGCCGCCCTGGCAGGCGGCGCTGAGCGTCGCCGCCGTCTCGGGCCTGATCGCCTGGATCGCGCTGGCCTTGTCGATGCGTCTGGCCGGCCGCACCGTCGATCGGGTCAAGACCGGGATCAAAACGAGCGCCGTGGCTCTGGTCGCGCCGAGAGCGCTGCATTTCGCGGCGCGCAACCTCCGGCTGACCGCCAGCCTCGTCGCGCTGGTCGGGGCCTTGCTCGCGCTGTTGCGCGCGCGGAGCCGGCCCGAAAACCAAGGATAGCGGCGAGTCAGCCCGGCGCAAGCCCTGGGGCCGAACAGTGGAACCCGTTCGGTTTCACGTTTTCGGCTCCAAAGGGAAAGTTCCAATGCGCCATCTGCTCACCACGCTCGCGCTCGCCGGGCTCATAAGCCCGGCTTGCGCCGCCGATCCTTATTCGGCCCGCCAGAATCCGGTTTTCCTCGACCCGCCGCCTTATTTTTCGTGGAGCGGCTTTTATATCGGCGCCGACATCGGCGGCGGCGTCGCCAATCTCAACGCCAACTCGGCTCTGGGAAGCTTCAACAGTTCGGCCAGCGGCGTGATCGGCGGCGCGCGCATCGGCTATAACGCGCAGCTCGACCAGCTTGTGATCGGCCTCGAAGGTGATTTTTACGGCGCCGGCATCGGCGCCGACAAATATTTCCCCGACGCGGACCTGACTCTCAATCGCAATCAGGACTGGCTCGCCGCGATCAACGGCCATCTCGGCTATGCCGTCTATCGCACCCAGTTCTATGCGCTCGGCGGCGTCGCCTTCACGCAGGGCGCGAGCCGGTTCACCGCGGGGCCGTCCCTCGCGCCGCTCGCCGCCGGCCTTGGCCTGCCGACCAGCGTCAGCGTCTCCCACGCCTATACCGGCTTCGATGTCGGCGGCGGCGTCGAATATGGCTTTACCGATAATGTGATCGGCCGCCTCGAATATCGCTATTATTATTTCGGCGGCTGGAACTACCCCGGCAATGGCTGGATTCAGCAGACCCAGGCCAGCCTCAACGACAATGTCGTGACGCTTGGCCTGAGCTACAAGTTCAATGTCGCGCAACCGCCGGTGGCGGCGAAATATTGAACGGGCCTGCAAAGGCCCGAAATTTGCTTTGTTGTGGCGATGGATCGCAAATTCGACGCGCAACTGGCGGATCTCGCTCAGACTCATCCCGCGCTGGGCCTGCTGCGCCTTGCGGCCCTGCTCGCGGAAGCCGAAGCCGAACCCGATGACGACGCGCTCGACCTGTTGTTCGAACAGGTCGACGCCGGGTTCCTGCTCGACGTCGCGCCCGCCGAAATCTGGCCCGAACTGGCGCGCGGCCTGATGGCGCGTTCGCCGGCGAAAATGATTCGGACGCTGCGCGATTGCGGCGCGCTCGCCCAGGTTCTGCCCGAGGCCGAGGCCTTGTTCGGCGTTCCGCAACTCGCCGACGAACCGGCGCCGGTCGATCTCGGCGCGCATCTGCTCGATTCGCTGCATGAGGCGGCGCTCTGCGCGGCGCCCTTGCCGGTGCGCGTCGCTTTGCTCTTGATGAATGTCGGCAAGGCGGATTCGCCGCGCGAACACCTGCCCCTGCATTATCGCCACATCGAACGCGGCCTGCCGCGCATCGACGCCATCTGCGCGCGGCTCGGCGCGCCGCAAGACTGCCGCGAGCTGGCGCTGGCGGCGGCGGCGGAACATGAGCGGGTGCATCGCGCCTCGAAGGCGCGGGCCGGACCCATCGCGCTGATGCTCGAACGGCTGGGCGGGTTCGACGCCCCGCAGCGATTCCGCGAGCTGATGACGGTCTGCGCCTGCGACTACCGCGCCTATGGCGAGCGCTCGGGCCAAAACTATCCCAAGGCGGAATTGCTGGAGACGGCCCTGGCGGCCTGCGCTGAAATCGACGGCGGCGGCTTTGCCGGGACGAACGGAGAGGACGAATTGCGCGAAGCCCGCGCCCTGGCCATTGCGCGGGTTTTCGGCTCGCAGCGCTGGTCGGGCTAAACGCCATTTATGCCCCGTGGGCTCGCCGCCCTCGAAGCTGGCGGCCTCCGATCATCCGCCTCAGTTCTTGGCCGGCGGGAAAACCTGATTGCTGAAGGGCGAGGCCGTCGGCGCCCGCAACCTGATGAAACCGACCTTGGCCTGCTGATGGCAGGAATTGCAGGCGGCGGTGAGCTTGTTCAAGGATTTGTGGAAAGCGTCGCTGTCGCGCTCCTTGATCGACTTTTCGACCTCCGCCAGCGCCGGCTTGCTGATATCGGCAATCATTCTGGCCAGCGGAACGTTCTCGAACACGGGATAGAGCTGGGCCGCCTTGCGAAAACTCTTGCCGATCCGCGCCACTTCATAATTCGCGAGATCCCAGTTCTTCACCGAGCCGGCGTAGGACAGTTTGAGATGGCGCAATTGCGTCGCGTGCATGATGTCCGCGAGGTCTTCCTGGCCGCCGACGGCCGCCGCCTCGTTCGTGGACTGGGGCGGATTGGCGCGCTCCTGCGCGCAGACGCTCCCCAGGGCGGCGAAAGAAAAGGCCGCGGCGAGAAAAAGTCTCATTTCGTTTCCTGTTCTTTCTTTCCCGCAACATCGGGCGCCGCGCCCATGCCCGACCCCAACGGCGGCATTGTCCACCCAATATCGCGCAAGTAAAGAGGTTTCCACGTCGGCCCGGATTTCCGCCATTCGCGCCGGTAGGGGCGATGCTTGCCGATCGAGCGCAGCGTGTTCGCCTTGCGCGCCTTTTACGCCGGGCTCCTCGAAAGCGAACTTCAAACCCTGGTGGGGATCTGCGTTGACCGGACCGGCGCGTCGAACGGGCGTAGAGGATGGACGATCAAATCTGGCCGGTGTTTACGGCATAGGCGCGCGCCAGCGCGCAAAATCCGGCGATTTCGACTTCCTCGGCGCGGCGGGTCGGCTCGATCCCGGCCTGCGCCAGCAAATCCAGCACATCGACGGGCAGCGGCAGGCTTTTGAGCGATTGCCGCAGCATCTTGCGCCTTTGGCCGAAAGCCGCCAGCGTCAACGCCTCCAGCGCCTTGACCGAACATTTTAACGGTTTTTCGCGCGGAACGAGTTCGACCACGCTGGAGGTGATCTTTGGCGGCGGCGTGAAGGCGGAAGGCGGCACATCGAACAAAATCCGCGCCGCGCAGCGCCAGCCGGAGAGCACGCCGAGCCGCCCGTAATCGGCGCGCTCGAGCGGCGTGGCGACGATGCGCTTGGCCACCTCGCGCTGGAACATCAGCACCATGCGCTCATAGAAGGGCGGCCAGTCCGGTTGCGTCAGCCAGCCGGCGAGCAGCGGCGTGCCGATATTATAGGGCAGGTTGGCGCAGATGCGCACAGGGCCGGCGACGTTGTGCGCGCCGAGAAATGTCGGATAGTCGAGCGTCAACGCGTCGGCGGCGACCACGTCGAGACGGCCGGGATAATGCGCCGCGATTTCGGCCAGCGCCGGCAGGCAGCGCTCGTCGCGCTCCACCGCGATCACCCTTTTCGCGCCCGAAGCCAGCAGCGCGCGGGTCAGGCCGCCCGGTCCAGGGCCGATTTCGAGAATCGTCGCCTCGCTGAGCGGTCCAGCGGCGCGGGCGATTTTTCCGGTCAGGTTGAGGTCGAACAGGAAATTCTGGCCGAGCGATTTCTTCGCCGCCAGACCGTGAGTCGCGACCACTTCGCGCAAAGGCGGCAGGGGCGGCAAATCCGGCAAGGGGGTCACGCGCGGCTGGGAGTCGCTCACGCCCGCGCCCGCGCCATGCGCGCGGCCAGCGTTACCGCCTCGCGCAGGCTGGTCAGTCTGGCCCGGCCCGTTCCGGCGAGGTCGAAAGCCGTGCCGTGATCGGGCGAGGTGCGGATGAACGGCAGGCCCAGCGTGACATTGACGCCGCTGTCGAAGGCCAGCGTCTTGATCGGGATCAGCGCCTGATCGTGATACATGCAGACAGCGACGTCGTAACCGTCGCGCGCCTGCGCATGAAACAAGGTATCGGCGGAAAACGGTCCTTTGGCGTCGATGCCTTGCGCCGCGAGGCGCGCGACCGCCGGGGCGATGGTTTCGATTTCCTCCCGCCCGATCGCGCCCTCCTCGCCGGCGTGCGGATTGAGCCCGCTGAACACCAGGCGCGGCGCGGCGATGCCGAAGTCGTGGGTGAATGCGGCGGCGGCGATCTCGCCAATGGCGACCAGATCGTCGGTGTTGAGGAGCGACGGGACCCGCGCCAGCGGCACATGGACGGTGGCGGGGACCACCGCCAGTTCGCGCGACCACAGCAGCATGACGGGGCGAAAGGAGCCGCCGAAATGGCGTCCCGCCAGTTCGCCGAGAAATTCGGTATGTCCGGGATGGGCGAAGCCCGACCGATAGAGCACGGATTTGGCGATCGGATTGGTGACGATGGCGCTCGCCCGGCCGCTGGCGACCCATTCGACGGCGCGGGCGATCGCCTCGACGGTCGCCGGCCCATCGGCTGGATCGGGGCGGCCCGGTTCGCCCAGGACCGGCGCTTGCAGCCTCGCTGCCGGCAGTCCGGCCTCGAAGGCCGAGGCCGCTTCTTCCGGCGTCGATTCGACGATCTCGACGGCAATTTTCAACTGTTTCGCGCGCCGATGCAGCAATCCGGGGTCAGCGATCAGGATGAAAGGTTCAAGCGGAGCCTCGCCGGCGCGCATCGCGGCGTAGAGCGCCAGCGCCAGATCGGGACCGATCCCGGAAGGATCGCCTTGCGTCATGCAAAGCGGCGGCTGAAAGCCCGTCATTTCCTGGCTGTGACGATGGCGGCGTGGGAGCGGATTTCCTCGTAGAGCTTGTCGGCTTCCTGCTGGACCTTGCGCGACAGGATCCGGTTCTGCGCAGCTTCCCGCGTGGCGTCGCTCTTGGAGGCCGAGCGCGAGCACAGGGCGAGCGCGGCGACGCCGCTCGGATCGCGGCTCGCCGGCGTCAGGTGGCCGACCGGCATTTTGTCGAGCAGGGCGGTCAACTGGTCGCCCAATTGCGACGAGGTGCGGGTGAGCGGTTCGCGGACCACGAGATTCGGATATTCCGCCACCAGCTTGGCGCCGGTTTCGCAGTCGGTGAACCGGGCGTGCAGCGATTCCATCTGCTTGGCCGCCTGTTGCAGTCCGGCCGCGCCGGATTCGGCGGACACCGCGATCAGGACCTGACGAATGACATAGGTCTGCTGGTTCGACAGCTTCTTGTCGCGGGCGATTTCAGCATCGATGTCGCTCTGGCTGACTTCGACGGCGCGGTTGCGGGCGCGGGTATACATGTTGAATCCGGTATGGATGGAGAAGAAATTCTCCATGTGCTTCTTGTCCACCCGCGAATTTTGCAGCCGCGCGCTGAGCGCGTCGGCGGAGATATGGGCGCGATCGGCGTAATATTGCACCGCCGGGCCGAATTCGCTGGCGCTGATCTTGATGCCGTATTTGTTGATTTCGCCGGCCTCCAGCCGCGACTTGATCATGCTTTCCATCGCCGCCGACGCCGAGGAGGGCTGGCCGAGGGCGCTCAACAGCTTTTCCCGCTCCGCGATGTCGAACGTGGTGATCGGCTCGCCGTTGACCGTGGCGACGATCGACTGCGCGTGGGCCGGGACGCATGCCAGCAGGCCGGCTTCCGGCGAAAAAGCCAGAACGGCCAGCGTCACGGCGATGGCGCGCGCATGAACGAAAAAAAACCTCGATCCGATCGTCATTCCTGTCATCCGCCCGTCAAATTGCCGATTGGGTGAAGCGCCCGGCTTCTCCCGCGCGATCGGCGCTGCCCGTCCAATAATCCAACCCCGCCTTCCCATGGAATCGGACTGTGTTTTTGTTGCGGCGTCGGCTTGCCCGTCGGGCGCCGGAGTCCCGCGTCAATTATATCGGACGCCATCCTGGATCTGCGACGGCGACAGCGCGAAAGGCGCCTTGATGCTGCCCAGGGTGCGCAGATCGAGGGTCAGCAGCACCGTCTGGTTGCGCGTATAGGTCGCCGGATAGCCGTAATTGTCGGACAGGGCGTTGATGTAATTCAGCGTCAGTTTGGTGCAGTCGTCGGCATAGCCGACGCCGGCGACGAAGGAGGCCACGGCGAAGACCGGAGCGGGCTGGGCAAGGAAGGCGTTGTAATAATGCCGTCCGAGATCGAAATTGACGTTGCCGGACACGTAGTAATGTTCGAGCACGTCATAGCGCGTATTGAATTGCAGGCCTTCGCGCCGATAGACATAGCCGATCAGCGGCTGCTGCTCGTAATTGGCGAATTGCGCGCCAAACGAGACCGGCCCGTAATGGGCGGTCGCCGCCGCGTCCAGGCGCCGCATCGCCCAGGTATTCTCGTCGAACCGCGACTTGACGACGAGGGTGTAATTGGAGTTCGGCGAATAGCTGACGCGCGAGATGTAGTCCGAAGCCCTGGTGTCGAGGCCCGACGACAGCCCGATATTGGCCATGTCGGGCGTGGCGTAGGAATTGATTCCCGCCAATTGCTGCGACTGGCCGAACATGGCGCTGGCATAGCCGTTCTTGTCCATGTCGAGCGTGAATTGCGCGCCGTAATTGGCGCGCACGCCGGTCTCGAACCGATCGTAGCCGGAATATTTGTTCCATTCGAACAGGTTGGTGTCGTCGAACACCAGGCTCTGCGCGTCCATGTTGACCAGCGTATTGGCGTTCTGGCCGTTCGGCCGGGCGATGACCTGCGCGATCGGCTCGATGACCAGATTGCCGATGGCGGTTTTCGCCAGCAGCGGATAGCGCCAATCCACGCCAACGCCGGGCGTCACATAGCCGTTGAACTGGTTGTTGGTGGAGAGGAAGGCGCCCTGGGCGGCGTTCGGAATGATGTCGGTGACGGCGATGCCGTTGTCGGTCCCGAAATAGATCGCCTCGCCGGTCGTTTTGTAGTTCAGGAAATTGCCGTTGGCGCGCGCGAAGACGAAGGGCGTCCAGACGTCGCCGATCGGGTCGATCAGCTTGCGCTGCCACGACAGCTGCAGGGTGGCGGTGGTGTAATCGCCGCCGATGCCATTCATCAGGCAGGAGCCCTGGTTGTAATCGGGCTTGCCGGTGACCGGATTGCGGCAGACGTTGTACAGGCCATATTGGCGATCGAGCGTCACCGCGCCGATCTGCTGATAGGAGGCGAGCCCCGCCGAAGAACTGGTGAGATTGCCGTCGATTTCGAGCTGGCCGCCGATGCCGAGGGTTTGCTCCGGCTTGATGTCGATGGTCTTGTTGTAATCGAGGATCGGCCAGACGGCGGCGAGCTGCGGCTGAAGGTCTGAATTGGCCATGCCCTGGAACGAGAACCCGCGCAGGTCGAAATAGCCGCGCTCGCCCTGGCCGGTCAGATAGACCGTCGAGGAGGTCTCCCGGAAGAAATTGCCGCTCAGGGCGCTGCCGGTCAGATTGCCGCTCGGCAGGCCATAATCGTTGAGGAACCATTTGTCGGACACGCGCGCGATGTCCCAGCCGAATTTCCACATCGGGCTGAGCCAGATCGCGCCGAGCGATTCGACGGCGCCGCGATTGGTGCGGTCGCCCGAACCCCAGGGTTCGGAGGCGAAGGCCTCGTCCTGCCGCTGGTGAATGCCGCTCGCCATGATCTGGTAATAGCCGTTTTCGAGGCGATGGCGGAATTCGACTTCGCCGAACAGGCCCTGGCGCGTCATGTACATCGGCGTCAGGGTCACGTCCATGTTCGGCGCGATGGCCCAGAAATAGGGAACGCCGGCGCCAAAGCCGGTGGTCGAGCGATAGGTCAGGCGCGGCGCGAGGAAGCCGGACTGGCGCGTCACGCTCGGATCGGCGGTCGAAAGAAAGGGGATATAGGCGATCGGCACGCCATAAAGCTCGAACCAGGCGTGCTCGTAATAGAGCATCTGTTCGGCGTTCTTGTGGATGATCTTCTCGGCGCGCAGCCGCCACAGCGGCGGCCTTTCCGGGTGCTCGGCGCAACTCGGGCAGGCGGTGTAGGTTCCCTTCTCGAACACGGTGGTGTTCTCGTCGCGCTTTTCCGAGCGCGTGGCGCTCAAATGGGTCTTTTCCTTGGTGTCGGCGCGCACCGTATCGACGAAACCCTGTTTGAAATCGCCGGTCAGCTCCATCCGGTCGGCATGGGTGAGCCCGCCGTCGGGCTCGGTGAGCTTGACCGCGCCTTCGGCGAGAACCCGCCCGCTTTCGCGAAAATAGGTGACCCGATCCGCCTCGAGCACCTTGCCCTGATAATAGATTTGCGCATCGCCCTCGGCGGTGACGGTATGGGCCTTGTCGTCATAGACGACGCGGTCGGCCTCGACCACCATCGGGCTCTTCTTGTCGCCGCTGTTGGCGCCGGCGGCGAAACGGTCGTTGAGCGTACGGCTCGGGGCGGCCGGCGGCGGGGTCTGGGCCTGGGTCCGGGCGACAAAAGCGGACAGGGCGACGAGAAAAACCAGTGCAACGGCAAGTGACGCCGGAACGCGGACGCGCCGAAACATTCCCGCAGCCCGGCCGACAGCCGCGCGGACCTGTTTGCGGCGATGCGATCCATGCGCCATCAGCCGTCCTCGCGGTTCAAAAGCGCCAATGCGCCCAACATGTTTGCGACAATGGCCGGCGACCATGCGGCGACGGGCGCGCTCAATACCCCCGCGCCGCCAAGATCGGACACCAGTTTTGTTGCGACATAAAGCACAAAGCCGGCGCCGACGCCACCCATGACCAGAACGCCCACGCCGCCCATGCGCGAAAGCTTCAACGAGAACGACGCGGCAATGAGGACCATGGCCGCGAGCAGCAGAGGCAGAGCGAGAAGCGACTGAAAACGCAAACGATACCCCACGGCGTCAAGCCCGGCGCCTTCCGTGTCCCGCACCACGCGCGGCAGGGACCAGAAAGGCACGGATTCGGGCGAGACGAAACTCTGAACGACCTGACTTGGCGACAGATTAGTCGCAAGAAGGTAAATTTCCGTCAACCGCGGATCGAGCCCCGGCGAAGTGACGGTTGCATGGCTCAGGCGCCATTCCGGCCCAACCAACCGGGCGTTGTCGGCGTCCACCCGTTCAATGAACTTTCCTTTGTTGTCAAACACATAGGCCGATACCGCGCCAAGCGAAAGACCCTGTTCGGCCGACGTCTCGGCGCGCAGAATCGACTGGCCGTCCCGGCTTTTCTGCCGGATCCACAGGCTCGAATCGTTCAAAAAAAGCTTCGATTTGAAAAGATTGGTCTCGATCGCGTCGGCGCGCTGGCGCATCAACGCCGAAACCGGATTGTAGATTCCGATCGCCAGCACGCCGATGGCGAGGGCGCCGAGCAGGGGCGGGGTCAGGAACTGCCAGACCGAGACGCCGGCGGCGCGCGCCACCACCAACTCCAGCTTGCGGGTCAGATTGATGAAGGCGGCCATCGCCCCGAACAGCACGGCGAAGGGCAGCACCTGTTCGGAGACCGCCGGCGTACGCAAAAACGACAGCGCCGCCACCAGACCGGCGCTGGCATGGGGATTATCGCCGGCGCGGCGCAGCATTTCGACGAAATCGACCATGTAGATCAGACCGAATATCGTGAAAAACACCACCGCGACGCTTTTGACGAAGCGCGACCCGATGTAGAGGCCAAGAGTTTTGCCGATCATCTCGTCCTCCCTGTCATGGGGCCCTTTCAATCACGATGTTGCGCCGGTCACGATGTCAGGCTCCCTCAGGCCTCCGCAAGTCCTGCCCGGACCCGGCGGAACGGATTTTCGAAGGCGAAGCGGAAGGCGTAAAGCGCGGCGAGCGCGCAGCCGAACAGCGGCAGGAAATAGGCGAGCGGAACGGCGGCGGCCTCGCGCGCCATCAGGGCGGAAGCGCCGAAACCGCCGACCCGCAGCGCCAGCGCGCAGCCGACGGCGGCGGCCATGGCCGCGCCGCGATTCTGCCGGGTGGTGCGTGGCGCGCCCAGCGCCGCGAAAGCGATCATGCCCATGGCAAGCGCATAGAGTGGCGCGATGAACCGCTCATGCAGTTCGGCGCGGAATCGCCCCTCATTTGCCTTCACATAGGCGTCGGCGGGGTCGAAGACGAGCAGCGCCGGCGTCGATCTCTCGCGCGGGCGCAACGGCGTTCCGTCGGCGCGCGCGCCGAAATGGCTCAGATCGAGCGCATAGGAATCGAACACGATCATCGCCGGGGTCTTGGCGTCCTTGTCCTGGCGCTGGATCGTGCCGGTCTCCAGCACCAGATAATTCTGGTCGCCGGCCTTGGCGGCAATGCCGGTTTCGGCGAGATAGACATTGTTCTGGCCCGCTTCGCGCCGGTCGAGCATGAAAATGCCGAGCAGGGCGCCGCCCGGCCCGCGGTCGCGGTAATGGAACGTCAGGCCTGGTTCGAGCATGTTGAACGCTCCCGGACGGACGATTCGGGTCAGAAAGTCCGACTGCACCTCGCTCAACGCGTCGCGCATGATGCGAAAGCTCCAGGGCATGGCCCAGAGCGACATCAGGCCGGAAAAAATCGCCGCCGCGACGATCAGCGCGGCATAGGGCCGGAACAATTGAAATGGCGACAGGCCGGCGGCGGCCGAAACCACCAGTTCGCTGTCGCCATTGAGCTTGTTGAGCGAGAACAGGGTGGCGATGAACAGCGCGATCGGCGCGATCACCATGACCAGCGACGGCACGATCAGGCTGGTGATGTGAAAGAACACGATCAGCGACTGGCCCTTGGTGGTCATCAGATCGAAATCCTTCATCGCCTGGGTCAGCCAGATCACCGCCGTCAGGATGCCAAGTGCGGCGAGGAAGGCCGAGGCCGCGATCCTGAAAATATAGCGCTCAAAGAGGGTCATTCTTCCTCGGGTTTCGCGGCCAAGGCCGGCGGGATACGCTATAAGCTATATAAATCAATATTTTATGCCATAAACCTCACCTGACGCATCGGTTGAGGCCAGCGCCGACCGACCTTGATCTTTCTAGCGCATAAACCTCGCCTGAAAAGCTCCCGCCGAAGATATTTCAAGCCTGTGTCGTTTGGGTATCGTGTCTGGCCGGAAATGGCGGCATTTCAATGTCCGCGCGACAGCGCGCAAAACAACAATTTTTGTGCAAGCTAAGCAGAGGTTCGGGACGTAAACATTGACCCTTTTCGCCGGGCGAGCGCATAGTGTCGCCATTGTCTCCCGCCGCGTTCCGCCGGCGGGAGAATTTTATCGGCTTCCGCCAGTCGTCGCGCGCCTCCCGCGCGCAGGCCGGGCGTCGACACGCATGAGGTTTGGCATGTCCGGGTCCGTTTCCATTGGCGTCGTCCGTTTTGCCGAGGCGCTGTCGCCTCCGGCCGATCAGGGCGGCGAGGTCCTGATCGTCTTTGCGGGCGCCGGGCTCGGTCTGGGCGAGGCGACCAGCCATGCGCTCGGCGAAGCCGCCGCGCTGATTGCCCGCGCCGCCGAAGTCGCGGGCTTCAAGGGCAAGATCGGCTCCGCCCTCGATATTCTCGCGCCCGCCGGGATCAAAGCGCCCCGGTTGCTGGTGCTCGGGACCGCGCCGGACAAGGCGGAAAAGGCGGAAAACGCCGACAAGGCCGAAAAGGCCGAAAAGGACGCCGCCAGCGTCGATTATCTGCGGCTCGGCGGCCTTGCCGCAGCCCAGCTCGGCAAGGCGAGGAAGGCGGCGATCCTGTTCGATTTCGCCGCGCCGCCGGAGGATTTTTCGGCGGCGGCGGCGGATTTCGCGCTGGGATTGCGGCTGCGCGCCTATAAATTCGACCAGTTCAAGACCAAGAAGAGTCAGAAGGACGAGGCCGACTCCTCCGGTCCGCTTTCCATCCGGCTCGCCGGCGCCGATCCGGCCTCGCCCGGCGTTCTCGAAGCGGCGGCGGCCAGGATCGAGGGCCTCGCCGAGGGCGTCGATCTCGCGCGCACCCTGGTCAACCTGCCGCCGAACCTGCTCTATCCCGAATCCTTCGCCGAAAAAGCCGGCGAACTGGCGAAACTTGGCGTCGGCGTCGAGATTCTCGATGTGCCGGCGCTGGAGGCGCTCGGAATGCGCGCGCTGCTCGGCGTCGGGCAGGGTTCGGCGCGGTCGAGCCGCGTCGTCCTGATGCGCTGGAACGGCGGGCCCGAGGGCGAGCCGCCCCTGGCCTTCATCGGCAAGGGCGTGTGTTTCGATTCCGGCGGGATATCGATCAAGCCGGGCGCCGGCATGGAGGACATGAAGGGCGACATGGCGGGCGCCGCCTGCGTCGTCGGCCTCATGCACGCGCTGGCGTCGCGCAAGGCGGCGGCCAATGTGATCGGGGCCATCGGCCTCGTCGAAAACATGCCGGGCGGCAAGGCGCAAAGGCCGGGCGACATTGTCGCCTCGATGTCCGGCCAGACCATCGAGATCATCAATACCGACGCCGAAGGGCGGCTGGTGCTGGCCGACGTGCTGTGGCACGTCCAAAACGCCTTCAAGCCGAAATTCATGGTCGATCTCGCCACCCTGACCGGCGCGATCCTGGTGGCGCTGGGGCAGGAATATGCCGGCCTGTTCAGCAATAACGACGAATTGGCCGAGAACCTGATCAAGGCCGGGACGGCGACCGGCGAGAAACTCTGGCGCCTGCCGATGGGGCCGACCTATGACAAGCTCGTCGATTCCAAATTCGCCGACATGAAGAACACCGGCGGCCGCCATGCCGGATCGATCACCGCCGCGCAATTCTTGCAGCGCTTCGTCAACGACACGCCCTGGGCGCATCTCGACATCGCCGGAACCGGCATGGGCTCGCCGACCGGCGACCTCAACCAGAGCTGGGGCTCGGGCTTTGGCGTGCGCCTGCTGGATCGGCTGGTAAAGGATAATTATGAAAAATAGTTCTTGCAGGGCTGCGGAGAAACACGCAGACCGCCCTCGTGCTTCGAGACGGCTGCCTGGCAGTCTGCGCGTGAGGGCTGCTTTTATAGATTCCGCCTCATGGTGAGGAGCCGCTGAAAGCGGCGTCTCGAACCATGGGCCATAGGAAGCGGACTTTTTCAGTCCCATGCCCGAAATCTGGTTTTATCAATTGCAGCGGCGCAGGCTCGAACAGGTTCTGCCGAATCTGATCGAGCGGACGCTGCAACGCGGCTGGCGGGCCGTCGTTCAGGCGAAGACGCCGGAGCGTCTGGCCGCCATCGACGATCTGTTGTGGACCTATGCGGAGGAGAGCTTTCTGCCGCACGGATCGGCCGCCGAGGGCGACGCCCCGCTGCAGGCCGTCTGGCTGACCCTTGGCGCGGATAATCCCAATGGCGCGCAAGTCCGCTTTCTCGTCGAAGGCGTCGAAGCCGAACCCTTCGCCGAGGCCGGTTACGAAAGGCTGATCCTGCTGTTCGACGGGCGCGACGACGAAATTCTCGAACAAGCCCGCGCGCAATGGAAAACCTTGCGCGCCCGCGACGTCAAATTGTCCTATTGGGCGGAAACCGAAGAGGGCGGCTGGCGCCAGCAGAAGTGAGACCGGGCGAAATCCGACTGGACGGAATCGCACCGTGTTCCGTTCAAAAAACCAAAATTTGCACGTTGCGAAAAACATCGGGCCAAAAACGCGCAATCGACTTCGCCTAGAATGTGATGCTTTAACGTCACAGCCGCCACGAAAACATGCCGCTTCGCGCCACAATGCGGCCACGCGTCGCATTTCTGCCTCAATATCGAGGCCTAGCTGCCTCACCGGCCCGCTGCGCGTCAAGGCTGGGCGAGGGGATTAACAGGATAAAAGGCCGAAACGGGGAGTTTACCATTTGCCTCAATCAATTGGTCACTTCGAGGGCGCAATGTGTCAGCCGATGAGCCTGTTCGCCGCAATTTCGACTTTTCAGAAACCTTTCCGGGGCGCGTGCGCAGCATGAGTCCTTCATTCCCAACATTTTGGCGAAAGCCCGCTTTCGGCCTGCTCGGGCTGTTCGGCGCCGCCGCGCTTGGCGGTTGCGCGCAAGCGCCGGTCGGCCACCAGCAGGCCCGCCATTCGAAGGAATATTTTCCGTCGAGCATTTATGGCCCCGCCAGCGCCCGCGTCGTCGCCGAGGGCGAGGACGTGCCCAAGGGCGGCGGGCAATATCTCGTCGGCCATCCCTATACGGTGGCGGGAAAGACCTATGTGCCGAGCGAGCGCAAATTCGCCGCCGTCGGCCTCGCCTCCTGGTATGGCGACGCCTTTCACGGACGGCGCACCGCCAATGGCGAGATCTACGACAAGTACGCGGTTTCGGCGGCCCATCCCACCATGCCTTTGCCGAGCTATGCGCGGGTCACCAATCTGCGCAACAATCACTCGATCATCGTGCGCGTCAATGATCGCGGCCCCTATCACGGCGGCCGGGTGATGGACCTTTCGGCCAAGGCCGCGGAAGCGCTCGAATACAAGCATATCGGCACCGCCAAAGTGAAGGTCGAATATGTCGGCCGCGCCGCCATATCGGGCTCCGACGACCGCAAATTGCTGGCGACCCTGCGGGTCGACGGCCAGCCGGCGCAACTCGACGATTTCGCCTTTTCCTCGACCCGCATTGCCGAACAGCGCGACCTGCCGCGCTCCGCGCCGCCATCGCGCGTCGATCGGGCGACCGAACTTGCGGCGCTGGAACAGCCCGAGAGCGTGGGCCACGCGAGGGGCGACCAGCGCGGCGAGCAGCAAGCCGCGCCCATGCCGCCTTCGCGGCCCGGCGAAAGGCCTGAGTCCGAGGCGGCGTCGGAACGGCAGGCGCTGGCCGAAATGAGCGAAGCCGCCGCGCCGCTGCCGAAAAATCCGCCGCTGCCGCCGCAAAGGCCGTTCGATCTCGGCACGATTCCCGGCGCCGACGCGCAGATCGCCATCGCCCGCCGCTAGGCGGCTTCGGCCGTTTGTTCAGCCGGATATTGTTGGCGGAACAAAAGTTCGCCATTTTCGGGAATATGCTCCAGCGCCGCCCGCAACGACAACGGAGTTCGCCCGCAATTGGTTTACGCGCCCTTTCTGCTCCGCCTCGGTCTCGCCGCGATCCTGCTGCCGCAGGCCGGCGCCGCCATGGCGCAAAACTTTACGACCACGGCGCCGCATGTCTTGGCGATGGATCTGGACAGCCAGACCATTCTGCTCGAAAAGGCCGCCGACGATCCGGTCGCGCCGGCCTCTGTCGCCAAATTGATGACGGCGGAACTGGTGTTTCGCGACCTCAGGAAAGGCGCGATCACGCTCGATACGCCGTTCTATATTTCCGAACGCGCCTGGAAGGCCGGTTCGAGCGGCTCCTCGATGTTCGCCCGGGTCAATACCAAGATCCGGGTCGAGGATCTGTTGCGCGGGCTGATCGTCCAGTCGGGCAATGACGCGGCCATTGCGCTGGCCGAAGGTCTCGGCGGCTCGGAGGAAAATTTCGCCGCGATGATGAATGTCCGGGCTTTGGAAATCGGCCTCGGCAAATCGCATTTCACCGACGCCTGGGGCTCGCCCGACCCGGCGCAAGTGGTGAGCGCGCGCGACATGGCGACTCTCGCCGCACATCTGATCAAGACCTATCCAGAATATTATCATTACTTCGGCGAGAAGGAATTCACCTGGAGCAAGATCCGCCAGCTCAACCGCAATCCGATCCTGTTCGTCGATGTCGCCGGCGACGGGCTCAAGGTCGGCAACCTGCCGGACTGCTGTTACAATCTGGTCGGCTCGGCGGTGAACGCCGGCCAGAGGCTGATCGTGGTGATTCTCGACGCCAGGACCGCCAAGGACCGCGCCGAGGAGGCGCGCCGCATCTTCAACTGGGGTTTCCGCGGTTTCGACGCCAAAAAGCTCTATGACGCCAATGAGACGGTCGGGACGGCCAAGGTCTTTGGGGGCGCGCTGGCCGAGGTTGCGCTGGTTTCCGACAGCGAATTGCGGGTGCTGACGCCGCGCGGCTCGGCTGAAAAGCTCTCCGGCAAGATCGTCTATACCGGTCCGCTGATCGCGCCGGTCCCGGCCGGACAGACCGTCGCGCGGCTCAAGATCTATCGCGGCGCGTCGCTGGCGCTCGACGCGCCGCTCAAGACCGCCGGAGCGGTCGAACTGGGACCGCTAACCCAGCGCGCCAGGGATGCGGCGCTGGAACTCGGGTTGCAGCTTTTTCACAAGGGCATGGCCAGCGCCGTTCAGGCCGTGCAGAAAAAGGACGCCAATCCGGCTTCGCCATGACGCTTTCGCAGTCTGGCGGCAAAGTCTCAAAAAAACGGCCTCCGCAGGGAGGGCAATATTTTAGGAGCCCAACATTTTTGCGCCGGGCGAAAGCCTTTCGGCTGCCCGGCGCGCAAATGAAATAGCGGTACTCGACATTTGCGATGGTTCTTTTTCAAGACTCCGATCGCAGCAGCCCGATTTCGTGACGGGGGTTTATCACGCCGCTTGTTTCGAGTGTCATACTAGCAACCTGATTTTTACGATTCCGTTTCCGCAACATGAACTTTTTGTCATTTTCGGAAGAAGCGACGCGCGTGCGCCCGTTCCCCTGAAACGGGGGTCTTCGCAGACAGAAAAAAGCCTTTAAAACAATTTGCTGGCGCCTTCCGGCGAAGCGGAGGCATTGTCTCGTCTCGAAAGCGCGAACAATTAAGGATATCGAGACCGGGATTCGTCGCCATCGGATCGGGAGCGCCCGGCGGAGGCGGTCACGAACCGGTCCCGCCCGCGCGTCGAGAGATGCGCCGAAGGTTCAGCATGCAAATTGCCCTTGGCAGAGTGTCAATTCGATGCGAAGTGGACCTCAAACCATTTCTGGTGTAATAAGCTTGATCGGTGCTGACGTATGAAACGCGTGGTAAAATTTCGGTTAATCCGTCGTGCCGAGGCGGCTTCATGGACTTGCGGGTGTTGCTATCTTCGCAATCGGCAAAATTCAAATCGCGGTGACAATAATGACTTCCTCCGTACGTCCCTCCATTTAGATGGACATTCCATACGATAACGGGCATGTCATCGTCGAAACCATCACTCAACTATGTTCTATCGCAGCAACGGAAGACAATACCATGCCTGAAAGCGACCGTATTTTGCGCGGCATGGCGAGCCAGGTCGGTTTCCGCACCCCGAAAGTGAACCGGCGATGAGTCTGAAGCACTCAATTCAGCTGCTGGTGGGGTGCGCGCTCGCGGTTTTTTTCGGCTGGCTGGTCTTTCGGCAGATCGACCCGGCAAGCGTCTGGGCGGCGATCCGGGGCGCGAGCCCTTCGTGGGTGCTGGCCGGCGTCGTCGTCTTCTTCCTGGGCTATTCCTGCCGGATCGAGCGCTGGCGGGAGATGCTGATGAACGACAATCCCGCGCTCGCCTGGGTCGATTGCGCGGGGCCGATGTTCGCCAGCGTCGCCGCCAATAATGTCCTTCCCTTTCGAGCCGGCGACGTGGTGCGCGCCTTCGCCTTCAACCGCAGGCTTGGCATATCGACCAGCGTCGCCCTGACCACGCTCGTTGTGGAGCGCCTGCTCGATCTGGTGGTGATCTTGATTTTCTTCACCATCGCGCTGGTGGCCCTGGGCGGCGCAACGACCGAAAAGTTGAGATACGCCAGCCTCGTTCCGGTTCTCGGCGCGGCGACCCTGCTCGCGCTGCTGCTGTTTCCGGAAAACTTCGAGCGCGTGGCGGCTTCGGGCGTCAGACTGGTCCGGCGTTTCGCGCCCGGACTTGGCGCAAGACTCGCGCTGGAATTGCACAAGGTCGTGGTCACGCTGGAACATGTCGGCAGCCGTCGGACCATGGCGAGGCTGGTCTTGCTGTCCGTGCTGACGTGGCTGTTCGAAGGGCTGGTGTTCCTTTGCGCCGCGAAAGCCTTGCCCGCCGTCGCCCAGCCTCTTGGCGCCTGGCTGGCCTTGCCGGTCGGAACGCTTGCGACCTTGATCCCGAGCACGCCCGGCTTTGTCGGAACCTTCGACTATTTCGTGGTCCAGGCGATGACCGAACTCGGCAACAGCGAAAACGCCGCGGCGGCTTTTGCCGTTCTGGTTCATATCCTGCTTTGGCTGCCGCCAACCGTGACCGGCGGCCTCTATGCACTTATCCACCCGCTGAAAGGCGCTTTGAAGGCCCGTCGCACATGAGCGTTTCCGATAGGACTCAGGTCCCCGATTTGACCGACGTCTCGCACGCGACGCAGGTCGCAATCGTCGGCGGCGGCTTCACCGGTCTCGCGGCCGCCTATGAACTGGCCAAACGGGGAATCAAGGTCACGGTTCTCGAAGCCGAAACCGAAATCGGCGGCCTCGCCTCGGCCTTCAAGGTAGGGGGCACCCGGCTGGATCGCTTCTATCACCATTGGTTCACCAGCGATCTGGACGTGATGGGCGTCATCGAGGAACTGGGCGTGGCCGACCAGGTGGCGATCAACCCGACCAATACCGGCGTCTATTACGCCAATCGGATTTTCAGGCTTTCCACGCCCTGGGATCTGTTGAATTTTTCGGCGCTTGGCGTCGTCGACCGAATTCGGCTCGGTCTGCTCGCGCTACGCGCGCGCCGGGTCGCGCATTGGGAACAGCTGGAGAGCAAGACCGCGAGCGAATGGTTGCGCGAACTCGGCGGAGAAAAGGTTTTCGAGGTCGTGTGGCGGCCTCTGCTGAAGGGCAAGTTCGGCCCCTATGCCGACGACGTCTCGGCTGTCTGGTTCTGGAACAAGTTGAAATTGCGCGGCGGCAGCCGTGGCAAGGCCGGCGAGGAGCGGCTGGCCTATTTCAAGGGCGGATTCGTCTCGCTGGCCGACGCCATGGCGAAACGCATCCGCGAGCTTGGAGGTCGAATCGAGACCGGCGCCCCGGTCTCGGCGCTGCGCCGTGACGGCGCGAACTGGCGGACCGAAACGGCGAAGGGCGTCGTTACCTCCCCGCATGTGATCGCGACAACCGCGCTGCCGCTGGTCGCCGACATGATCCGCGAATGGGCGGAGCCCACCTATGTCGCGAGCCTCGAAAAAATCGACTATATCGGCAACGTCTGCCTCGTACTGGAATTGAGCCGCTCGCTGTCGAATACCTATTGGCTCAATGTCAACGATCCGAGCTTTCCTTTTGTCGGCGTCATCGAGCATACCAATTTCGAGGGACCCGCCAATTACGGCGGCAGGCATATCGTCTATCTTTCGAAATATCTGCCGCACACCGACGCCCTTTACCGCATGGACGCCGACGGTTTCCTCGATTACGCGCTGCCTTTCCTGCAAAAAATGTTCCCGGATTTCGATCGAAGCTGGATACTGGCGCATCATATCTGGCGCGCGCGCTGGTCGCAGCCGGTCGTCGGGAAATATTACAGCCGGCTGATCCCATCGCAGGACGGCCCGGCGCCCGGGTTCCACATCTGCTCCATGGCGCAGATTTATCCCGAGGATCGAGGCACCAATTACGCCATACGCGAAGGACGCAAGATCGCGCGCCGGCTGGCGGAGCGGATCGAGCCCCGCTCGACTGTCGATAGCCAGGGTCGGGACCCAAGTCCGGCGATCGCCAGCTCCGATCAAACCTGACTTTGCGCCAAATCCTGTTCTGAGCCTTGGCGAAGTCGCCCTGGCTTGCCCGAAGTTTGGGAGAAACAATGGTGGTCAAGAATCCGCTAACGGTCGATTCGGTGAATTCCGGCTGGGCTCCAGGCCTCAATGCGGCGACCGATCCGGAGGCGCAGCCCTGGAATTTCCTGGCGCGCTTCCTCGGACTTTTCGTAGCGCTGGTCGCCCTGCTGCGTTGTCTGGTGGTCATGAATGTCTTTCTTATCCAGCAGGATGAGGGGGTCTGGCTGCATGCGGCCATGCGCATGAGCGACGGTCAGATTTTGTACCGCGATTTTTTCGAATTCCATCCACCGGTCGGCTTTCTGATCGTGTCCGGCTGGACCGCCCTGTTCGGTCCATCGCTGATGGCGGCGCGCATTTTGACCGCGCTGTTCATCTCCCTGACGGCCTGGCTTGCCTACGATTGCTGCCGCATCATCTCCGGCCATCGCGGATTAGCGGCGTCGCTGGCGCTGACGTGGATCGCCGCCTTTCACATCTTCTGGACCTCGGTCAACCATCACTGGTTCACCAGTTGCTTTTCCATGTTGACGCTTTGGGCGATCATGACGGCGCAGGCGAAACCCGGGCGGCTGTTTCTCGCCGGTCTGGCGGCCTCCGCGGCGGCGCTGGTGACAACGAGCAGGGGCGGGCTCGCCGTCGTGGCGGGGTTGCTCTCGATCCTTTCGCGTCGGTCGGTCAAGGATGTGCTGATCTATGCGGCGGGCGGCGCGGCGCTGCTTTTCGCCGTCGTCGGCTTCCTCTGGTCGCAGGGCAGCCTGGGGCCTGCGATCGATCAGGTCATCGTTTGGACGTTTCATAATTATTCGCAGATTCAGGGCATGCCTTTTGGCGCGTTCCTGGACATCCAGCACCTGTTCACGGTAGCCGTCTTTCCGTTGGTCGCCGTGCTGCTGGCCGTCGCGATCGCCCGCGAAGGGTTTGGCCTGTTGCGCCGGCCCCACTGGATCGCCGCCAGTTGGTTCGCCCTTGCCGGGTTTCTGGGGTGTTTCCCGCGGCCCGACACCGCTCACATCACTTTTGGCATGGTGCTCGCTCTGCCTTTGCTCTGCGCCCTGGTGTCGGTTCTGCTGCCGCAGCGATGGACCTCGCTTGCGGCTTGCGCCTTCGTCCTTATCGCGATCGTGTTGCCTTTCAAGCAACTTCTCCACAGCATCGACTGGGTGACGCATGCGTCGAGCCGCGACACCCGCGCCGGGCGAGTCCTCGCCATTCCGCCAAACGGAATGTTGCAGCTTATCGAACGGCTTGACACGCTTCCGAAGCAAGACAGCGTCTTTTTCTATCCATTTGGCCCGATGGTGCCCTATTTGACCGGACGGCATCATCCCGCTCGCCTCGATCTGCTCATGCCGCAATTCAACACGCCGTCGCAATTCGATCAAACCTGCCGTGAAATCATGGCGGGGGCGCAATGGGTGGTTGACGACCGCAACGTCAACTCGACCGCTTATTATCGCTATGTCTTTCCGGCGATGACCGATTCATCGCCCCCGGAAAAGGTCGCTTTCGAGGCGGCGCTGAACAAGGGCTTCGACCTCGACGCGAGCTACGGCGACTACCGGTTGCTCCGCCGCGGGCGCGCCGACGTCAGCCTCTGCGATCCTCCCGCGCCGGCGAAATAAGGCAAAGCCCGATTGCGTCAAAAGCGGGCGCGCATCGCCAGGCGATGGATGTTTTGTTCCCGTTCGCCACGGCCCTAGGACCGGCGCGCGTTTCGCGTTATGACAGGTGGACTGGAGCGTTTTCCAGCGAAGCGGATAGCGGTTCGCGTGAAGAATACGCGCAAAAACAATAAGCTGGAGCCCCATTTCCGTTCAATCGGATCGGAAAAACGCTCCAGGCGGGACATCTTGGCGGGACATCGTTGCATCACGCTCGGTTCATCACATTCGAAGGCGGCGAGGGCGCCGGCAAGACGACGCAGATTCGCCTGCTTGCCGAGCGGCTGCGGCAGATGGCGCCCGACGCGAGGCGGGAAGTGGTGGTGACGCGCGAACCCGGCGGCACGCCGCTGGCGGAAAAATTGCGCGCGGTGATTCTTTCCGGCGGAGCGCGGCAATTGGGTCCGCTCGGCGAGGCGCTGCTGTTTTCCGCCGCCCGAATCGACCATATCGACCGCATCATCGGTCCGGCCTTGCGGCGCGGCGCCTTCGTGCTCTGCGACCGTTTCGCCGATTCGACCCTCGCTTATCAGGGCGCGAAGGGCGGAGTAGACGCCGGCTTGCTCAAGGCGATGGAGAAGGTCGCGCTCGGCGCGCTCGCCCCCGATCTGACCTTCATTCTCGACCTGCCGCCAGAAATGGGGCTGGAGCGGGCCAGGCGGCGGCGCGGCGCGGACGAGGCCGATCGCTTCGAGGGCGAGGACCTGTCCTTCCATGCGCAATTGCGCGAAAGATTCCTCGCCATCGCCGAGGCCGAACCGCAGCGCTGCCGGGTGATCGCCGCCGCCATGCCCCCCGAAAAGGTCGCGGCGCAAATCTGGCGGGCGGTTGATGAAAAATTTCTCGGCCGTTCAGCGGAAGCCCGGCAATGGGCGTGAAATATGCCGTTGAGGCGCCGCCCGAAAGCGACCGCTTCGCGCCCGCGCCGCATCCGCGCGACACGTTCGGCTTTTTCGGCCACCGCAAGGCGGAGGCCGAATTGCTCGACGCCTATCGCGTCGGGCGGCTGCCGCAGGCCTGGATTTTTGGGGGCCCGCAGGGCATAGGCAAGGCGACGCTGGCCTGGCGGATGGCGCGCTTTCTCGCCGCCCATCCCGACCCGGCCGCGCCCGCCGTGCAGAATGCGCAAACGCTTGACGTCGATCCGGACCATCCGGCGGCGCGGAAAATTTCGGCGCTGTCGTTTGGCGATCTTGCGCTGCTGCGGCGAGAATGGCAGGAAAAAAACAAGAAACACGCGACGCGCATCGGGGTGGACGAGGTGCGCCGCGCGATCCATATCTTCGAACAGGCGGCGGGGGAGGGCGGCTGGCGCATGGCGCTCATCGACAGCGCCGACGATTTCAACGCCAGCAGCGCCAATGCGCTGTTGAAACTGATCGAGGAGCCGCCGCCGCGCTGCCTGTTCCTGATCGTCGCGCATCAGCCCGGCCGCATCCTGCCGACCATCGCCTCGCGCTGCCGCCGGCTGATGATGCAGGGGCTGGCGCCGCACGACCTTGCCGCCGCCGCGCGCGCCGCCCTTGAAGCGGCGGAAGAAAAGGTCGTCGAGGCTGATCTTTTGCGCGCCTGCGCCAGGGCCGATGGGTCGGTCCGCGAGGCCTTGCGGCTGTTGTCGCGCGCCGACGCCGATTTCGACGCGCTCGTCGAAGGCAGTCTGGCGCCCCTGCCGCGGGTAGACTGGCGCCTGATCCATCGGCTTGCCGACCGGGTGACCGGGCGCGAGCGCGAGACCGAATATGACGCCTTTCTTCAGGCCATGTTCGGCTGGCTCGCCGCCGCGCTGCGCCGCCACGAGGGGCAGGGGCCTCGCGTCCTCGCGCCTTACGCGACCGCCTGGGAGAGTCTGGAGCGCGAGGCGCGCGACCTCGAGATTTTCAATCTCGACAAAAGGGCCTTCGTGCTGATCGTTTTTTCTCACCTCGCGGAGGCGGAAAACGCCGCCCGCGCCGCCCTGAAACCGAGTTGAGGCTGCCGTGATCCAGGATTTCCAATATCGCCTGCTTGCGCGCGACGGCGCCGCCCGGCTCGGAGAAATTTTTACGCCGCGCGGAGTCATCCGGACGCCCGCCTTCATGCCGGTCGGCACCGCCGCCACCGTCAAGGCCATGTATCCGGACCAGGTCCGCGAACTCGGCGCCGATGTGGTGCTCGGCAATACCTATCATCTCATGCTGCGGCCCGGCGCGGAGCGCGTCGCCTCGCTCGGCGGCCTTCACCAGTTCATGAACTGGCCCTGGCCCATTCTCACCGACAGCGGCGGCTTCCAGGTCATGTCGCTGGCCAAGCTGCGCAAGATCGACGAGAACGGCGTCACCTTCCAGTCCCATATCGACGGCTCGACCCATGTGCTGACGCCGGAATTGTCGATGGAAATCCAGCGCCTGCTCGGCTCCGACATCCAGATGCAGTTCGATGAATGCGTGCCATTGCCCTGTTCGCATGAGGAGGCGGAGCGCGCCATGCGGCTGTCGCTGCGCTGGGCGGAAAGGTCGCGCAAGGCGTTCGGCTCGCAGCCGGGCCACGCCTGTTTCGGCATCGTGCAGGGCGGCGCCGAGCCCGGACTGCGCATCGAAAGCGCCAAGGCGCTGGCGGAGATGGATTTTCACGGCATCGCCGTCGGCGGCCTCGCGGTCGGCGAGCCGCAGGAGATCATGCTGGCGATGATCGAAACGGTGATGCCGCATCTGCCGGACGACAAGCCGCATTATCTGATGGGCGTCGGCTCGCCCGACGACCTCATCGAATCGGCGGCGCGCGGCATCGACATGTTCGATTGCGTCATGCCGACGCGGGCCGGGCGCCACGGCCTCGCCTATACGCGTTTCGGCAAAATCAACCTGCGCAACGCCCGCCACGCCGACGATGTGCGTCCGCTCGACGCGCACTCCTCCTGCCCGGCGGCGCGCGATTATTCGCGCGCCTATCTGCACCATCTGATGCGCTGCGAGGAAATATTGGGGATGATGCTGCTGAGCTGGGTCAATCTCGCCTATTATCAGGAGCTGATGGCGGGCATGCGCGCCGCGATCGCGCAGGGAAGTTTCGGCGATTTTCGCCGTCGGACCAAAGAAGACTGGGGCAGGGGCGGCGAGCCGGCGGAGGAATAGACTGGGTCTATGATCGGGCGGCATGGCCAACAGTCTGGCGAGCGCAACAGCGATACGCTCCTCAATTTCGTTGTCAGAAATCCTTTCGTTCTTGGAGTCTCCCATGTCGAAGCCTGTTGTCGTCCCATGCCCGCATACAAAAGAGGAATACGAAGCCATACAGAAAAAAATTGAGGAATCCAGCCATTCCCTCAACGCGGAAATAGGCAAATACGTGCGCGCATGGGGGCGAATTCACGACCAATTTGCAAGTTATTTTGCCGGGCTATGCGGGCAACCGCCGATGATTGGATACCCCATTTGGAACGCCCTTAAGAGCGACCTTATCCCAGCGCCAAATTCTTTCGGCGGCGCTGCAAGCTAAATCTGACTTTTTGAAAAACAGAAAACGCGACAAAGACTTAACAAAAGCAGCGTTTTATGATGAAGTTTTATGGTGCGCTGAGCAAATAACAAACATATCCGGTAATCGAAACGATTTAATCCGCTGCTCTATAATATATGGAATACGCGAAAACGATTTTGAGGCCAAATTTGACACCTGGACAGGTAGCAAGCGCGCCAGACCCCACAGCGGTGTAAATCTACATGAATTCTGTGAAGGTCATAGCTCATTTAGAGAAGATATGATGAAATATTTGGTGATATTCGGTAACTAAATGAACAATGACGCGCCATTGTCAAAAAGACCTCGAAGGCGGCCTTACTCGCAGTTGGTGAGGCAGGACAAACAACAGAATCAATAAACCGCGCAATAAAAATAAACCTCGCTTTGATCATCTCGGGCGCGAACTCAATCTCAAATTCACTTATCGCTGAACTCTCGGCCAATTCTTTAACATCGGTCATTTGCTAACTCAAATGCATCATTGCCGAAAGACTTTTCGTCTTCCCGCCAATGAGCATTTTAAACACAATAGGCTCTTAAACGAAAGAGGTTCTTAAAACGAAAGAGCGGAAAGACTTTTGGTCTTTCCGCTCAACCTAGGCTTTGTCCCATCCCGCATCGTAGAAGCCGTATTCGGTCACTCCCCAGCGCCTCGTGACGCTCTAACGATGCGAAAACGTCCTCCCATGACTTGGACAGCAAGCTCACGCCGGATTATTTCCTGCTGCGGCCCCCCTTCGGATCGGTTGCACGTTAGTCGAAGCCATTAGTCTTGTCACGGGGGCCTTTGCCGAAAAGCTGAAAAATTTCGTCTTTAGACGGCTCCATCTGCAAAAAATTTCCGTGATCGCCGAAAAACCCTGCCCAGCGTCCGCGGCGGCGGCTTCGCCTTGCCTTGGCGTTGCGGGCGCCTTATCGAAACGTTGCGACAGGACAGGCCAAATGAACGATTTGCATGAAGAAATCCGCCGGCATCACGACAAGGTCCTGATTGTCGATTTCGGCTCGCAGGTGACTCAGTTGATCGCGCGGCGGGTGCGCGAGGCGGGCGTCTATTGCGAAATCGCGCCCTACCAATCGGCGGCAAGCGCTTTCGACCTGATCCAGCCCAAGGCGGTGATTCTTTCCGGCGGCCCGGCTTCGGTCACCGAGCCGGGTTCGCCCCGCGCGCCGCAGAAAATCTTCGAGTCCGGCCTGCCCATTCTCGCCATCTGCTATGGCCAGCAGACCATCGCCGCGCAGCTCGGCGGCGCAGTGGAAGGCGGCCACGCCGCCGAATTCGGCCGCGCCAATGTCGAAGTCGTCGCAAATTCCGCCTTGTTCGACGGCGTCTGGAGCGTCGGCGGCGCCTATCCGGTGTGGATGAGCCATGGCGACCGCGTTACGGCGCTGCCCGAAGGTTTCACCGTCAAGGCGCTCAGCGAAAACGCGCCCTTCGCCGTCGCTTCGGATGAAAGGCGCAGGATTTTCACCACCCAGTTCCATCCCGAAGTGGCGCATACGCCGGACGGCGCGAAACTTCTCGCCAATTTCGTCCACAAGGTCGCTGGGCTGAAATCCGACTGGACCATGGCGGCCTTTCGCGGCGAGGCGGTCAAGGCGATTCGTGAGCAGGTCGGGCAGGGGCGGGTGCTGTGCGGTCTTTCCGGCGGCGTCGATTCGGCGGTGGCCGCCGTCTTGATCCACGAGGCGATCGGCGAGAACCTCACCTGCGTCTTCGTCGATCACGGTATGTTGCGGCAGGGCGAAGCCGAGCAGGTGGTGACGCTGTTTCGCGACCATTACAATATTCCGCTGGTCCATGTTCAGGCGCAGGACCTGTTCATCGGCGCGCTCGAAGGCGAGGCGGACCCCGAAACCAAAAGAAAGATCATCGGCCGGCTGTTCATCGAGACTTTTGACGCGGAGGCCAAAAAAATCGCCGCCGACGGACGCGGCGCGCCGGCCTTTCTTGCCCAGGGCACGCTTTATCCCGACGTGATCGAAAGCGTCTCCTTCACCGGCGGCCCTTCGGTGACGATCAAGAGCCACCATAATGTCGGCGGCCTGCCCGAACGCATGAACATGAAGCTGGTCGAACCGCTGCGCGAACTCTTTAAAGACGAAGTGCGCGCGCTCGGCCGCGAAATCGGCCTGCCCGAGGCTTTTGTCGCCCGCCATCCTTTCCCCGGTCCCGGCCTCGCCATCCGCTGCCCGGGCGGCGTCACCCGCGAAAAGCTCGAAATATTGCGCAAGGCCGACGCGGTTTACCTCGATGAAATTCACAAGGCGGGGCTTTACGACCAGATCTGGCAGGCCTTTGCGGTGCTGCTGCCGGTGCGCACGGTCGGGGTGATGGGGGACGGGCGCACCTATGATTACGTCGTGGCGCTGCGCGCCGTGACCTCGGTGGACGGCATGACGGCGGATTTCTTTCCCTATGACATGAATTTTCTGGGCCGCGCCGCGACCCGCATCATCAACGAGGTCAAGGGCGTCAACCGGGTGGTCTACGACGTGACGAGCAAGCCGCCTGGGACGATCGAGTGGGAGTGAGGTCTTGAAAAAACAGATTCAGCTTCTGAAGAGACTGCACGCCCCCGATGAATTGGTCAGGTCGTTCGAAGAAATTTGTAATATCAACGAGCAACTTGATCGTGACTCACGATCAAACGTTTCAAAGCTCTTGGAAATAACCTGTAGAAAATTTGGATTCTCAGATGTTCTTGATGAAGGATGGTTTTTTCGGCCAGATAGCCTGTCAGGCTGCCATAAACGCGAGGACGGCGCGGTAGTTGGCCATGAACCCGAAGCCTCGACCGTCGAACAGGCTTATCGGCGTGGTTACGATCAGGGCTATAGCGAGTGTCGGCGCTACGTGCAGGAAGGAAAGTCGATTAAGGCGATTGAATTACGTGAGAATGAAATCCGGAATTGGCGGTTCCGCTCCGTCCAACGTTACAAGTCTATGCCGGGCGACACTGAAAAGCCTCAGAGAAATATATTCGGTGGTCGCTCCACACTTTCTCTAAAAATAAGATGGAACGTATTGCAGCGCGACGAATACAAGTGCGTCGTGTGCGGGGCAACTGCGCATGACGGTGCAAAGCTCGAAGTCGATCACATCCATCCGGTCTCGAAGGGAGGCTCAGATGATATCGGCAATCTGCGAACACTCTGTCAGGATTGCAATTCGGGCAAATCGGACTCGACATGAGCCTCGGTTGGCCGCTTTCCCGCCCTGCGCGCCGTCGCCTTGGTGGTGGCTTATGGGCGCTCACGTAATCGGCAATGAAATAAGTTGAACCGCTGAGCCGAAGCTCGTCGCCGCCGACGGCTTTGTCTCCGACCTGCGTTCGACCAGATCGAGAACTCCACGCGTGAACCGTGCCCCGCGTTGAATGTTGGGCGCAAAAGCGATATTCTTACTGGTATCGGTAAGAAAGGCGGGCACCATGCGGATCACCTCCAAGGGCCAGGTCACAATCCCTCAGGACGTAAGGGAACGCGCCGGTCTCATGCCGGGGACCGATGTCGAATTCGAAATCGAGGCTGGCGGGGTGCGCCTCGTCAAGGCGAAGCCTGGGCGCGGTCGCCGGACCCGGGGTCAAAAGCTCGTCGAGGGCCTGCGCGGAGGCGGCGACTTCAAGATGACGACCGATGAAGTCGTGGCCTTGATGCGCGGCCCTTCTGCGGACGAAGGCTGACCCGCGCGGCAATGATTCTGGTCGACTCCAACGTCATCATCGACATCCTGACCGGGAATCCGACATGGCGGACGTGGTCCGAAAGCGCCTTGAGCGACGCCGCCGACAGCGACGACATCGCGATCAACCCGATCATCTACGCCGAGATTGCCTCGGGATTCGCCACGATGCGCGAACTTGATCGCTGCCTTGGCGCCGATGCGTTTCGACGGCTGGCGCTTCCCTATGAAGCGGGATTTGTCGCCGGCCGCGCGTTCGTGGAATATCGCCGACGCGGCGGGGTTCGGACCTCGCCCCTTCCGGATTTCTACATCGGCGCCCACGCGGCCGTCTCGGGCCTCAGCCTGCTGACGCGCGATGCGCGCCGATATGCCGGCTACTTTCCAAAGCTGCGGCTGATTTCGCCGGCATAAGGCCGCCGGCGCGCGCGCGAAAAAAAATCAGCCCGTCAATTTATCCGCCCAGGCGACGACAAAGGGCAGGGCGCTGATCGGCTTCATCAGCGCCACCGCCGCGACCGAACCGCCGACGCCCCAGAACCAGGCTGGATGAATGCGCCCCCTCGTGGCCAGGTCGTGACGGATCGCGAAGCCAAAAAACAGCAGCAATTGCGCCGCCAGAATCGCCCAGACGCCCAGTTCCTGGCCCAGCAGCGGCATCGGCAACAGCCGGCCCCAGGCGGGCGCCGTCAGGAAAATCGTCCCCGAGAGCATCAGCCGCCGATGCCAGTCGGTCCGCTGCCGCAGCCTGATGGCGGCAACGGTAAAGGCATAGAAAGTGAACACCGTGATCAGGTCCATCGCCAGGAAAAAGTTGGGCTGAAAAAACGGTGGGACCCGGTGGGACGCCAGCGAGGAGCACGTAACCAAGACTGCAACCGGAATCATCGTGGTTGCCCAGGCGAACCCGAGCCAGCCCAATGTGCGGTGCCGGGCCACCGCGCCCCGATAGACGAGGGCGTTCTGGAGCAGATAGAAGCCAACCCAGCCCGCAAAGGTCACCCCGTGCAGATGGACCCACCATGGCGAGGCCAGGCTCGACCGGCCCATTGCAAATTGCAGTCCGAACCCGGCCACCACCGTCGCCGCGATCCCCGCCGCCATCGCAAGAAAAAATGCCCGTTCACGCTCCAGATCGGTCCGCGTATTTTCCGCAATCGTCGCCATGCCGCCCCCTCAAGATTGCCTGCGCGAGATGATATGGAAACCGGACGCCGATAGTCCAGAGCAACGCCAGACGAGCCAGCCGCCGGGGGCGATTGTGTGAGAGCAGGGGTCGCCAGCGAAAGGCGACCCTCTCTAGCGGTGACCTGTTGCACTTGAACCAGGTCCGCCGAGCGCGCCCAGAGCTTCCGTCGCCGATTCTTTTCGATGATCTAACCCGGTGAGCGGGAGCGGTTTAGGGTCTTTTGGCGCGCGGTATCGGCGCCTCTTGATCAGGTCCAGGACGCCTGATAGCATTATACTATGCAGTCTCGATGCGAGAGCTTCGGTAGTCTTACATAAAGTTTCAAGCTGCATTTCTGAACGTCCGTGACGTTTACGAAAACAGTCACAGCAGAATCAATGACCTGGAGCTTCGTGGGAGTATTGTCGGAGGCGGCTCATCGAGTCCGGAATCGGGGGGTATTGAAATGAAGACATCTGCGCAAAATTTGTCTGCCCTGGCGCTGACCCTGGCGCTGGGCTGTGGCGCTGCCGCGCAGGCCAACGCGACGGTTGCGTTGAGTTTTTATCAGTCCGGCACGACCACGGATGTCGATTACGAGAACTTTCTCAATTCGACATTTGGCGCCGGTCTCACGCCGACCGAGCGCTTCGTCGGCCAGGTCAGCGGCAACAATTCCAACGGGCTCTTCGTGCCGACCACGGCTTCGGGCTTCCCGGCGCCCGACGGGACGGGCGTGACCTCAGCGCTGACGAACCATCCGCCCGTCGGCAACGGCACGAACGGCGGCGGCTCGGTAGTCGGATCGTTCGCGACATATACCGCCTGGACAAACGGCGGCGGCCAGGTCGTGCCTTTCTCACTGAGCCGTAGCGGCCAGACGGTGACCTACACGCTCGCCTACCCGGGCGGGGCTACCGCGACCTGGACGAGCGCAACCGCGGACTACTTCGGTCAGGCGACCAGCTTTGAGCTTCGCGCCCGTTCCGTTGCGCCAAGCGGCCACCTGCTCAGCGACGGCTTCACGATCGACAACTTGAAGTTCACCGATACGAGTGTGACGAACCAGAATGTCGACTCGTTGCTTTCGGCGCACGGAAGCCAAGTTTACGCCGCCAACGGCGACACGACGATCGCGTTGTTCACCGGCGTTGCCCCTGGCGATTTCACGCTGACGGGCGATTATGTCCTTCAGTGGACCAACAACGACAATATCACCAATCCTGGCAGGACATGGAACTCTCAGGTCAAGGCGCTCGACTTGCCTACCGCGGCGCCCGAGCCTTCGACGTGGGCTATGATGATGATCGGCTTCGCCGTTCTCGGCTTCGCGGCGCAACGCAAAAAGCGCCAAGCGCGCGCTGATGTCTGAACCGATACAGAACCAAGGATCGCGGGCCGCCGACCGGCGGTCACGTTCCGGCGACGATGGAATGGGAACAGGGCCGGTAACGGCCGCATGGCCTTCAACCGGCGCCAAGCGGCTTCATGCCTTGGCCCCCCAACGCGCGCGCGACGCCGGCGTCCTGTTCCATCGCCGCGCGGAACCTTGCCAGATTGGCAAAAGTCCTTATGCCCCCGGGGAGGTTGTCCACCCAGCGGGTCAGGACATAAAGATAGGCGTCGGCGACCGAGCGATGGCCGAACAGGGTGTTGCGCCCCGCCAGCCGCGCATCGAGCGTCGCCATGTGCGCGGCGACCTGCTCAAGCGATTTGCGCTTCACCCGGTCGAACCTGCTTTCGTCGTCGAAAAAGCGCTGCGGCGCAAAAAACGGTCCGAAAGCGACGTGAACTTCGCTCGTCAGATAGGACAAGGTTTCGTAAAGCGCGAAGCGGGCGAGCGAGTCGCCAACGGGCGCGCCAATGCCGGCCTGCGGATGGCGGTCGACCAGCCAGGTCAGGATCGCGGCGGCCTGGGTGAAGACGCGGCCATCGTCCAGCGCCACGGCGGGAACCTTGCCGCCGGGATTGATCGCCAGATAATCGGGCGCAAGGTTATCGCCGTGTTTCATCAAAACCAGCTCATAGGGCTCGCCGATCCATTCGAGCGCAATATGCACGGAGAGGGCGCAAGTGCCCGGCATTGAATAAAGTTTCATCGATAGCCCCAAGGGGTTGCGCTGCGATCCGCCGCGAGCCGGGAAAGAACAGCCTGGCATTTCGCCCGGGTCGTTTCAAGCTCGACGCCGCCCGAAACTATGGCTCGGAAGTTAGTTTAACGAAGCCGTCACGCCCATGCTTGTCCAAGACTTTGGAGTCCTTTAACTGAAAAAGTCCGGCCCGACTCTTGGCGGCGCCCTGAGGCCGTGTTAATTATTAACAACGATGCAGGAAAAAATTTGGCGTTTCCTGCGGGCATCGGGGTCAAAGCAAAACTATTGAGCCACTCTTCGCTTGGGGGAACCGTCATGCTTGTCAACGACTTGAGATCATCGCTGGTCCGCATGGGAATGGTCGTCGCCATCGGCGGGGCGTCGCTGTTTGCTCCCGCCGCGGAAGCGGCGGTGCTCGACGGCCAGACGATCGGCGTGAACACTCATAGTGAGGACACGCTGGGCAACGTCCTTGACGGCACGGTATATTACACGATCGCTCCGAACAGCAGCCCGACCGGAGCTACGTTTCTGACTGCAATCTATACCGATCAGCAGATCACCTTGACCAATCTGGATTCGAGTTCTTCGGTGACGTTCCTCAGCAGCGATTTTTTTACGGGGGCGCCTTACGTATTCAACGGCTTGCACTTCCAGCTGAGCGCGCCGACTTTGACCAGCCTGACGATCGATCCGGCCTCGACGGTCACCGGGGCCGGAGCCTATTTCAACAGTCTTAACCTATGGGTCGGCCTCGCCGGCGTAACCTTCAACACCGGCGACACGCTGATCCTCGATATCAACGGCTACACACCCCCGACCACCGGCGTGCCGGAGCCCGCGAGCTGGGCTTTGCTGCTGCTCGGTTTCGGCGGCGTGGGCGCGGCGATGCGCCGGGCCAATCGGCGTGAAACGGTCGAGGCCTGATCCTGCGCGGCCTCGAACCCGGATCGCGAGGGTAATTGGGGCGCTGCACAGGCGAGGTTCGCAATTGGTCGAAAGCGCCACCGATGGCGTTCAAAGCTTTATCGCCGGAATCCGATCGCGAAACAGAGCAGGGCGGCTGCGCACGTCGTGGGCGCACGAGAGCCTATGCCGGCGCCGGCTTACGAGATCGCGACCGATCGACAGGATTTCTTCTGCTGCCGGCCCGGTTGCGGCGTCATTTCCGACGGGAAGGCGTGACCCGAAGCGTGTTTTCCGGGTGGGTCGAAGATTGACCTTCCTCTGGCATATAGCCCCCGACAAATCGGATCGTTCGACCATCCGGTGACTGGATGGTCTGTTCGAGCGGGTTTTCCGTCTTGATCTCGGAGCCGTCGATGCCCGCGTATTTTTTTCCGCCTGGCGAGGCCCCGGCGGAAAGAGACGCGCCGTATTGATTGGCAAGCTGGGCAAAACCGGAGAGACGCACCCTCAAAGACTTTGCAACGCGTCTGTCGTCTGCCGCAAGGAAACTGCCGTCTTCGCCCCGGTCCGGATCGAAGACCACCGCGCCAGACTGCGTCACCAGGACGTCGCCGCGACGCAAAGTTTCATCGTGCGCGATCAAATAATCGATCGCTTCCTGTGTATCTTTTTGCGTCGTTTCCGTGCAGCCGCAGAAACGATGAGAGAAGCTCGCGCTGCTCAAAAATTTCTCGTCCTCCGACAGTTTGGGCCGACCGTCGGATTTTTGGCTGGCGTTACTCTTCGGTTTGTGATGCGCCACCTTTCTGATTTGCCCCCCACATGCCCCATGGGAGCAGGAGGGGCGCACATGCGAAGCGGATCGATGGGCAATCGCGGACTTTTCCTCCTTGGGGGACATAAATCCGAAAATCGATTCCAGAAATCCGGCGGCGCGAACCGAAGGACACATGACGATCCATAGGGTCGCCGCCACGGCCAAATTCAGACGGCGCGATTTACGCATTTTCAGCCTCCAAAGTTCGCCTCAAGGATGAGGTCGCGTAATTTTCCCTTAGCCGTTTTGACGGCAAAGGCATGCCAAGGGAGATTTCAGGGGCTCGGCGACCAATTGCCGTCGCCGGTCCAGGCCCGGGGATGTATTGGCGGCAATCGTTCGCCAATCACGCTCTGCGACGCGGTTCTCGCAGAAACGTCGTCGATCGATGCGTTCGCGTCACTGGCGGGGCGGCCCGAAGCCATTGGCGGCGGCAGGCCCATTGGCCTCACACCCGGCGGTAGAACAGCGCACAGTTTGATCCGTTTCTTCGACGGCGTGTAATGGTCTTGACCTGCATGCGCCCACCCTGACTTTGCAATTCGCCGACCCGTCAAAAACGATGTCGCGGCTCCACCTTCCGCAAGGAAGGGGCCACCCGACAGCAGGCCGCCGCAAAGGTGCAACTCATTCTTTTATAACGATTTTTTAAGAAAAAGTCTACGGCCCTGGATCGCAAAACGCCAAGCCGCGCGGTTTGGAATCCCGAAATGCAAATCGCAAATTCTCAGGCTGCGTTTTCATCCCTGGAAAAGCGGCAGCTTGTAAACTCGGTTGGTTCCATAATATTGATTATGCGAATCGAGGATGCGGCGGCGCGGGCCGATCTGGCGCGGTCACGCAGCGCGGAGCCTCCCCCGTTCGCTTGTTCGTGGATTGGTCGGCCTGGCGAATGTCGGCGCCGGGATGGCGCGCAAACGCTCTCGCGCCATCGATGCGCCATGCGCGAGGCCTCTCGCCATTTGGAAAGCCTCGGACGGCTTGCATTGCAATTTGACGCCCGCAGAAGACGCCGATCGCGGCGAAGCTGAGTTGGAATTTTCCGCGTCACGCCGTTGTGCGCCCGGCGCGCCACGGCGCGGATCGTTGCCGCGTTGGCCGTTGTCGCCGAGCGATCCCTCAGGGCGGCGCCAAAATCGCCGCGTTCACAGAAATGTGAACTTGGCCGTGATTTGCGGCGGCGCTTACCCTAAGACGAATTGTCGCACGGAAAGCCCGCTTTTTCGTCAGTCTTCCGGCGTTTTTCCACCGCAAGCAATCTAGCCAGACCGGCCCATTTGCTGCTAAAAGGCTATTGCGCGGGCTCTGGAATAAAAAAATTACACCATCGGCTAGCGTTTCCGACCGACCGCACGGGGTTGGTTCGGGAGCATGGCGGCGTCTGGATGTTTTTGGCTCCCGGCGTGCTGAATGAAATGAGTCGGAGATTAATAGGCGGACATGAGCAAAGGTAGAGATTTTCGAGGACCAAGGAAGCGCGGTTTTGATGATGACGCGCCCTCACCGTACGACGCCCCGCGCCAGTTTCGTCAGCCCCGCGCGCCGTTCGGCAGTCCGCCTCCGGGTGGAGGCTTTGGCGGCGAAGGCGGTTTTGCCAGTTCTCCCGCCTCCGCGCCAGCAGGCGGCGGCGCCACGGTGGATGCCATCGTCAAATGGTTCAAGGGCGACAAGGGCTTCGGCTTTGTCGAACTGGCCAATGGCAGCGGCGACGCCTTCTTGCACATCGGTGCGCTGCAATCGGCCGGTTATGAGACCGTGCCGCCGGGCGCCAAGCTGAAAGTTCTCGTCGCCAATGGCGTCAAGGGCCAGCAGGTCACCCGCGTGCTCGAAGTCGATACCGCCGGCGCCACCGAGCGCGCGCCACAGCGCTCGTTCGACTCGCCGCGCCCGCCGGCCCGCCGCGCTCCCGATCTTTCCTCCGCCGTCGATATCGAGGGCGCGGTGAAATGGTTCGACGGCGCGAAGGGTTTTGGTTTCGTTCAGGCCAATGACGGCGGCAAGGACGTCTTCGTTCATATTTCGATCCTCGGCGCCGCCGGCATCCAGCAGCTTGCCGAAGGCCAGCCGGTGTCGATGAAGGTCGTGGACACCCAGAAGGGCCGCGAGGCGGTCGCCATTTCGCTCGTCTGAGCTTTTTGGCTTCGATGGATTTATTCAAAGCAGGGCGCAGGCGCCGGTGATATCGAGAGCAGGGCGCCAGCGCCCTGCTCTTTTGTTTTGGAGTTTACATGCAGCCGTCGCGCGAACTCTCTCGTCTCCTGGAGATCATGGCCGCCCTGCGCACGCCCGGAACCGGCTGCGCCTGGGATCTGGTGCAGGATTTCAGGAGCATAGCCCCCTATGCGATCGAGGAGGCCTGCGAGGTCGTGGATGCGATCGAACGCGAGGATTTCGTCGATCTGCGCGATGAACTCGGCGACCTGCTGCTGCAGGTGGTTTTTCACGCCCGCATGGCTCAGGAACGCGAGTTGTTCGATTTCGGCGGCGTCGTCGAAGCCGTCACGACCAAGATGATCCGCCGCCATCCGCATGTGTTCGGCGAACCCGAGCAGCGCACGCCGGAAGCGGTGGAAGGGGTCTGGGCTGAAATCAAGGCGCAGGAAAAGGCCGAAAAGGCGGCGGCCCGGCGCGCCGCCGGCCTGCCCGAGGCGGCGCGTCAGGGCCTGCTCGCCGATGTTCCCTCCGCCCTGCCCGCCTTGACCCGCGCGATAAAACTTCAGGAAAAAGCCTCGAAAGTCGGCTTCGACTGGAACGACGCCCGTCTCGTGCTGGCGAAGATTCGCGAGGAATGCGACGAGGTCGAGGAAGCGCTGGAGCGGGGCGACATGGCGCATGTCGCCGACGAGGTCGGCGACGTGCTGTTCGCCGTCGCCAATCTGGCCCGCCACGCCCGGACCGACGCCGAAAGCGCGCTGCGCCGGACCAACGCCAAATTCGAGCGCCGTTTCCGCCATATCGAACAGCGTCTGGCGGCGCAGGGGAAGGTTTTGGGCCAAGTTCCGCTGCGCGAAATGGATGTATTATGGGACGAGGCCAAGGCGCTGGAAAACGCCGGCTGAAACTTGACAGGTCGCCGCAAAAGCCGTGAACCGCCCGCGTCCTTCGAGACGCGCCTCGCGGCGCTCCCACGGATGAGGGCATTCTATTGATTTCATTGGTTCACTTGACGCGCGACTTTTTCAGTAGCCTGTCAAGGCCGGTTCTTGCACAACAGCGCCCGCCAGTGGCGATGGGGCGTCGCCGCCGGTGGCAACTCCTCCAGCGTCTGCAAGGCCAGACCGTGGGCGGCCAAGGACTCGATGTTTTCGCGCGTCAGCGGCCAGGGGGGGCCTTCAAGCGCCGGGCTCTCGTCGCGGGCGCGCGCGATGACCAGCAGACGTCCGCCCGGCTTGACGAACCCGGCGATGGATTTTTGCGCGCCATCGAGAAGCTGCGGCGGCAGCGCCTGCAACGTATAGGTTTCATGGACGAAATCGAAAGCCTCGTTCCATTCCGGCGGCGGGTCGAACAGGTCGGCGACGCAAAAATGCACGCCCATGTTTTCAAAACGCCCGCGCGCCCAGTCGGCGGCGCGCGACACCAGATCGAAACCGGTGACGCGCGCGCCCTGCCCCGCCAGCGCCGCCGCATTGTCGCCGAGGCCGCAGCCGATATCGAGCGCCGCGATTCCGTCAAGACGCGGATGTTGCGCCAGCCAGTCGAGCAGCAGCGGATGGGCGGCCATATTGCCCCACGGGACTTGCGCCGGATCGCCCTGCGCCAAAGCATAGACCGCCTCGAACCAGTCGCGCCGGTAAGGATCGTCCGGCCCGGCGCCGGGATTTTTCGCCGGATCGATGGCGTCGAGCCTTTTCCGCGCGGCGGCGCGGCGTTCGGCGGCAGCCGGATCGAGCGGATCGAAAGGCAGGGGTTTTTCGTTCATTTTAGGCGGCGATCCGTCCTGTAAGGCTTCCTTCAGCCAACTGCGCCCGTCAGTTGATCGACAGGGTGCTGCCGCCATCGACGCGCCAGTTCGCGCCGGAGACAAAGCGGGACAGGGGGCTGGCGAGGAAGGCGACGATCGCGCCGAGATCTTCGGGTTTGCCCATCAATCCGACATCGTTTGGCAGCAGCTCGCCCACCACGGCCTTCTCGATTTCCTCCCAGCTGTCGCCGAAGTGGCGGGTCTTGTTCATCTCGGTCCAGAAGGCGCGGTTGGAGGGGACGTCGATCAGCCCGGGCGTGACGATGTTGGAGGTGACGCCCGTTCCGCGCAGATGGCGCGCAAGCGACACCGTCATGCTCAGCATCGCCCCCTTGGCCGCGCAATATTGCGGCTGCGTCGCCATGGGTTGCCATCCCGAGGCCGAGCCGATGAAGATGATCCGGCCCCAGCCGCGCTCGCGCATCCCCGGCATGAGCGCCTGGGTGAGGCGGAACGCCGAGACCACATCCGACTCGTAGGTCTTGATCCATGCCTCGCTGGTGGCGTCGTCCCAGGTGGTCGGATCATAGGAGCCGGCGTTGTTGACGAGAATATCGACCGGGCCGCTCGCGAGCGCCTCGCGTCCGACCGCGGCTGCGCCTTCCTCGGTCGAAAGGTCGCCGAGCACCACATCCGCCTTGCCGCCCGCGGCGCGGATCGCCTCGCCCACGGCATTGGCGCGCGCCGCATTGCGGCCATGCACGATCGCGGTCGCGCCCTCGGCGGCGATCGCCCTGGCGATGGCCTCGCCGATACCGGCCGAGGAGCCGGTCACGAGCGCGCGCTTGCCTTCCAGTTCAAGATTCATCGGTCCTCTCCTCCGTTTTTCAGGCGTGACCGCCAGCGGCCCTGTCTGGCCAGGAACGCGAAGGCGCCGGCCAAATCTCCTCCGGCTGGCCGATCCGGCCAATGTCGTTGGGAGGATGTCGCGCCGCACGCGCTTCGATTTCGTCCCGGCGGAAGACAGGCGCTCCCTGGATGCGGGGAGAAAGGAGCCGCGCTCACTCTTCCGTATTGGTCTCTTCCCCGTTGTCGCCTTCGCCGTTTTCGTCCTCGCCGATCCGTTCGACCGAAACCACTTTTTCGGTTTCGGCGGTATTGAACACGATCACGCCCTGCGAGCCGCGTCCGATGACGCGAATGCCGGCGACCGGGCAGCGGATCAACTGCCCGCCGTCGGTGACCAGCATGATCTGGTCGTTCGCCTCGACCGGCATGGAGGCGATCAGATCGCCGTTGCGGGAATTGACCGCCATGGCGACGATGCCTTTGCCGCCGCGCCCGGTGACGCGATATTCATAGGACGACGAGCGCTTGCCGTAGCCATTGACCGAAATGGTCAAGATTTGCTGTTCGTGCGCGGCAAGTTCCTCGAAACGCTCCGGCGACAGCGCCGCGCTTTCCGCGCTTTCCTCCGTTTCGGCGGCTTCCGGCTCCGCCGGCTCGCCAGCCTGCGCCCGCCGCATCTTGACGAAGGCGGCGCGCTCCTCGCCGCTCGCCTCGACATGGAACAGCACCGACATGGCGATCACCACATCGGCTTCGGCCAGCGTCACGCCGCGCACGCCCATCGAATCGCGGCCCTTGAACACCCGCACTTCGGTGACGGCGAAGCGGATGCACTGGCCCTTGGCGGTGGTCAGCAGCACGTCGTCGGCGTCGGTGCAGATCTGCACATCGACAATGCCTTCGCCGGGATCGAGCTTCATCGCGATCTTGCCGGCGCGATTGACCTGGGTGAAATCCGACAGCTTGTTGCGCCGCACCGTGCCGCGCGTCGTCGCGAACATCACGTCGAGCCCTTCCCACAGCGCCTCGTCCTCGGGCAGCGCCATGATCGAGGTGATGCGCTCGCCGGGCTCCAGCGGCAGCATGTTGACCAAAGCCTTGCCGCGCGCCTGGGGCGCCGCGAGCGGCAGCCTCCAGACCTTTTCCTTGTAGACCTGGCCGAGCGAGGAGAAGAACAGAACCGGCGCATGGGTCGAGGCGACGAACAGCCGCTGGACGAAATCCTCCTCGCGCGTCTGCATGCCGGAGCGGCCCTTGCCGCCACGCCGTTGCGCGCGATAGGTCGAGAGCGGCACGCGCTTGATATAGCCGGCGTGCGAAACGGTGACGACCATGTCCTCGCGCTGGATCAGGTCCTCGTCCATCATGTCGCCTTCGACATCGAGGATCTGGGTGCGGCGCGGGACGGCATGGGCGGTCTTGACCGCCAGCATTTCGTCCTTGACGATGCCGAACAATTTTTCGCGCGACGCCAGAATGGCGAGATATTCGGCGATTTCCGCCGCCAGCCGGTTGAGGGCTTCGGCGATTTCGTCGCGGCCGAGCGCGGTCAGCCTTTGCAGGCGCAATTCGAGAATGGCGCGGGCCTGGGCTTCGGACAGGCGGCAATTGCCGTCCGCGTCGATGCCGTGGCGCGGGTCGGCGATCAGCGCCACCAAAGGCGCCATTTCGCGCGCCGGCCACAGCCGCTCCATCAGCGCCTCGCGGGCGGCGGCGGCGTCGGGGGAGATGCGGATCAGCCGGATCACTTCGTCGATATTGGCGACGGCGATGGCCAGGCCGACCTGGATATGGGCGCCGTCGCGCGCCTTGTTGAGCAGGAACTTGGTGCGGCGGCTGACCACTTCCTCGCGGAAATCGATGAACGCCTTGAGGCAGTCCATGATCGTCAGGCTTTCCGGCCGGCCGCCGTTCAACGCGATCATGTTGACGCCGAACGAGCTTTGCAGGACGGTGAAGCGGTAGAGCTGGTTCAGCACGACATCGGCCACGGCGTCGCGCTTGATCTCGATGACGATGCGCATGCCCTCGCGGTCGGATTCGTCGCGCAGATCGGAAATGCCCTCGATCTTCTTGTCGCGCACCAGTTCGGCGATTTTCTCGATCAAGGTCGCCTTGTTCACCTGATAGGGAATTTCGGTGAAGATGATGGCTTCGCGGTCCTTGCGGATCGTCTCAATGGTCGAGATGGCGCGCATCAGCACCGAGCCGCGGCTGGTCTCGTAGGCCTGCCTTATGCCGGCGCGGCCTAAAATGGCGCCGCCGGTGGGGAAATCCGGCCCCGGCACGATTTCCATCAATTCGGAGAGCGTCATGTCCGGGCGGTCGATCAGCGCGACGCAGGCGTCGATGATCTCGCCAAGATTATGCGGCGGAATATTGGTCGCCATGCCGACGGCGATGCCGCTCGCGCCATTGACCAGAAGATTGGGGAACCGCGCCGGCAGCACTGCCGGCTCGCGTTCCTTGCCGTCGTAATTGGGGTGGAAATCGACGGTGTCGGAATCGATGTCCTCGATCAGCGCCAGCGAGGGCCGCGCCAGCCGCGATTCGGTGTACCGCATGGCGGCGGCGCGGTCGCCGTCCACCGAGCCGAAATTGCCCTGGCCGTCGATCAGCGGCAGGCTCATCGAAAAGGGCTGGGCCATGCGCACGAGCGCGTCGTAGATCGCGGCGTCGCCATGGGGATGGTACTTGCCCATCACCTCGCCGACGATGCGCGCCGATTTCACATAGGACCGATCGGGCAGAAAATTGTTTTCCTGCGCCGAAAACAGAATGCGCCGATGCACCGGCTTGAGGCCGTCGCGCACATCCGGCAGGGCGCGGCTCACGATCACGCTCATCGCATAAGCGAGATAGGAGCTCTTCATTTCGTCGGTGATGGAGACCGGGCGAATGTCGGAGGCGGGCGGAACCGGCGGTTCTTGATTATTATCGGCCAAAACAGACCCTTGCGCTCAGGGGAAAGGTCTATTCTTCTTAGGTGATTCTCGCGCGGAACGCCAATTTCGCCGGGCCCGCAGTGATTTCATTTTATTATTTTATTTCAATAGGTTGCGGCGATATTTCGAAGGCGGCGCCAACAAGCCCGCATAAAATCAACCCCCAAAGGCCAAAGGGGGCGCCCGCCGAAGTTTCACAAGCGCGGCCCTGGAGTTCCCAAATCGGATAGATCCGGAGGCGCCGCCACGGGATGAACCAGTCCGAACCCGGCAAAGGACCGCCTCGCGACGATCCTTCGCTGTCGCCTCCCGGCGATTTGCCCATCCAGCGGCCGAAAAACCATTCGATGGCTGGTCCCATTGATCTGTTCGCGGAAATTATCGCAGCGACAGTTGCAGCCCGCTCAGATCGATCGAAAACATGAAGCCGATCTGCCTGCCCTGAAGTTTCAAGTCGACGCCGTTGGAGTTTTGCAGCTGCGCGACGCGGCCGCCGCCGGCCAGGGCCAGGCCGGCGCCCGCCGCGGTATAAACTCCGGTTATGTCGCGGATGGTGCGAAGATTATGGGCGGTTCCAACCAGTTGCGCCTTGGAGGCGCCAATCGTCGCGCCAAGGCTGACGCCGCCGATATTGACCGGATAGGTCTTGCCGCGGAAGGTGACCGTACCCCGGCCGCCCGACGCGCCGACGATGAATCCGGCCTTGTAAATGGTCAGATTGACGCGGGCGTTCTCGGCCAGAGCGGCGGCGGAGGTCATCGCCACGCCGGCGAGCGCCAGAGACGCGGCCAGAGCCGCCGAGCGCAGAATTCTGTTCATGAAAATCTCCTGTGATGGGTCGTCGATTGAGGCTGGCGAAAGGTTGGAATGCGCGATTTGGGCGGGGGGCCCGCGCCTGCGGTCGATCCAGCCGTTGAGACGGCGAGGCTTTGGACCATGCGCGGTAACGGCGGGATGTTAGCTCCGGCGAAACGATTCGGCCAGAGCCCGTCGCCTGCAAAATGGGGCCGCCTCAGTCGGAGCAGTCGCAGGACGGTCCGCTGACATGCTGGGTCAGGACGAAAAACTCGACACGCCGGTTCCGGCGCATGTCGGCCTCGTTTTGCGGATTGAGCACGAGGCGATGGGCCGACCCCATGCCGAAGGCCTCAAGGCGCAACATATATAGCACCGATCGGGCGCCGGCCTTTCGGACCAGTTCCGCCTCGAACAGCTTCTTGCCCGATTGCGCGCGCTTGACGCTGACGTCCATCTCGAAAGCCGCCCGCTGCGGCGGATTTACGCGCAGCGCGACATCGGCGTGACCGAGAACCACTACGGCGCGCGCCGCCGGATGCCTCGAAAGGCTTGCGAAAACCTGCCCCGCCAGATCGCGGATCTGCGCCGTCTGCTGCGCCGACAGGCCGGCGACCTCAGTCGCATATTCCGGAAAGTCGGACACGATGCAGTCGGGCCTGCGGGTTGCGACATAAGCGGCGCTGAGATTGCGCAGGATCGGCAGCGACAGCATCGAAAGGCCCGTGTCAAAACCCGGCTATGGAGCTTTCAAAGCTCGGACTTTTCTGCCAGATTGTCAATCGACGCTGGAAGCCTCGCCCTTTAGCAGAGACGCCCGATGGCCAACGTGACGATCCACATCGCCGACGTTTTCGAACTGACGAAAATCGGATCCTTCGCCAAGGATCTCACAACTCGGGTGAAGGCGCTTTTCGACGATTGCATCGCCTTTGCCAACAAAAGCGTCAAGCAAGGCGACCCGCCGCACACGTCGAATATCGTCATCGCCACTGCCGCCAAACCCGCGCCCGGCAAGCTGGACTTTCTGGTCTATCTGCTGCCGATCGAATTTCACTCGATCGCCGGCGCGCCGACCAAGGACAACCTTCTCGCCGACCATTGGGGATTTACCAAACTCGAACAAGGCGGAGCGGCGGCCAAGTGCGAGATCATCGCCAAGCTCACCCAGGGCGACGTGATCGGGTCGCTCGTGATCCACGAAATGCTGCATTACAAGACCGCGAAGGGCAATAACGCGCTGCACCCAACCGGAGGCCTCGGCGCCGCGACAGTCGACGCGGCTTCGCAGCTCAACGACGCCAACCGGCGCGACATTGCCGCCAACCTGAAAAAAGAAATCACGCCCTGGCTCGACGGATGGGATATTTGCGCCGGAGCGAAGGCGCGCCGCGATGGCGGCGATCCCTTGTGGAATCTCTAGAGTTTTCCTTCGAATCCGTTCAGAATGGAATATCGTCGTCGATTGTGTCCGAGGCCCTTCCGCCGCCGGCGCCTTCGTTGCGCTCCGAGGGTCCGCGCTCCAGTGGCGATTGCCGGCCAAAGGAACCGCCGCCCGACGAGGCGCCGCCGAAGCCGGCGTCGTCGCCGCGCGCGCCGCGCCCGTCGAGCAGCACCAACTCGCCGCGGAATTTGGTCAGCACGACGTCGGTGGCTTTGCGCTGGTGGCCTTCCTTGTCGGTGAATTCGCGCGTCTGCAATTGCCCCTCGATATAGACCTTGGCGCCCTTCTTGAGGTATTGCTCCGCGACTTTCCCCAAATTCTCGTTGAAAATCGAAATATTATGCCATTCGGTGCGTTCCTTGCGCTCGCCGGTGGCCTTGTCGCGCCAGCTGTCGGTGGTGGCGACCGAAAAGGACACCACCGCGTCGCCCGATGGGAAACGCCGGACCTCCGGATCGCGGCCGAGATTGCCGATCAAAATGACTTTATTGACGCTTCCCGCCATGGTTTCCTCGCTACCTGTCCGTTTCGCGGCCTCAAGGCCATTCGCCGTATGCCGATTGGGCGCTTGCCCATTGGACGAACCGGCCATGAACCGCCCTCGTCCTTCGAGACGCGCCTAGCGGCGCTCCTCAGGATGGGGGCTACTCGACTGATTTCATTTATCCTCTCATGTCAGGAAGCGATGCGAAGCATCGCGTCTCCAAGTACGAGGGGATCAACGCGCGATCTTTCAGCGCCTGCGGGCGCATCCTATACGCCCGCGAAACCGGCCGCGCGTCCTTATCCGTCCTTATCCACAGCGTCGCGGGCCCGATCCCCGGCGCCGAGGATGTTCTATTTATGTTCTAGCTTATCGGCGCGAATCGTGCAAGCCTGCGAAAGGTGGAAATTTTGGCCGCTGACGTTAAATACAGGCGGACGTCGCCCCCGCCGGACCGGCCGCGCGCTTTTGGCGGCCCCGCGTTTTTTGGAATGTGACCATGGATTCAGCCAAGCCCGTAGCCAAAAAGAATCCCCCCAAAAAGCCCGCGCCGAAGAAATCCCTGTTGAAAAAGCCCGCCAAAGGCCCCTCCCCGCAAAAGCCGGCGCAAAGCGCCGAAACCTCCGAACAGGCGGCGTTTCGCATCGGCGAGGGCCGTGTGATTTCGCTGCGCGGCGCCCGGGAACATAATCTCAAGAATGTCGATCTCACCATTCCGCGCGACAAGCTGGTGGTGTTCACAGGCCTGTCCGGCTCGGGCAAATCCTCGCTCGCCTTCGACACCATTTATGCCGAGGGCCAGCGGCGCTATGTCGAGAGCCTGTCCGCCTATGCGCGGCAGTTTCTCGAAATGATGCAAAAGCCCGACGTCGATCATATCGACGGCCTGTCGCCGGCCATTTCGATCGAACAGAAGACCACGTCGAAAAACCCGCGCTCGACCGTCGGCACCGTCACCGAAATCAACGATTACATGCGCCTGCTCTGGGCGCGCGTCGGCATTCCCTATTCGCCCGCCACCGGCCTGCCGATCGAGAGCCAGACGGTGAGCCAGATGGTCGATCGGGTGCTGGCCCTGCCCGAGCGCACGCGGCTGTTTCTGCTCGCCCCGGTGGTGCGCGGCCGAAAGGGCGAATATCGCAAGGAAATCGCGGAATTTCTCAAGCGCGGCTTCCAGCGGCTGAAGATCGACGGCCAGTTCTGCGACATCGCCGAGGCGCCGGCGCTCGACAAGAAGCTCAAGCATGACATCGAGGTGGTGGTCGACCGCATCGTCGTGCGCGCCGATATTTCGGCGCGTCTCGCGGAGAGTTTCGAGACCGCGCTCGATCTCGCCGATGGCTTGGCCATCGTCGAATTCGCCGAAGGCGTCCGGGATGGCGATGGCGAAAAAACGGCTTCGCCCGAGCGCATCGTTTTTTCGTCGAAATTCTCCTGCCCGGTCTCCGGGTTTTCGATTTCGGAAATCGAACCGCGGCTGTTTTCGTTCAATAATCCCCATGGCGCCTGCCCGAAATGCGGCGGCATCGGCTTCGAGCAGAAGGTCGATCCCGAATTGATCGTCCCCAATCCCGAACTGACCCTGCGCAAGGGCGCCATCGCGCCCTGGGCCAAGTCGCCCTCGCCCTATTATGCGCAGACGCTCGAAGCGCTTGGCAAGGTCTTCAAGTTCCGCATGGAGGACCGCTGGTCGGCGCTTTCCGCCGAGGCGCACAAAGCCATTTTCTATGGTTCCGGCGACCGGGACGTGCTGTTCACCTATGCCGACGGGACCCGCGCCTATGAGGTGAGAAAGCCGTTCGAGGGGGTGATCCGCAATCTGGAGCGGCGTTATATCGAGACCGAAAGCGATTGGGCGCGCGAGGAAATCTCGCGCTACATGTCGGCCAGCCCCTGCGCCGCCTGCAAGGGCTTTCGCCTCAAGCCCGAGGCGCTGGCGGTCAAGATCGACTTTTCCCATATCGGCCAAATTTCCGAACTCTCGGTGCGCGAGGCGCAACAATGGTTCGTCGCCCTGCCGCAAAAGCTCGACGCCAAGCGCAACGAGATCTCGGCGCGCATTTTACGCGAGATCGACGAGAGACTGCGGTTTCTCGTCGATGTCGGGCTCGACTATCTGACGCTGGCGCGCGGTTCGGGGACCCTGTCGGGCGGCGAAAGCCAGCGCATCCGCCTCGCCTCGCAGATCGGCTCGGGCCTGACCGGGGTTTTGTATGTGCTCGACGAACCCTCCATCGGCCTGCACCAGCGCGATAATTTCCGCCTGCTCGAAACCTTGCGGCGGCTGCGCGACCTCGGCAATTCGGTGATCGTCGTCGAGCATGACGAGGACGCCATCCTGACCGCCGATTATGTCGTCGATGTCGGCCCCGGGGCCGGCGTCCATGGCGGCGAAATCGTCGCGCAGGGAACCCCGGCCGACATCATGGCCAATGAAAATTCGCTGACCGGGGCCTATCTGACCGGCCGTCTCGCCGTAGCCGCGCCGAAAAAACGCCGGAAACCCGACCCCCGCCGCATGTTGAAGCTGACGGGCGCGCGCGGCAACAATCTGCGCAACGTCACGGCGAACTTGCCGCTCGGCCTGTTCACCTGCATCACCGGCGTTTCGGGCGGCGGCAAATCGACGCTGGTGGTCGATACGCTCTACAAGGCGGTGGCGCGGCGCCTCAATGGCGCGCTGGAGCATCCGGCGCCTTTCGACACGCTCGAAGGGCTGGAGCATATCGACAAGGTCATCGACATCGACCAGTCGCCGATCGGCCGCACACCGCGCTCCAATCCCGCCACCTATGTCGGCGCCTTCACGCCGATCCGCGACTGGTTCGCTGGCCTGCCGGAGGCCAAGGCGCGCGGTTACGGGCCGGGACGCTTCTCCTTCAACGTCAAGGGCGGACGTTGCGAAGCCTGCCAGGGCGACGGCGTGATCAAGATCGAAATGCATTTTCTGCCCGACGTCTATGTCACCTGCGACGTCTGCAAGGGCCGGCGCTATGACCGCGAAACGCTGGAAGTGCGCTATCGCGACCGCAGCATCGCCGATGTGCTCGACATGACGGTCGAAGAGGCCGCCGACCTGTTCAAGGCGGTGCCGTCGATCCGCGACAAGATGCAGACGCTTTCGCGCGTCGGTCTGGGTTATGTAAAAGTCGGCCAGCAGGCCACGACCCTTTCCGGCGGCGAAGCCCAGCGCGTCAAATTGTCGAAGGAATTGTCGCGGCGCTCGACGGGGCGCACGCTCTATATTCTCGACGAACCGACTACCGGCTTGCATTTCCACGACGTGAAAAAGCTTCTTGAAGTGCTGCATGAACTGGTCGATCAGGGCAACAGCGTGGTGGTGATCGAGCATAATCTCGAAGTGGTGAAGACGGCGGACTGGGTGATCGACATGGGGCCGGAAGGCGGCGACGGCGGCGGAACCATTGTCGCCGAAGGACCTCCGGAGGCCATCGTGCGCGAACCCGCTTCCTATACAGGACAGTTTTTGAAGGAGGTTCTGCTGCGCCGGCCCGGGTCAAGGGAAGCGGCGGCCTGAGGCCTATGCTGCTTTGCAAAAATCGCAATGCTGCTTTGCAAAATTTTTGGGTTCCGTCCTGATCCAGGGGCGATCATAGTTCGTTAATCGTTTATAGAGGCGCCGTAAGGTTTGGCCGTTCCTTCCGAGGTCAACGTACGGGCGTGTTAATCGCTCGTACGCCTCAGCGCCCGCCGGCCCCTCCCCCCGGCGGGCGCTATTTAGCATGATCCCTTCTCCCCTTGTGGGAGGTGATGCGACGCGGCGGATGACTTTCGGCAGCCACGGCGCGAGGAAGGGCGGGGACTGGATACTCATGGCGCGTTGCGGTTTTCCTTTTTGGCGACTTTGATCGGGTCGTGATTCGTTTCCTGTCCCCGACTTCCGGGATGGATTGGCGCGCACAGAATTTCCTCTACTCTAAAGATCAGGCGTCAACGCGCATTGTTGTCAAGTACGGATTGGAAGAATTGGTCAACCAGAGTCCCGTCGTCCCCGTGCGCGCCAAAAGAACTCATCCAGCCGCTTTGCCCAGCATGGACGCCGTCGAGAATTGTCACGTGCAGATCCCGTTCATGGTCTTTAGACGGGTCGTAGCTGATGACGCTTGCCGAGCAGCGCTCTCCTAAATCCAACCCTGTCGCAGCATCAATCGAACCTATTCTTGCCGTCGGGAACAACCGTAGTGTATCGTTCCCGATTTTTTTGAAATTAACGATTGTTCCTTTTGGCACCAGCGGGTGGAGGCTAAGTAATAGAATATATCCTACAAAATTTTTTGTTGGAATATGTACCTTCGCAATCGGAAGCCCCATTGCACCCTTGTTGTCTTCAACAGGATTATAAGTGATGACTTCTATAACAACAGGCAAATCGTGCTGAAAGGTCTGGCATCCGGGCGGATGCTCGTATTTAAGCCAATCCCGGTACCGGTCCGCAGTGTCGCATACGGTCGCCGTATTGACGCCCCCTCCATCATCACCAAGAAATGCTTTGGTTCCAGGTGCGGGCTGTTTCCATACTGGAGCAGCTTTCTCGGAGCCGCTTGCGATTGCGGTAAAGGTTATAGTTGCTGCGATTGCGCCAACCCAAAGCCACCGTCCGGCGCTAGTAGTCATCGTCAGCGAAGCCATCGATTTGAGTTCCGTTCGGATTCTGAGCGCAAAAAAACTTTGCGTGCCAATACGTCAAACGATGTGTCGCTCGCGGGTTCAAATACAACCATGAAGGCATAGCATATTTGATGCTTGAGTCCGCATCTTTTGGCCAAACGTTAACAAAAAAAATCGCCGATAAGAGACGCGAGGCATCGCCAATGGTCACATCGGCTGGGACCTTTTTAGCAATGGAAGTAAGAGGCGTTGAGTCGTGGGAAAATTGCATGAAGGCGCGGCGAGCAAGCGAGCGAGTAAAAGCGGTATCAATCCCGGCGAAATCGTTGTAAATTGAAAGGTAGTTGAACCAAGGATGCACCACCAATATTAGTATAAACGGATTATTTCGGGTGAATTGCTTAGCGTCGCGAAAGGGGTAGTGAACGTTCGCTTTTGCGAGGCGATATGGCTCAACGTTGCGACCAATGATCGTCACAGGTTTCACGGAATCCAGTCGGATCACCATCGGACCTTTCCTCACCATGCCTTTCTGTCTGAGTTCATTGGCAATATCCGGCGCCGTTTCGATCAGATCACTAAATATATCAAAGGATAGGTCCCACGACTCCTCGATAAGAACCTGCTCGTCGGGAATTTCTTTTTCTAATCGTTCCTTCAAACGTTGAGCCAATCTCCCGTTGGAGCCAAAAGCTTTGATGTCAAAATACATGCTGCCAAATTCGATCCGACCGTCGAGGGTCGATCCCTCGGTGGCCAAAACGTCGCTTGAGGTCATGGCGACTTCCGTTGTGAACTTCAGAGGACACTGGGCCAGCCAATCATACGCAGCGAGTTCTGCAAAAGCGCCATATGTATCTCGTGAGATCAGGCGGCGAATTAAATTTCGGGCATTAGATTTCGACGTGGAGTTGCTCTTTAGCAAATCTCCGATCGCTCGGGCAATCAGGCGACAATGAGCGTCACAGTTGGCGAGAGAAAACGCGTCGGCATCCAGGGCAGCATCCGGGATGTCTGAAGCAAGTTTCATGTCGGCGATTGCGGCGCTTCCCGCAGCAAGTTTTTTGATCCATTCATGCTTCTTAGTATTCACGATGATCGGAGCCTCGAAATCGTCTAGCTAAAACCGTCCCGGAAGTCGGGGACTGAAAACGAATTGCGACGCAGCGACGGGCCGACGCGACAAGAATGGATGCCGCGCAATTCGTATCCAGTCCCCGAGTACCTCGCATTGTAGCTATGGCGCGCCATCACGCCGCGATCAGCACCGCGCCGACCGGGCGCTTTTCCCCCAGCAGGATATTATAGGTCTGGCAGGCGGCGGCGGTGCTCATCGGGTCGCAGCCGATGCCGAGCGCCCGCAGACGCTGGCGCAGAGCCGGCGGAACCGGCAGCAGCATTGCGCCGCATCCAAACAGCAATAAATCGACGCTGCCGCGCGGCAAGGCGAACAAAGGCGCGAGCGACGCCTCGTCCACTGCTGCGAAAGTTTCGGGCGCATAGGCGTGGATGCCGTCCGGCAGCGCCAGCAGCGAGCCGCGATGGGTCATGCCGGCGAACTGGAAGCCGCCGGCGGCGATGCCGTCGATCGGGTGAAGGCCAGGGGTAAAGCCCTCGTATCTGCGCCCTTCCGCCAATTCAGGCGCCCGAAAGCGGCCGCGCGCCGGATTTGCCGCCCAGCCCCGTGACTTCGTCGGAGGCGGCGCGGTTTTCATTGCGCAGGCCGAGATAGATCAAGGTCGGCGAGCAGATGAAAATCGAGGAATAAGTGGCGACGAATATGCCCCACATCATCGCCAGCGAGAACGAGCGGATCACCTGACCGCCAAAGATCACCAGCGACAGCAGCGCCAGGAAAACCGTGGTCGCGGTCATCAGGGTGCGCGGCAGCACGGCGTTGATCGACGTATCGATGAGCTGATCGGTCGGCATTTTCTTGAACTTGCGCATATTTTCGCGGATGCGGTCGAGCACCACCACGGTTTCGTTGAGCGAATAGCCGACGATGGTCAGGATCGCCGCGATCGACGTGGTGTTGAACTCCAATTGGGTGATCGAGAAAAAGCCGACCGTCAGCAGCAAATCGTGCATCGTGGCGATGATCGCGCCAATGGCGAATTGCCATTCGAAGCGGAACCACAGATAGGCCAGCACCGCCAGAATCGACAGCACCACGCCGAGCGTGCCGGACTGCACCAGTTCGTTGGAGACGCGCGGGCCGACCACTTCGACGCGGCGGAAATCGTAGGACTCGCCGAGCGCCTTGCGGACCTTTTCCACCGCCGCCTGCTGCGCCACGTCGCCGCCCGGCTGCATGCCGAAGCGGATCGAGGCGTCGGCCTGCGAGCCAAAGCCCTGCACTTCGAGATCGCCGAGCCCGAGGTGGTCGGACAGGTCGCGGATGTAGGAGAGATCGGCGATGCCGGATTTCGCCTGCACTTCGAGCAGCGTGCCGCCGGAAAAATCGATGCCGAAATTCATGCCCACGGTCAGGAAAAGGATCACCGAAACGATCGAGAGCACCGCCGAAAACGGATAGGACACGCGCCGGAAGCGCATGAACGGGAACTTGGTGTTTTCGGGCGCCAGGCGCAAAAGCTTCATGGCAAAAGGTCCTGATCAGATCGGAAGCTTGGTCGGGCGGGCGTAGCGATACCAAAGGGCGATCATCATCCGCGTCATGGTGACGGCGGTGACGATGGTGGTCAGAATGCCGAGCGCCAGCGACACGGCGAAGCCGCGCACCGGACCGGCGCCGAGAAAGTAGAGAATCGCCGCCACCACGAACATCGTCACGTTGGAATCGACGATTGTTGCGAAGGCGCGGTTGAAGCCCGCGTCGAGCGCCGAAACAATCGAGCGGCCGGCATGGGATTCCTCGCGGATGCGCTCGTAGATCAACACGTTGGAATCCACCGCCATGCCGATGGTCAGCACGATTCCGGCGATGCCGGGCAGGGTCAGGGTGGCGCGCAGCAGCACCAGCGCGGCGAAGATGAACGAAATATGGATCAGCAGCGCGACATTGGCGAAGATTCCAAACACGCCATAGGTCATCAGCATATAGGCGACCACCAGCGCCGCCGCCCAATAGGCCGCCTTCTTGCCGGCGTCGATCGAATCCTGGCCTAGGCCGGGGCCGACGGTGCGCTCCTCGACAATGGTCAGCTTGGCCGGCAGCGCGCCGGCGCGCAGCAGGATGGCGAGATTATTGGCCTGTTCGACGGTGAAGCGGCCGGAAATCTGGCCCGAGCCGCCGGTGATCGGCCCGAGGATGCGCGGCGCCGAAATCACCTTGTTGTCGAGCACGATGGCGAAGGGCCGCCCGACATTGGCCGAGGTCGCCTGCCCGAATTGCTGGCCGCCGCGAATGTTGAAGCGGAAATTGACCACCGGCTCGCCATTGCGCGAATCGAACCCCGGCGTGGCGTCGGTCAGATCCTCGCCCTGCACCATCACCTGTTTTTCGACCGGCAATCTGCCGGGCTGGTCGGTCTGCTCCAGCTGGTCGACATCGCCCGGATTGGCGCCGGGGTCGGCGACGAGGCGGAACTCCAGCTTGGCCGTGGTGCCGACGATTTCCTTGAGCCGGTTGGTGTCTTGCAGGCCAGGCACTTCGACCAGCACGCGGTCGGCGCCCTGGCGCTGGATGTTCGGCTCGGTGGTGCCGAGGCCGTTGACGCGCCGGTTGAGTACTTCGATGGTCTGTTCGACCGCGCGCTTGACCTTGTTGTCGATGGCGGCGTCGGAAATGTTGAGCTTCAGCAGCCCGTCCTCGCCCTCGACGATGTCGAGCCCCGAACCGGGGCCGGCGCTGGAAAGCGGCACCAGCGCGGCGAGTTTGGGCAGGACGCGGGCGCGGTCGGCGGCGTCGGGAATGCGCACCTGCACGCCGCGCGCGTTGATGCCGATGCCGCCGGAAATGCCGATCTTTTCCTCGCGCAGCAGCCGGCGCAGATCGTCGCGCAGATTGCCGACCATGCTGCGGATCACGTCGGCGCGATCCACCTCATAGAGCAGATGCGCGCCGCCCTGCAGATCGAGGCCGAGCACGATGCCATTGGGCGGCAGCCAGGACGGCAGATGGGCGGCGAGCGCGGCGCGGTTCTGCGGCCCGATCATGCTGGGAAGGCAGATCAGGAACGCAATCAGCGACGCGGCCAGCGTGAAGGCGATTTTCCAGGGAGCGAAGCGCAGCATTGTTTGCGGCTATTCCATTGTTCTTGGCCAGTTCAGGCGGGATCCTTGACCGGTTCGCCCTTGGCGCGCACATCGGCAATGGCCGCCCGGCTCTGGCGCACGCGGACATTGGGGGCGATCTCGATCTCGATCTCGGAATCGTCGATGGTCTTGGTGACCTTGCCGATCAGCCCGCCATTGGTCACCACCGTGTCGCCGCGACGCAGATTGGAGATCAATTCCTGATGCGCCTTGGCGCGCTGCTGCTGCGGCCGCAGGATCAGAAAATACATGATCAGCAGAATGATGCCGAAGGGCGCCATCTGGATCAGCACGTCGGCGCCGGCGGAGGCGCCCGCCGTCTGCGCATAGGCAGGAGAAATCAAAAACATGTCGCGCTTTCCGCTTTGGGCGCTCGAGGGCTGCGCCGGGAACCGAATTTTTGGCGGACTATAGCGGCTCAAAAGCCGAAAGCAATAACGCCAAGCGCTCCAAGGCTTGAGTCTTTTGCCGCCGCCGCCTAATGGGGTCGCCATCAGGCCCCTCCGGACGCCCCGCATGACCTCGCCCGCCTCTCAAAATACGAATGATTTGCTCGCCCGCATCGCGCAGGCGCTGGAGCGGCTGAGCCCGCCGCCGCCGCAAAAGCCGGATTTTGCCGGCGCCGACGCTTTCGTCTGGCGCGCCGAAACCCAAACACTGGCGCCGGTGCAAAAAGTCAGCCGCGTCGAAATCGGCCTTTTGCGCGGCGTCGATTTTCTGCGCGATCAATTGCTTGGCAATACCGAGCGTTTCGCGCGCGGCCTGCCGGCCAATAATGTGCTGCTGTGGGGCGCGCGCGGCATGGGCAAGTCCTCGCTGGTCAAGGCCGCCCATGCCGACGTCAACGCGAGGCTTGCCGGCGAACCCGGATTCGCCGGCCTCAAACTGATCGAGATCCACCGCGAGGACATCGAGTCCCTGCCCGCGCTGATGGGTTTTTTGCGCGACGCTCCGTTTTCCTTCCTCGTGTTCTGTGACGATCTGTCGTTCGATGGCGGCGACGCCTCCTATAAATCGCTCAAGGCGGCGCTGGAGGGCGGCGTCGAGGGCCGACCAGGCAATGTGCTGTTCTACGCGACGTCCAACCGCCGCCACCTGCTGCCGCGCGACATGATGGACAACGAGCGCTCGACCGCGATCAATCCCGGCGAGGCGGTGGAGGAAAAAGTCTCGCTCTCGGACCGCTTCGGCCTGTGGCTCGGCTTCCACAAATGCAGCCAGGACGATTATCTCGCCATGGTCTTCGCCTATGCAAAATATTTTGGGCTCGAAGCGCCGGAAGAGCAGATTCGCGCCGAATCGCTCGAATGGGCGATCACGCGCGGCTCCCGTTCGGGTCGCGCCGCCTTCCAGTATATTCAGGACCTCGCCGGAAGACTGGGAAAGAAGCTCGATTAGCCTGCGCCCGGAGCGCGGTTTGCACAGGTCGGGTCGCCAAAATTTCCAATTGCGGAACCAAGCGCGAACGTCTATGTTTTGTTCATGATCTGTCTTTGGTCGATTCTCCGCCTTCGCGGGGATGAGGCGTAGATGGCGCGAAGGGCAAGCAAGAGGCGGTAAAATGCTGACGAAAAAGCAGAGCGAATTATTGCGCTTCATCCACGAGCGCCTCAAGGAGACCGGCGTGCCGCCCTCCTTCGACGAAATGAAGGACGCGCTGGATCTGCGCTCCAAATCGGGCATTCACCGGCTGATCATGGCGCTGGAGGAGCGGGGCTTCATCCGCCGCCTGCCCAATCGCGCCCGCGCGCTCGAAGTGCTTCGGTTGCCGGAATCCTCGACCCCGGCCACGCCGCGTTCGGGACGCTCCGCCTTCGGCGTCATCGAGGGCAATCTCGGCAAGACCCGCGGCGGCGCCAACGGCGACGCGGCCGATTTCTCTCAGCAGGTCGCCATTCCGGTCATGGGACGGATCGCCGCCGGCACGCCGATCTCCGCGTTGCAGACGCGCTCGCATTCGATCTCGCTGCCGCCCGACCTCTTGTCGAGCGGCGAACATTACGCGCTCGAAGTGCGCGGCGATTCGATGATCGAGGCCGGCATCCTCGACGGCGACACCGTCGTCATCAAGAAGCAGGACACGGCGGAATCCGGCGACATCGTGGTCGCCCTGATCGACGAAGAGGAGGCGACGCTGAAGCGCCTGCGCAAACGCGGCGCCTCGATCGCGCTCGAAGCCGCGAATCCCGCCTATGAAACGCGGATTTTCGGTCCCGACCGGGTGAATATCCAGGGCAAGCTGGTGAGTCTGGTGCGCAAGTATTGAAGCGCTTTGACTCCCTCTCCCCGCCTGCGGGGAGAGGGACATCTGGCGCACGACCGTTACTCGGCGATTTCTTCGGAAGCATCGTCGTCGCGCGCCGCAACGGGCGCGCGCGAAACGCCATGCGGCGTCGAAGCGGCAATGACGCGACGACGCGGCGCGGGCGACCAGGGCCGATTTTCGCCGGGCGCCCGGGCGGTCCGCCATTCCACGCCATTCTCGCCGAAAGCCAGCGTCACCGCGCCGGTCTCCGCCAGCCGCGCCCGGTCGAGCAGGATTTTCGGCGCGCAGGATCTTGGGGCGTAAAGCGGCGAGATCACCACCTGCGCGCGTGCGCAATCCTCGTGGAAAGCGGCATAATCGAGCACCAGCGCGGCGGACTCGCCATTGCGCAGTCGCCCGACGCAGCCAAGGGCGTCGCAATGGCCGGCCCGCTCGGCGCCGTTGCGCGGATCGGCGTCGGCGCGCAGCCATTGTTCGGCGGCGAAAGCGTCGTTTTTCTTGCCGAGCAGCGTCAATTGGCCGTCGGCGTCGCGCAGCGCCGCCATGTCGCCGGACGGCGGAACCGCCAGATCGAAGCGCCCGCCGCTCGCCGCGCCGAGCAGGCCGAGCGCCAGCAGCGGCAGGGCGGTCAGCCGCATGAGGGCGGTGCGCCACAGCACGGCGGAAAGCACTGCGAGGGTCAGGCAGACAATCGACCAGGGCGCGAAGGCCGGAAGCGAAATACTGGCGCCGGGCGCCGCGCCGATCCAGCCGGCGATTTTCATGACGATGGCGATTCCGGCGCCGAGATAGGACCAGACCCAAGCGTCGAGCCCGAACGGATATAGCACCGAACCGAGCAAGGCCGCCGGCACGGCGAAAAGCTCGATCATCGCCAGCGTCAGCGGGTTGCCGATCAGCACATAGGGGCTCAACTCGTGAAAATCATAGGCCATGAACGAGGCCGTGGCGGACGTAGCGCAGAAAGTGGCGAACAGCGCGCCAAAAACGCCGTGCCGGCTGCGCTCGGCAAGATCTTGCGCCAGCGCGCGCGCCTCCCGTTCGCGTGGCGCGGCGGTGGGCCCGGCCTGGCCGCCTGGAACAAAGCTGCGCGCGGCGGCGCGCGATTCATAAACCGCCACCAGCGCCGCCACGGCGGCGAAGGACAATTGGAAACTTGCGCCGAGCAGCGCCTCGGGTTGCAGGACGATCACCGCCAAAGCGGCGAAGGCCAGATTGCGCATGGTCAGCGCGGGCCGGTCGGCGAGCACCGAGCCGAGCAAAATCAGGGTCATGAACAGCGCCCGTTCCGAGCCGACGCGCGATCCGGTGAACAGCGCGTAAAGGCAGGCGCCGGCGATGGCCAGGCCGGCGGCCCATTTCTTGATCGGATAGTTGAGCGCCAGCGTCGGCGAAAACGCCATCAGCCGCCGCAGGCCGACGAAGAAAATGCCGGCAACCAAAGTCATCTGCACGCCGGAAATGGTGATGATGTGGAAAATGCCTGCCTTGCGGATGGTTTCCTTCGCCTCCTCGGACAGGAGATCGCGCTTGCCGGTGACCATGGCCGCGCCGATGGCGCCATTATCGCCGCCAATGGCGTCGGCGACCCGCAGCGCCAGCGCATTGCGCGCCCGGTCGACGGCGGCGAAAAAACCGAAGCGCCAGCCGGCGGACTCGGGCGGCGGAACCGCCTGTGGCGGCGTCAGCGTGTTGCCGACCGCGCCGATACGGGCGAAATAGGCGTCGCGCGCGAAATCATAGCCGCCCGGCAGCGAAGGATGGGCGGGCGGCAGCAGCCGCGCCTTGACGACGACGAAATCGCCGGCGGCGAAATTCGGGCGGCCGCGCGAGGTCAGGCGCATGCGAAAAGGCGTCTTGTCCGGCGCGAGCCCCTGCGCTTCGCTGACGCGCAGCAGGAAGCGCGCGCCCTGCGCGCGAAAATCCACCTCCTCGACGAAACCGGCGACTTCGCCGACCAGAACCCGGTCGAGGACCGGCGCATCGACGCGCGCGGCGCGCCACGCCCCGAACGTCTCGCCGGCGCCGAGCGCCGCCAGCGCCGCCAGACAGGCGAAAACCGCGCGCTTTTCGCGCGCCAGCCGGGCCAGGGCGGCGCAGATCAGGGTGAAAGGGCCGACCACCCAGAGCGCCGGTTCGGTCGCCGCGACAAGATAGAAAATCGCCCCCGCGCCCATCGCCGCCGGCAGCCACAGAAAAGGCCGGCGCAGCGCCCATTCCTCCTCGAGCGCCGCTCCCGCGCGCGCCACGAAGGCCCTCAAAAGCGCCCTGAAGGACCAGCCCGCGCCCGCGCCGCCGCGCGAAACCGGGCCGGTCAGTTCCCTTGGCGCGGACGCCATGAACATTTGCCTCTTTTTTTGCCGCCGACGCCCATGCTACACGAGCGCGCCGGCGTGAAAAAGCGATCCGCCCGAAATTCAAGGTTTTTTTGCCGATGACCGACTCCGTAGTGACGCGTTTTGCTCCCTCGCCGACCGGCTATCTGCATATCGGCGGCGCGCGCACGGCGCTGTTCAACTGGCTGCTCGCCCGCCAGAGCGGCGGAAAAATGCTGCTGCGCATCGAGGACACCGACCGCGAACGCTCGACCGATGCGGCGATCGACGCCATCGTCGACGGCATGAAATGGCTCGGCCTCGACTGGGACGGCGAGGTCGTCCATCAGTTTTCGCGCGCCGCGCGCCACCGCGAAGCGGTCGAGGAAATGCTGGCCAAGGGCGCGGCGTACAAATGCTACGCCAGCGCCGCCGAACTCGACGAGATGCGCGAACTGGCGCGCGCGGAAGGCAGGCCGCCGCGCTATGACGGGCGCTGGCGCGACCTCGGCGGATCGGCGCAGGAAGCGGCGGCGATCCTTGAGGGCCGCAAGCCGGTCGTGCGGCTCAAGGCGCCGCGCGACGGCGAGACCGTGATCGACGACAAGGTGCAGGGGAAAGTGACCTTCCCCAACAAGGACCTCGACGATCTCGTGCTGCTGCGCTCCGACGGCAACCCCACCTATATGCTGGCCGTGGTGGTGGACGATCACGACATGGGCGTCACCCAGATTCTGCGCGGCGACGACCATCTGACCAATGCCGCGCGGCAAAGCCATATTTATCGGGCAATGGGCTGGACCCCTCCGGCCTGGGCGCATATTCCGCTGATTCACGGGCAAGACGGCGCCAAAATGTCGAAGCGCCATGGCGCGCTCGGCGTCGACGCCTATCGCGCCATGGGTTTCCTGCCCGAGGCGCTGCGGAACTATCTGGCGCGGCTCGGCTGGAGCCAGGGCGACCGCGAGTTTTTCTCCACCGAGGAGCTGATCGAGGCTTTTTCGCTCGATCAGGTCCATCGCTCGCCGGCCCGCTTCGATTTCGCCAAGCTCGAGAACATGAACGGCCACTTTCTGCGCGCCATGCCCGACGATGCGCTGCTGGCCCAATTCATCGCCTCCCTGCCCTATCTGCCGGGCGGCGCGGAAGCGGCCGCAAAGCTCGACGACGTCAGGAAGGCGCAATTGGCGCGGGCGCTGCCCGGGCTCAAGGAACGCGCCAAGACCCTGATCGAACTGCTCGATGGCGCGCAATTCCTGTTTGCCGCGCGGCCCTTGGCCTATGACGAGCAGGCGAGCCAGATCTTGAGCCCCGAGGGCCGCGCCCATGTCGCCGCTCTGGCGCCCCGGCTCGGGCAATTGCCGGACTGGACGGCGGCGGCGGCCGAGGCGGCCGTTCGCGCCTATGTCGGCGATTCCGGCGCCAAACTCGGGCAGGTCGCCCAGCCGTTGCGGGCCGCCCTGACCGGCCGCTCCACCTCGCCGGGAATTTTCGACGTGCTCGAAACGCTGGGCCGCGAGGAGAGTCTGGGGAGAATCGCCGACGCCTCGACGTGAACGGCCGGCACGCCGTTTGTTTTCCCGCGCGCCGGATATCTGGATGGTTTTTCTGCGGCTTTGGCGCGGACGGTCGAATTTTTCCAAAATGGCGCACCGGAGGCGCCCTTTGGTTTAACGAATCATCGCCTTGAACCGGCGCCAACAATCGGCTACTCAGGTGCAACGCACAAAAGTAGATGCGATTTTCCTGCGATTTGCGGCCCTTCTGGCGCCGGACCGGCGGCGAACCGCTGGTCGGACGCTTCAGCTAAAAGGCGGTTCCTCATGAGTGAAACGGGCAATTTCCTATTCGCCGACAAAACGGTGGACATGCCGATCCGGCATGGCAGCATCGGACCGGCGGTGGCCGATATCGGGAAGCTTTATGCGCAGACCGGCATGTTCACCTACGATCCCGGCTTCACCTCCACCGCCAGTTGCGAATCGAAAATCACCTATATCGACGGCGACGCCGGGGTTCTGCTCTATCGCGGCTATCCGATCGAACAGCTCGCCGAAAACGGGGACTTCCTCGAAACCTGCTATCTGCTGCTTTATGGCGAATTGCCGACCCCGGCGCAAAAGATCGATTTCGACAATCGCATCACGCGCCACACCATGGTGCACGAGCAGATGGCGAGGTTCTACCAGGGCTTCCGCCGCGACGCCCATCCGATGTCGGTCATGGTTGCCACAGTCGGCGCGCTTTCGGCCTTTTATCACGATTCCACCGACATTGCCGATCCGCATCAGCGCGTGATCGCCACCATGCGCATCATCGCCAAAATGCCGACCATGGCGGCCATGGCCTACAAATATTCGATCGGCCAGCCGTTCATCTTCCCCAAAAACTCGCTCGACTATACTTCGAACTTCCTGCGCATGTGCTTTGCCGTCCCCTGCGAGGATTATAACGTCAATCCGGTTCTGGCGCGCGCGCTCGACAAGATCTTCATCCTCCACGCCGATCACGAGCAGAACGCCTCGACCTCGACCGTGCGTCTGGCCGGCTCCTCCGGCGCCAATCCCTTCGCCTGTATCGCCGCCGGCATCGCCTGCCTGTGGGGTCCCGCGCATGGCGGCGCCAATGAAGCGGCGCTGAAAATGCTGTCGGAGATCGGCACGGTCGAGAATATTCCCAAATTCATCGCCAAGGCCAAGGACAAGAACGATCCCTTCCGCCTGATGGGTTTCGGCCATCGCGTCTATAAAAATTACGACCCGCGCGCAAAACTGATGGCGAAGACCGCCCATGACGTGCTGAAAGAACTCGGCATCAAGGACGATCCGCTGCTCGACGTGGCCGTGGAGCTGGAG